>CACXUY010000022.1 GCA_902770965.1 uncultured Lachnospiraceae bacterium | reverse complement strand
GCACTTGATGTAAGCTGTCGCTGAAAGCTGCAGCTGTAAGCAGACTTGTCCCGCAGATATTGGCTTGCAGCACGGAACAGATTAGGCAGGGAGAGCAGCCGGGAATGCCCCCGATTGAAAAGCCCGTTTGAAGAGCCTTGAAAAGTTTTTTAAAAAAGTGCTTGCATTTCCTGAATACCTGTTCTATAATACACTTCGTTGCAGCAATGCATGGGTCATTAGCTCAGTTGGTAGAGCACCTGACTCTTAATCAGGGTGTCTAGGGTTCGAGCCCCTAATGACCCACTATCGCGTCAGTCGCGAGTCCTTGAGACCGCGGCCGGCGCGATTTTTTTGAAATCGCAGGATAATGCAGGAGGGAAAGCGATGTGCTGTCACCTGGAGCGTGCGAAACCTGAAGATGTGAGAAACACATTTTCTTTATATGAGAGACGCGTGGAATGGATGGAAAAAAAAGGTATCCGGCACTGGAACGTGAACGGATACCTCAACATACATAATCTGGCATATTTTAAGGCGCAGCAAAAACTCGGCAACCTTTATGTCCTGAAAAATGAAGGCAGTCGGATCATCGGAGCCGGAGTACTGCTTGATGTTGATCCGCGCTGGCCGGACGGAGATGACATGGCCGCGTATTACGTGCATAACTTCGTTGCCGACCCTCTGTCAAAGGGGGCGGGGAAGCTCCTTCTCCTTAAGGTAGAGAATATGGCGGCAGCAGAAGGAAAAGCCTTTGTGAGGCTTGACTGCAGCGCCGCGAACGAGACCCTGAACTGTTACTATGATGATCTTGGCTTCCTGGTCGCGGGGGTAGTGAATTCGGGCTTTTATGTAGGCTATCTCAGGGAAAAGCGGGTTCACATCCCCGCGCCGTCATCGCCTTTTTCGGAAGGTTCGCTGTAGTCTGAAACAGAATCGCCATCGCCATTGCCGTTATCTATGATAAAGACGCTGCCATCGTCATCGCCTTTGTCGTTATCAATGATAGAGACGCTGCTATCGCCATCGCCATTGCCGTTATCTATGATAAAGACGCTGCCATCGTCATCGGCTATGTCATCATCAAAGATATAGACGCTGTCATCATCGTCATCATCATCGTCGTCACCTTGATACTCCTCGTTTGCGGCTTCCTCGATGAAGTCGTCAATTGACTTGAAGAGGGGGCAGCCCCAAAATGCGCTTTCGCCCACATGGGCTACGCCTTCCGGGATGTGTATGCTTTCGAGGGCGTGACATTCGGCGAACGCCAGGTTCTCGATCCTTTCAAGATCGTCTGGAAGGCTCACCTCGCAAAGAGAGTGGCAGCGCCAGAAAGTAAGAGTCGGTATTGACTTGACACCTGCCGGGATGGCGATCTTCTTCAGAGACGTACAGTCTGAAAACGCGGCTTCCCCGATCACGGTAAGGCTGGCGGGAAGCTGGACTTCATCAAGGAATTCGCAAGTGGCGAAGGAGTTGCTCCCTATATTAATAATTCCCTCTTCGATCACCAGGCGGTTGACCATAATTCCTCTTTTATCCTGCAGCCAAGGAGCAATATTATAAGATGCCATGTCAGGATCAGTGAGCAAAGGACTGCTGTAATTCGTCATCTGCGTGCCGTCTGCGGGCGAGATGGTGAGCACCTGCTCCTTGCTGATGCTCCAGCGTATGCCTCCCTCCAGTCCGGATACAGGAAGCTCGACCTGTGCCTGTGCCTGCATCATCGCGCGAAGACGTTCGTCGTCTGTCCTGTACTGAGGCGCGTCAAGCCCGCTGAGGCTCTCATTGACGGACAGGAGCTCGCCGTCACCGCTGAGGTTCTCGTCTGTTGAGCCGGTGTTATCAGATTTCTTTCCCAGAATGTTTTTTATCTTGCCAAATATCCCTTTTCCCATATAAAACTCCATTCCGCCGCCGCTTGTTGGCGGCATGATTATTCATGAAAGACAGTTTTTTGAATTTGAATCAGATTCTCTGAATAGTAACAGTATATCATCATTTTGCGGTATGTGACAGCGAATTTTGCTAAATATGATATTTCCCGACATTATTTTGTAATTATTCGGCACACATATATTTGTATCCATCCTAAACGTAAGCTCAACCGCAAACCCTTTTGACTTCCTTACGGTGATATGCTATCATGATACGAGTCATATGCGTTTGGCATGGGCTGCATAGCCGCATGATATAGGCCATGTGTTTTACATCATGGGTATCGATTGGAGGTACCCCATAGGATTTGATAAAGGAGATAAATGATAAGGAAGAACTTCGGCAATAGCAGCATTGCCTCTTCTCGGAGAAGCAATACCGACAACAGCAGCTTTGCCTCTTCTAGAAGAAGCGACAGCGGAAATACCAGCATAGATATAAGCAGCGGAAATACTGCCGCTGATGTAAATGTTGATGGCATTAATGAAAATAGAGATAATAACATCGGAGGGTCTGTTGGGGTCATAAACGGCAATATTAACGGAAATAACGCCAACGGGAATTACCCCAACGGGAATTACCCCAACGCAGGAAACGGAAACTACGCAGGCGGCAATTATCCCAACCCGGGGAACAGCAATTTTAACGGCAGCTTCGATGGCGGCTATAACGACATGAGGAACGCCGCGTATGACGCCGGATACCGGGCGGCTATGGAGGATATGCAGCGGCAGGGACGCCGGGGACCGGGGAATTTTGGCGCGGGCGTCATCGGAGAAGGCTATTACGGTGCCGCGGACAACGGCAGCGCATACTCCAAGCCCGTCAAAAAGCGAAAACGCCATCCAATAAGGAATTTTATTATCATCCTTCTGATTTTGGCGATCGCAGGCGGCACAGCTCTTGCCACGACAGGCTATGCCGCGCTTGGAAGGCTTATGGAAGCCTCAGTTGATCAGGAGTTCCGCGACACGCCGCAGACGCTCAATGACGGCGTGGCTTACGACGAGTCGATGATGGGCAAGAGGAGCATCGCCCTGGTGGGACTTGATTCAAGGGACGGAGACCTGCTTCGGGGCAACAGCGACACGATGATAGTCGCGACTATGGACAACAGCCGCCGCAGTATGAAGATGTTCTCGGTCTACCGCGATACATATCTTGACGTGATAGTCGGCGAGGCTGTGTACAGGAAAGCGAACAATGCCTACGCGACCGGCGGTCCCGCACGTATGGTTACGATGCTGAACCGCAATCTGGATCTGAACATCACGGACTACGTCACAGTAGATTTTAAGGCGCTTCAGGTCGCGGTAGATGACCTCGGAGGGATAGATGTCGAGATGACTGACGATGAAGTCGTCTGGATGAATGACAATGGCTGGGAGACGGCCGAGGTCTGCGGGGTAAAATGGTGGTATGTCGAACCGGGAGCGGGAACCTATCACCTCAACGGCGTGCAGGCGGTGTCATATGCCCGTATACGAAAAACCACCGGGAATGATTTCAAGCGAACGTCACGGCAGCGCCTCGTCATCAGCAAGGTCATAGACAGGGCAAAGAAGGCAGGTCCCGCCGCGTTGACGCGAATGGCGGAGGATGTATTTCCCCTTATACGCACGAGCCTGACAGAGAAGGATCTTCTGCTCTTTGCCATGGGAGTTGTATTTTATGATACCGACAACGCCCAGGGCTTTCCTTTCGTTCATCTTGAAAAGGATGTGAATGGAATGGACGTGGTCGTTCCCGTCACCTTGGAGCATAACGTAAAGGAACTGCATAAGTGGCTCTTCGGCGTGGAAGATTACGCTCCTTCGAAGACGGTGAGGGACATTAGCTCTTATATCGCTTCGGCGAGCGGTTTAGACGACAGTGATATCGGCAGGGCCGCGGAGTACAGCGCGAACGGCGCGAATCCGGACAGCGGCTCGGAAGCCGATGGACATTAAAAAAAGGAGGAGGACAACATGTTACTGGAATATTTACAGGGGATCAATGTAGATAGTCTTAAGGCTTTGTTTTTTGGGGCGTTCGAGCCCATCCTCGAGAAAATGGGCATGCAGGCTGATGACAAGATCATCATGGTCATGCTTGTCGCCAGCGGCATTATCGGAGTGCTCCACTGCCTTTTTGGCTATAAGCTGCTGAGACTCTGGATATGGCTGTTCGGCTTCGTCTGCGGCTTCCGTTTGGGGTGGTGGTTCGCCGGTAAGCTCAGCGTCAATCCCTTGACAAGTCTCATTGTCGCAGTGATCACCGGTCTTGCGTTGGGCGTGGTGATCACGCTGATCCTGAAGCTTGGCATTTTCTTGTTCAGCGCGGTGATAGGCGGCTTTGCGGCGATGTATGTCCTTTCGACCATTATCAATATGTTTCAGGATGAGAAGACGGTTATGGCTATAATCGTGCTGGCGGCCGCGCTCGCCGTCGGTGGAATCGCGGTACATTTCATGCGCCCGGTGCTTATCGTTCTGACCGCTCTGGCAGGCGGCGCACTTTTCGCTGCCGCGATCGCCGTGCTGCTGAATCTTTCCCAGCATATCGAGCTGTTCTTTGTCGGTGGCTTGATCATCGCGATTCTTGGCATGATGTTCCAGTTCTCCAGTACGGATAACTGACGCCTGGCCGGTACTGTTAAGCGCGGCACCGACTGTAAGATTTTGGGATAAGCAGGAAATGAGGATAAAAGAGATGGAGTTGGAAGTATGCCGGGCACGATGAGGGACAGCGTGAGAGGGGACTTGAAGGAGGGCCTGAAAGACGGCCTGCCTATAGGACTGGGCTACCTGTCGGTGTCGTTCGCTTATGGCATGATGACGGTCATGTCCGGCTTGCCGCTCTGGTTCGCGGTGCTGACGTCGCTGACGAATCTGACCAGCGCAGGTCAGTTCGCCGGGACGCGGCTCGTGGTCGCAGGAGGGACATTTGCGGAGATCGCGGTCACCACGTTGGTGATAAATGCCAGATACTTCCTTATGTCTATGTCGCTGTCGCAGAAGGTCGCGAGGGAGATGACACTCCGTCAGAGGATGGCGGTCTCTTTCGGCGTGACGGATGAGATATTCGGCGTCGCGAGTGCCAGAGCGGCAGAGCTGACAGCAGCGTATATGGGCGGACTGATAGCCCTTCCTGTCGTCGGGTGGACGCTTGGCACATTTCTTGGCGGAGCGGCGACGAGCCTCATGCCGCAGAAGCTGTCAAACGCGCTCGGGATCGCGCTTTATGGGATGTTTATCGCGATAGTCGTGCCTGATGCCAGAAAGAGCAGGCCGATACTTATCACCGCGCTGCTGGCGGTCTTTTTGAGCGTGCTTTTCCGCAATCTGCCGGGCATATCGATGCTGTCCTCCGGATGGCGGATAATCATAATAACGGTTGCCGTCTCCGCGTTTGCCGCGTGGAAATTCCCTATAGGCGAGGTCTCACGCGATGACGAAGACAGTACGGCGGCGATCTGAGAGAGGCAGCGCCTCTGGCCGCCCTATAACGAGGGAGGCGCGGCATCCCGGGTCTGGGGTGCTGAACAGTTACGGAAATATTAGGATAAAATCTGAGACGAATATAGTAGTAATCAAGTGAGCGGTATGGATATAAATGTGAGTAAAGCTCTTTTAGCGGTCGCGGTCATGGCGGGGGTGACTTACCTTATCCGCATGATTCCGCTGGTAGTTTTCAGGAAGAGAATCGACAATCTGTTCATACGCTCATTTCTTGCGTATGTGCCTTATGCCGTGCTTTCCGCCATGACGTTTCCCGACATTCTATATTCTACGGGATCTACTGTGTCAGCGGCAGTCGGGACGGCGGCGGCATTGATCCTGGCTTTTTACAACAAGAGCCTGCTGACCGTCGCGATAAGCGCTTCCGCGGTGGTTTTTGCGGCACAGCTTCTGGGGTTGTGACATCAGCCACACTGCTGATTGAGGTATCGATCATGTTGATCCGGTCGATGTTGAATCAGCTGGCGGCGGCAGTCTCGGCATGTAGGTTTTGCAGCAAATGGATATGTGAGATGGATACTTTATACAGTAAGCTTCAGGGCACGGATGAGGACGAGAAGGTCTTCGAAAAGGCTGGCAATATTATCCGGGACGGCGGTCTCGTGGCTTTTCCGACGGAGACGGTATATGGTCTTGGAGGAGACGCCCTGGATCCTGGCGCGTCCAGGAAAATATATGCAGCAAAGGGCCGTCCTTCTGACAATCCGCTCATTCTCCATATATCCGAAGAGAAGGAATTATATCCGTTAGTCTCGGAAGTGCCGGAGATCGCGAGGAGGCTCATGAAGGCATTTTGGCCAGGACCGATGACGCTGGTCTTCAACAAAAGCCCGCTGGTGCCACATGAGACGACCGGCGGACTGGACACGGCGGCTGTCAGGATGCCGTCGCATGAGGCTGCCCGGAGACTGATAAAGGCGGCGGGTGTGCCTGTCGCGGCGCCGAGCGCGAACAGGTCAGGAAAGCCCAGCCCGACGTCGGCTGCCCATGTGCTGGAGGACATGGATGGCAGGATCGATATGATCCTTGACGGAGGAGAGGTGCCGCTAGGACTTGAGTCTACGATCATTGACGTGACCGGTGATGAAGCAGTCATCCTGAGACCCGGATATATCGGCATAGATGAGATCAGGAGGGTCACGGGAAGCGGCATTATCGACCCTGCGATCATGGGCAGGCCGGATCCGTCTCTGCGGCCCAAGGCTCCCGGGATGAAATACCGCCATTACGCGCCTAAGGCCGATATAACCATAGTGCGTGCCGTAAGCGGCAACGACGAGCCGGCTTATATTACGGCTGCGGAAAAAGCTTCGGCGGACAGTCCGGCAACGGATAGCACGGACTGGGGTAAACCGGCAGGCTATAAGACAGAAGAGAAAACGGCCGGCGATATGGCGGCGGAGAAGAAAGTTGCCGCCGTGATAAGCGCCCTGGCGGAGGAAAAGGCCGCGCAGGGATACCGTATCAGGATATTGTGCGCAAAAGAGCATGCTTATATGTACCCATCGGAGTATGTAAGGACAGTCGGGGAACTGGCACATGAGGAGACTATTGCTCACAACCTTTACAAGTGTCTGAGAGATTTTGACATGGAGGAGGTTGATTACGTCTTCTCGGAAGCATTTGGCGATGATGCCCTTGGAACAGCGATTATGAACCGTCTGACGAAGGCGGCGGGTTACCATATCGTCGAAGTGAATTGACTGTCAAAGTAAACCTATATACCGCTTGTCCTTCGGAATGGTTGCCGTCCGGCTGAAAGCAAGCTTTCCCCTGACGGCAACCATTCCTCAGGGACTTATAACGTAAATACTGGACATAGATCATCAGAGGGGGCGAAGATGAGATATAAGAAGATAGTCCTTGTATGTACGGACAATACCTGCCTTAGCATCATGGCTGAGTCTGTGATGAGAAGTATAGACATGTCCGGACGCGAGATCATTTCCCGCGGCCTGGTGGTATTATTTCCGGAACCTCTTAATCTGAAGGCGGTTGCGGTTCTTAAGGGAAACCAGATGGATCCCGCGAAAGATAATTCGGAACAGCTTACGGCGGATGATCTCAGGGGCGAAAGCGTTCTTGTCCTGACGATGACGGAGAAGGACAGCATCGCGGTTAAGGAAAGATTCGGCGATATAGCATGCGTCTATCCGTTGGGAGTTTTCGTGAGGAAGCCCGGAGACATAGTCGAGCCTTATGGCGGCACTCTCGCGGAGTACGGGGCTTGTTATGAGTACATAGATCTGCTGACCAAGATGGCCGTGGAAATCATTTCCCAAGAGGGAGAATAAGCATTGCCAAGTCATATGATCAAAGAACCGGATAATCTTAAAATCACGTAATTATTCAGCACTCCAGACTCGGGGTGCTGAATAATTACCAAAATCACATAGTGAGGGAATAAAAATGATAGCAATCGGAAGCGATCACGGCGGTTATGAGCTGAAGCAGGAAGTGATGAAGCACCTTGAGGCAAGAGGCTTTGAATTCAAGGATTATGGCTGCTATGACAGGAAATCATGCGACTATCCCGAGATAGCCCATATGGTCGCCCATGCGGTCGCGGACGGCCATTGCGAAAGGGGCATTCTTATCTGCGGTACGGGCATAGGCATGTCTATGGCCGCTAACAAGGTACCCGGCATCCGCGCAGCTCTCTGCGGAGATTGCTTCTCCGCGCGTATGACGAGGGAGCACAACGACGCGAATATCCTTTGCATGGGTGAGAGGGTCGTAGGTCCTGGACTGGCGCTTATGATAGTTGATGCTTTCCTTGACACAGAGCATTCCGAGGACGAGCGTCATCATCGCCGTGTCAGTAAGATAGAGCAGATCTGAAGGGCAAGAAATAATAGAACTCGCAAACTGGGGCTTGGGGGGAGAGCAATCAGGAGGCAAACATTGGATCAGGGTTCATACAAGGATCAAAAGGAAAAAAGAAGCGATTACATCAGCTGGGATGAGTATTTCATGGGGGTGGCTAAGCTGTCTGCCATGAGGTCGAAGGATCCTCACACCCAGGTCGGCGCCTGCATCGTGAGCAACGACAACAAGATTCTCTCAATGGGATACAATGGTTTTCCCATCGGCTGTTCGGATGACGATTTCCCTTGGAACAGGCAGGGTACGCCGTATGAGAGCAAGTATCTTTATGCCGCTCACAGCGAGCTGAACGCTATACTCAACTATCGCGGCGGAAGCCTGGATGGGAGCAAGCTATATGTCAGCCTCTTCCCTTGCAATGAGTGCGCCAAGGCTATAATTCAGAGCGGCATACGTACCGTGGTCTATGAGTCCGATTTTTACCACGATACGGACTCTACAAGGGCAGCCCGGCGTATGTTTGACGCGGCGGGTGTGCGGTACTACCAGTACGAGAGAACCGAGAGAAAAATAGAACTGGAGCTGTGAAGATGAGCCGAAGGATGTGGAAGGCGGGTTTGCCCGCGCCGGCGGCTCTATTGTCCGTCTCCGTCCTTCTCTTGTCGCTCCTGTTCACGCCGGGCTGTTCTCTGTTCCGGACAAATGATGCGCAGACCGAGCCTGAGGAATCATATACGAGGATAAAGGGGGCGGAGCTGCCCTTGGTTCGTATGAGTACAGGCGGGCACATGATAAATGAGCTGGAGGCGTGCGCCGAGGGGAACCGCCCCTTGGGCAGCTGCAAGACAGTCACGCCGGTTCCGGGCGACGGCACGGTTCGGGCTGTTATCTGTGGGGGCGAGGAGCTCACGGCATCCGTTTCATACGATATAATGGATGAGACGGGGACAGTGGTGATAGCCTCCGGACAGGCAACGGATCTTAAGAGAAGCCAGGGGCAGGTGTCGGCGGTAATTAAGATCGGGAATCGGATTTCCGAGGGAAAAGAATATCTGCTGAAGATATCATTGGAGACGAATAACGGAAGAAAGGCGGATTATTTCACCAGGATAAGGTCAGGTGAGCTGCATTTCGACGAGCTTTATGAATTTGCCGAGGGCTTCCATAATGCGGCATTTGACAAGGAAGCGCTTCAGGAATATGTGAAATATCTGGAGACCGATCCCAACGCGGACCGGTCTACGCTCGCCAGGGTCGATATCAAGTCAGGAACCGGCCAGATAACCTGGGGTTCCTTGGATGTGGAGCCCAAGGGCGATGCCAGATACAGCGTGATACAGGCGGATGGGAGCTTCGCTTCTTTCCTGATAGATTATGAAGTGACGGCTGCGGCTGAGAACGATATCGAGAGGACATTTCAGGCGCAGGATTTTATCTGTCTTCAATACACATCTGACAGATTCTATGTCATGGCATACGACAGGGAGGTCATGGAGGTCTTTGATCCGGAGGGCAGCATCGGCAGCAAGGGAATAACTCTTGGCATATCGCCGGCTGAGAGAGTGTCAGCTGTGACATCGCCGGATGAGAGCTGGGTGGCGTTTTGTTCCTGCGGCGAGCTCTGGGAATATAGCAAGGATAAAGGGCAGATCAGGCGCATTTTTTCATATAAGAACAGTCAGGGACAATTCACGGACGATTACGGCATCAGCGTCAGATCGGTATCTGACAGCGGCGACATAGATTTCTTCGTGTTCGGGCGCATGGGGGCAGGCATACATGAAGGACGGTTCGGTCTTTCAAGCCGGAGCTACATCGAGGAGAAGGAAGCGATAAGCGAGCTTTTCTTTGTTGAATCGGGAGTGCCGGTGGACATAGCCGCCATGGACATGGGAGATCTGTCGGGAAGCTCGGAGAACAGAAGCTGGTTCTTGTATGGAGATACCGTCTGGTCGGTCGATACTGAAGGCGTGATGTCTGAGCTCATCGAGAACGTCTCGGCGAAGTCGCCTGTGATAAATGCCTCCGGTACTGCCATGGCCTGGGGCGAAGGCGATGATCCGGATTGTCCGAACCTCATCAGGCTGTGGTGCCTGGAAGAAGATGAACCGGTTGAGATAGCTGCCGATGCGGGAAGCTATCTCATCCCCGAAGGCTTTGTCGGAGATGAACTGATATATACCATAGGTAGAAAGGATGACATAGCCGTTATGGACGGGGCAGTGCTCAAGCCCCGCGGCGTGCTTGTCGCCGTGGCAAAGGACGGACAGGAGGTAAGCCGCCATCAGGCAGCCGGGAAAATGATCTCCGAAGTGAAGGTGGACGGCGTCAACGTTCATCTGGAGCTGGTCTCAAGAAATGACGGCAGCTACACAAGCGCCGGTTCCGACGTGCTTGTCAGGAGCGGGATGAGCCTGACGAAGGAGGGCTCGTCCATAATTGAGAGGACGCTGGAGCGAAGGCAGAGGGTGCTTCAGCTCACAATGGACATAGCGGACGCTGCCGATGTCAAGAACGCGAAGACCGTGACAAAGCTTCTTGAGCGCGAGTCGGTTGCTGACATTTCCGACAGGAAGGACATAATCGGATATATCGCGTATGTACACGGAAGGCCTGAGGGAATATATGATGTTCCCGGACAGGCGATCGTTGCCGCGAATCCCGGCATGGGCTACGTTACGGACGGCAGCGGCGCAGGGATCTGGCACCGCACAGGAAGGACTCAGGCGAGCATCGAGCTTGGCAAGGAAGAAGCGGCTCAGATAGCCGGGGCATTCCTCGCGGACGGCGTGGAGCAGTACGTCAAGGACAACCCTGAATGGCGGGCATATGACTTGAATGGCTGTACTGTGAGGCAGGCGCTGTATTTTCTCGACCAGAAGAAGCCTGTCTTCGTCATCAACAGCGACGGAAGCTGCGCTTTCATAGTGGGCTATGACCTCTGGAACGTCTACATTCAGGATCCTTTCGGAGAGGGTTCGGGCAAAATGGGCATAAAGGACGCCGAGAAGCATTTTGAGGGCAGCCGGCTATGGACATACTGGACTGAAAATAAGGAATCATAAAAAAATCATAGAGAATCGTAAAGAATAATAAGGAATGATATAACATAAGGCAGTTATGCTTTACAAAGCGTTTTTAAAATGCTAAGATAACGTCACTACGCATATTAAGACTCCATATGTATCAATGAATGCCGCATATGAAAGTGATGACTGGCGCTCAGGCAGTCACGCGGACGTACTGCGGCCGCTGTGCGAAGGAGTGGACGACCGAGTTGGGAGAAATATGGAAAAACGAGATGCAGAGTTGAGATATGTCATGAAGGGCGGTACACCGCTTGTCGGAGAGGTGACTATCAGTGGAGCTAAGAATGCCGCGCTGGGCATCATAGCTGCCGCTATTATGACGGATGAGGATGTCCGGCTGGAGAATATTCCGGACGTGAACGACATTAACGTCATGCTCGATGCCATACAGGGAATAGGAGTCACGGTTGACAGGGTCGATCCCCACACCGTGGTCATTAACGGCAGCAACATATTTAAGGCGACCGTTGACAGCGCGTATATTGACAAGATCAGGGCCGGATACTATCTTTTGGGTGCCCTTCTTGGCAAATACAGGCACGCGGAGGTCGCTATGCCCGGAGGCTGCGCCATTGGCAAGCGTCCCATCGACCAGCATATCAAGGGCTTCAGGGCGATGAACGCGGATGTTGATTTGGATGGAGGCCGCGTGGTGGTTGACGCGAAGGATCTTATCGGCGGACATATCTATCTTGACATGGTCTCCGTCGGAGCGACCATCAACATCATGCTCGCTGCGGCTCTCGCAAGCGGAGTCACGACTATAGAGAACGCCGCGAAGGAGCCTCATGTGGTAGATATCGCTAATATGCTCAACGCCATGGGAGCGAGGATCATGGGCGCCGGAACGGATGTCATCCGCATCACCGGAGTCGAGAGGCTTCACGGATGCGAATATACGGTTATCCCCGATCAGATAGAAGCGGGAACCTTCATGTTTGCGGCCGCTGTCACCCACGGCGACATCATACTCAACAGCGTCATACCCAAGCATCTGGAATCCATATCTTCAAAGCTCCGTGAGATGGGCTGTGAAGTGACGGAGCTGGACGACAGCGTGCGAGTGAACGGAAAAGCGTCTCTGCGTTCCTGCGATGTCAAGACTTTACCTTATCCTGGTTTTCCGACTGACATGCAGCCTCAGATCTGTGTCGGGTTGTCACTGGCATCCGGGTCAAGCGTTGTGACAGAGAGCATTTTTGAAAACCGGTTCAAATATGTGGACGAAGTTTTGAAGATGGGAGCGAATATACGTGTGGAAGGCAATGTGGCCTTCATTAACGGAGTGGAATCCCTCAAGGGGGCATCTATGAAAGCGCCTGACCTCAGGGCAGGCGCGGCTCTGGTACTCGCGGGACTTGCGGCGAATGGTTTTTCGACCGTCGGCTCCATCGAGTATATCCTGAGGGGATATGAGCATCTTGAGCGGAAGCTCCAGGAGCTTGGAGCGGTCATCGCTCTCGTGGACACGGATGAGGCAGCGGAAGCATTCAAGAAGGAGCATAGTGCATGAACTCACAGCTGCCGATTTGTTTTAGGAGAATTATAATATGGAAAGAAGATTGTTTACCTCTGAATCAGTCACCGAGGGGCATCCGGACAAGATCTGTGATCAGGTCTCAGACGCCATACTGGACGCGATGCTTGAGCAGGATCCTATGAGCAGGGTCGCCTGCGAGACGCTCACGAACACAGGCTTTATAGTGGTCACAGGCGAGGTTACATCCAAGGCGAATGTGGATATACAGCAGGTGGTACGCGACACGATAACAAGGATCGGATATGATAATTCAGAAAAGGGCTTCGATGGCGCTACCTGCGGACTGTTCGTGTCCCTCAATGGGCAATCCGCCGACATAGCCATGGGCGTTGACTGTGCCTATGAGGTGAAGAACGGAGAGATGTCAGATGAGGAGATAGGAGCCATCGGCGCAGGCGACCAGGGCATGATGTTCGGTTACGCGACCAATGAGACCGATGAATATATGCCATATCCTATCGCCATCGCTCACAAGATGGCGAGGAAGCTTGCCGAGGTCCGAAAGACCGGAATCCTTCCTTATCTGAGACCGGACGGCAAGACGCAGGTCACCGTCGAGTATGACGAGAACGGAAAGCCGGACAGGATCGACTGCGTAGTCGTGTCCACCCAGCACAACCCCGATGTTTCCCAGAAGCAGATACACCAGGATATCCGTAAGTATGTCATTGAAGAGGTTGTTCCCGAACACATGGTAGATGAAAGGACGAAATATTTCATCAACCCGACCGGGCGCTTTGTCATAGGCGGACCTCTCGGGGACAGCGGCCTGACCGGAAGGAAGATAATAGTCGATACATATGGCGGCTACGCCAGGCACGGCGGCGGAGCGTTTTCCGGAAAGGACTGCACGAAGGTTGATCGGTCGGCGAGTTACGCGGCCCGCTACGTGGCGAAGAACCTGGTGGCAGCCGGTCTGTGCGATAGGTGCGAGATACAGCTTTCTTACGCCATCGGCGTCGCCAATCCCACTTCGATAAACATCGATACCTATGGCACCGGCATCTTACGTGACAGCAAGCTGATAGAGATCGTCAGGGAGAACTTCGACCTTCGCCCTGCAGGAATCATCAAGATGCTTGACCTCCGCAGGCCGATATATTTCCAGACCGCGTCCTATGGACATTTCGGAAGAACAGACCTTGATCTTCCCTGGGAGAAGATAGATAAGGTTGACGCATTGAGAAAATATATGTAAAATAAAAGTAACTATTCAGTACCCTTGGCTCGGGATGCTTCGCATCCCTCATTGTGGGGCTGAATAATAACAAATAAAAAGCCATCGGCCGTGCGGTCGGGGGCTTTTTTCAGAAAGAGATACAGAGACGTTTGGCAATACATGCTCATGAACGCCTGATGTATACTCTGGATATGCTCGCTGAGAGCAGATGCCGAACATAGACAATAGCCGTAAATGATTATGTCGGGCATAGGTGAAACAGACTGTGGATACCGATGCCGGATGCTTGCTCTGGGCGTGAATTCCAGATATTTTAGCCGCATAGTTCATGCGAGGAAAGGAGTCAATATGGCCATAATGGTTACAGGCGGAACCGGATATATCGGCAGCCATACCAGTGTAGAGCTCATAAACAGGGGATATGAGGTCGTGATCGTAGACAATTTCTACAATTCCTCCCCCAAGGTTCTCGACAGGATCGAGGAACTCACGGGCGTCAGACCCAGGTTTTATGAGGCGGATGTGAGGGACAAGGCCGCTTTGGACAGCATATTTGAGAAAGAAAAGATAGATGCTGTCATTCATTTCGCGGCGCTCAAGGCGGTCGGAGAGTCGGTCGCGAAGCCTTTGGAGTATTTTGACAACAATATTTCCGGCACGATACTCCTTTGCGAGTCCATGCGCGACCACGGCGTTAAGAAGATCATTTATTCATCTTCCGCTACTGTTTACGGAGATCCGGCTTCAGTCCCGATCAGGGAGGACTTCCCGCTGTCGGTTACCAACCCTTACGGACGCACGAAGCTTGTCACGGAGCAGCTGCTCACGGACTGGACAGCTTCAGATCCTGAGGCGAGAGTTATACTGCTCCGCTATTTCAACCCCGTAGGAGCGCACAAGAGCGGACGTATCGGAGAGGCGCCCAGCGGCATCCCGAACAACCTTACGCCTTATATAACTCAGGTGGCGGTCGGCAAACGTCCTTTCCTGAACGTTTTTGGCGATGACTACGATACTCCGGACGGCACCGGCGTGCGCGATTATATCCATGTCGTAGACCTTGCGATCGGCCACATCCGTGCTCTCGAGAGGTTTGACAAGATGGAAGAACCCGTCGAGATCTTCAATCTCGGAACCGGCCGAGGCTACAGCGTGCTGGAGGTCGTGAAAGCATTCTGCAAGGCAACGGGCATGGACATCCCTTACAAGATCTGCCCGAGGCGTCCCGGAGACATCGCGGAGTGCTATGCGGATCCCTCCAAGGCAGAGAGAGTGCTTGGATGGAAGGCGGAGCGCGGCATAGACGAGATGTGTGAGGACAGCTGGAGATGGCAGAGGGAGAACCCTGACGGCTACGGCGAATGAGCGGGGACGAGATGGTCTTTTGACTGACGTATAAAAAACAGCAGACGGCAAGCGTAAGATTTGCGGTGATCAGGCGGAATATATCTTTCGCCTGATCATATTAATGCTTGTCAATATGGATAAATCGTTGTAAAATATGGTTTGCTGCGGTCTGATACAGTCAGGCTGACTTTGCATGTGTTTTATATTCGCTTTTTATAAGTCGGCCGGTCGGCGCAGCTTTTGGCGTCTGATCAGGACTGCGGGCAGGGCAGAAATACATATAGAGAATAGGATGGGAAGATATGGCAACTGAAAAAAAGTTACAGCGCAAGGCTGAAAAAGCTAAAGCACAGCGCGCCGAAAGGATTGAGATGCTGCTATGGCGTATCGGCATCGCTGCTGTGGTTGTGGCATTCTTCGTAGGAGTTGGCGTTACCTTCGTCAACATGTACAAGAATTATCAGGACAGCAAACCTAACTACAACAGCACAGAGATGGTGGTCGGAGATATCACCGGCGTACTGCAGGCGACAGAAGCTGATGAGCAGGCTGTTTCCGAAGAGGGGCAGGCTGCTGATGAGATAGTCGTTGAGGGAGACGAATCTGCTGATAGTGAAGCCGCGATTGAGGGCGAGACTTTGGCCGAGAACGCTGATGAGGTTATCGAAGGCGCGGCGGACGAAGGCGCAGTTGAGACCGAGGGCGGAGTGGACGAAGGCGCTGCCGAGGCTGTGGGCGCGGCGGACGCTGTAGATGAGGCCGAGGGCGCGGAATAAGGACATGCTGCCGACAAGGCGGCGGAATATTTTTCAGACTCTTTGGGTTGAGGGGCAGAGTATGTTCGAGATAGAGTTTAATCATCCTGTGGGAATTCATTTTATAGGAATCGGCGGCATAAGCATGAGCGGCCTCGCCGAGGTTCTTTTGATGGACGGCTTTCGCGTAAGCGGCTCAGACTCAAACAAGTCTGAGCTGACGGAGCAGCTTCGCCGGCATGGGGCTGTTATATATTATGGACAGAGGAAAGAGAACATCACGGATGATGTAGAGGTGGTCGTCTACTCGGCGGCTGTGCATGCCGATAACGAGGAATATGCGGAAGCTATGCGCAGGAAGCTCCCTATGATGACCAGGGCAGAGCTTCTGGGGCAGCTGATGAGGAATTATTCGACCGCCATAGCGGTTTCCGGTACTCACGGAAAGACCACGACTACTTCCATGCTCGCGGAGGTCATGATGCGTGAGGGCATGGATCCGACCGTTTCCGTCGGAGGCATGCTTGATTCGATCGGAGGAAATATCCGCGTAGGCAGGTCGGAGAAGTTTCTGACAGAAGCGTGCGAGTATACAGACAGCTTCCTGTCGCTATTTCCTACTATTGGCGTGATACTCAATGTTAAGGCGGATCATCTGGATTATTTCAAGGATATAGATCATATTCGCCGTTCCTTCAGAGCTTTTGCTGAGCTTGTTCCCGAAGACGGCTTGCTTGTTGTAAGCAATGATATAGAGAAGCTTGATGAGCTGACAGATGGACTTCGCTGCCGCGTCGTCACAGTCGGAAAGGAGGGCAAGGCTGACTACCTTGCCAAGGATATCGTATATCGTGAGGGCGCATTGCCTGAATTCGTATGTGTGGGACCTGATAACGAGACCGCGCATTTTTCGCTGGCAGTTCCCGGGGAGCACAACGTCATGAACGCGCTCGCGACGATTGCTGTCGGACGCTGTCTTGGGGTTTCTATGGACAGCCTTTCCGAGGACTTGAAGCTCTTTGGCGGGACTCGCCGCAGATTCGAGCTGAAGGGGAAGCTGGGAGAGATAACTGTTATCGATGATTACGCGCATCATCCGGATGAGATAAGGGCGACTTTGACGGCCGCGAATAATTGGGGAGCAAAGAGGGTCGTCTGCGTGTTCCAGCCGCATACGTTCTCTCGCACCAAGGCGCTCATGGATGATTTCGCCGAGGCTTTGTCGTTGGCGGATGAGGTGGTATTGGCGAAAATCTATCCGGCAAGGGAGAAGGATAACCTTGGCATCAGTTCGCAGGATCTTGCTGACAAGATAGCGGCGATGGGCAAGGATGTAATATATATCGATAGTTTTGACGAGATCGAGAATTATCTTCTCGAGCACAGCCGGCCTGGCGATCTTCTTTTGACCATGGGAGCGGGCGATGTCTATAAGGTAGGCGACGCGCTTGTCGGGAAGAAATGAGGACGAGACAGGCATCAGAAGATATTTCTGTTTATCAGACGGATGATATCCAGCAGCGAGGGCGGGAGGCATTTGCGGCTTCCCGCCCTCGGTTTATAATTCACATATGCTGTTGTACGTAAACAGCAGGTAAATGGTACAGCGCAGATATTGGATGTTAAAAAAGGGAGAGCAGTCGGCTTGACGAAGTTGGCTTGACTAAGCTTGACGAAGTGAAAAACGGCATGCCTTATGGCTATTCTCAAACGAGCGCACTTATGATATACTTCATGAAGCAGGGTATCATTTTGCGGATATGATTTTTCGCAGAACAGATGAGACTGTTTAATTCTTTTAGGAGGAAGCAAAGTGTTATTGAAAAGAACTTATGAACCGAAATACGCTTTGGTTCCGAATGTATTTATAGAGAAATACATGAAGGATATCCAAGGTGATATCCTTAAGGTCTATCTTTGGCTGCTTCGTCTGTCAGAGAGACAGTGGGAGGATATCTCCGTTGCGTATATAGCTGACAGGCTGGACTGCATGGAAAAGGATGTAAGACGAGCGCTTACGATCCTTGAGAAGCAGGGGATATTAAGACTGGAATACGAGGACAGCCAGATAAGCGGCATAGTGCTGGCGGGGCTTGATGAAAAGGAAGAGAATGCTTTTGATGACGGAGGTTCGGGAAACAACACATCAAGCGCTGGTTTTCACGGGAACAATGCTTCTAAAGGTAACGCTTTAAACGGTAACGTTTCAGCAGGTAATGCTTTAGACGGTAAAGCTTTAGCAGGTAACACTCTAGCAGGTAATGCTTCAGCAGGAAATGCTTTAGACGGTAACGCTTCAGACGGCAGCGCTTCAGACGGCAGTGCTTCAGATGGGACCGGCTTTCCTGATGATGCACGAAAAGACGAAGCCGCGGATGGTTCGGATGCTGCGGATGGGAGACAGATTGAAGCCGGACATCATGACGATGAAGCCGGAGATGGCGTGAATGGCGAATATTCCCATGATGTGCAATCGATTTCAGAGGAGGATGATACCTACCAGCAGTTCGAGATCAGCTCAGATCCGGAATACCGTTATATGGTGATCGCGATAGAGAGGTACTTGGGGAGGACGCTGACCTCGACTGACATCTCCCTTTTTGACAGGCTTCACAAGGAATACGATTTTTCATACGAGCTCATAGAGTATCTTGTCGAGTACTGCGTTGAGCTTGGCAAGAAGAGTATCAGGTATATTGAGACTGTGGCCCTGAGCTGGGCAAGAGATGGCAAGATGAGCGTTGCCGAGCTGAAGGAGGAGAGTAAGGCCTTTAGGAAAGAGAACAGGGCGGTCATGAAGGCCTTTGGCATCACCGGGCGTGTGCTTGGCGATAAGGAGCGTTCCTTCGTTGATAAGTGGCTGAAGGAGCAGCATTTCAATCTTGATGTCGTTATCGAGGCATGTGACAACACGATGACTGCGATACAGGGACCTAGCTTTGAATATACGGACAAGATCCTTTCCGAATGGAAAAAGGCAGGTGTCGTCACCGTCGAGGATGCCAGGAAGGTGTCAGAGGAGTACAAGAAGGCCGCCGCGCAGCAGTATGGCAAGGGCAGCGGGAATAAGGGAGCTTCATCCAGGGGAGGCGCTTCGGGGAATACAGGCGCTCCGAATAGATTCCACAATTTTGAACAGAGGAAGATCGACTATGACGCGCTGCTGGCTGATGAGATAGGGCTGAAGAAGCGAAAGAAGGCGAAGCCGAAGAACGGACCGGGCGAGAGACCGGATGAAAAGGCGGACGAGAAAAGTGATAACGGTGTCGTGAGCTGAGAAAGCGATGTGCGTTGATGTAAAGGCTGATGAAGGCTGCGAGGACTTAGAAAGCTGTGGTCGCGGAAATAAAGAGTGATAACGGTGTCGTGAGCTGAGAAAGCGATGTGCGTGGAAGAAGGTGATGTGGCATATGAGCCTGACTAACCCACAGGTTGAAAAGATAATGCGTGAGTATGACAAGATAAGGGCTGACGCATGGGCTGACCGGGAGAGGAGGATAAAGGAAGCGTACAGCCTGATTCCGGGGCTCAAGGAGACGGAGCAGGAGATAGCTGATCTTCTGTTTGAGCGCGCGAAGGGAAGGCTTTTCAGAGATAGCTCAGAAGCCGATGCACAGAGAGCAGCTTCGGCAGGGACGGATGGCGGAAGAGTTGTTATATCAGAAGCCGATGCGGAGAGAATCGATGACGCAAAGCCTGTCGCCGGGGAGACGGCCGGTATCCTGAGGGATGCGGACGCTCTAAAACTGCGGATACAGGCTTTGCAGCGCAGGCGGCGGGAGCTGCTCGCTGGCGCGGGTCTGCCCCCGGATCAGCTTGACATCAGATATCGCTGCCCGATATGCAGGGACACGGGCTATGTCGACGGCAGGAAATGCAGGTGCTTCCGGCAGGCTGAGTCGGATCTGTTCTTTGCGGAACAGCCCATAAGGGCTAAGCTGAAGACAGATAATTTTGAGAATTTCAGGCTTGATTTTTATGAATCGGCGAAGTCTGATGAGGACACGGAGTCGCCGCGTGAGCACATGGAGGACATACTCGATTACAGCGAGGGATATGTCGGCACGTTCGGGATGAACAGCGAAAACCTCCTTATTCTGGGCGCAACCGGCACAGGGAAGACGTTCTTGTCGCACTGCATTGCCGGGGCGCTGATCGAGAAGGGCTTTGCCGTGGTGCTGTTGTCCGCGGACGAGCTTTTCCGTATACTGGCGGATCATGCGTTGAGGCGTGACGGTGATGATGAGGGGGCTTACAGATTTGCCATGGAGAGTGATTTCCTGGTGATCGATGATCTTGGTACCGAGGTGAACAACACCATGTCGAATTCGCAGCTTTTCTCATGCATAGAGAAGCGCATACAGACAGGAAGGCCGACATTGATCTCCACGAATCTCTCACTTAAGGAAATACGTGATAACTATACAGACAGGGTAGTCTCAAGGATAATAGGGAGCTATAGGATCCTGAAGCTTTTCAACTACGATTCGGATATTCGTCTAAAGGTACGCCAGGAGAGGCAAAGGAGAGAAGAGAATGAATGACAGATTAGGCATCGGAAAAGAATCGGCCAACAAGATACCTGTCGGACCGCTCGGTCTGATAGCCCTTCCCGGCTGCGAGGATTTCGCGGAGAGGGTCGATGCTTATCTTGGAATGTGGCGGCATAACAGGGATGTGAACCATCCGGGATACAAGAAGGATTCATATATTATTGACGTGAGCCTGCCTCGTTTTGGCTCAGGCGAAGCGAAGGGAACTCTTAATTCCAGCGTCAGGGGATACGACCTCTTTATCATGACGGACGTCACAAACTACAACATCAAGTATAAGATGTACGGCAGGGAGAATCCCATGTCCCCTGATGACCATTTCCAGAACCTGAAGAGGGTGATCGCGGCCGCAAGCGGCAAGGCGAGGAGAATTACTGTCATCATGCCGTTCCTTTATGAGAGCCGTCAGCATCGCCGTACTTCTCGGGAATCTCTTGACTGCGCCATGGCACTTGAGGAGCTGGTATACATGGGAGTGAATTGTATCCTCACGCTGGACGCGCACGACCCCAGGGTGCAGAATGCCATCCCGCTTTCCGGTTTTGAGAATGTGACTGCGACATATCAGTTTATCAAAGCGCTGCTCAGGGAGGAGAAGGATCTTCAAATCGATTCGGAGAGAATGATGGTCATCAGCCCTGATGAAGGAGCCGTCAGCAGGGCGATATATTTTGCCAGCATGATGGGGCTTGATGTGGGTATGTTCTATAAGCGCCGTGACTACACGAAGGTTGTAAACGGCCGCAACCCTATCGTCGCGCATGAGTTTCTGGGAAGCAGCGTCGAGGGCAAGGATGTCATCGTGGTGGACGATATGATTGCCTCCGGTGACAGCGCGATAGATGTGGCGAGGCAGCTCAAGATGCGCAAGGCGAGGAAGGTATTTCTCTGCTCGACGTTCGGACTTTTCACCAGCGGCATGGAGAGGTTCGATGAGGCGGTGAAAGCAGGCTATATCGACCGCATTTTCACGACAAACGCTATTTATCAGTCTCCCGAGACATTGAAGCGTCCTTATTACTCCAGCGTGGATATGAGCAAATACATAGCGCTGTTCATAGACACAATGAACCATGATCTGTCGATAGAGCCGCTGCTTTCACCCGTTAACCGCATACACGCGAGGCTTGACCGTTATAAAGAGAAGCAGAAGGAAAGAAAAAGCAGGGCGGAGTGAGCGCTTAATGGTTTGTAATTGTTCAGCGCCTCTGGCTGCCCCACAACGATGGATGAGCAGCATCACGAGTCAGGGATGCTGAATTGTTACAATGTTTTTGAAGGCATTGCTGCTTTTGAAGCGCATTTATGTATAAAAAGCCGGAATCGGGCGAACGTGTGCCCTGTTCCGGCTTTTTTGTGCTGTACGGCTTGCCTTTCACAGGCTTCCGGCTGGCAGGCCGTAGAGCTGTTCCATGTAGTGATTTGTCAGAATTGAGTCAACTGTGCCGATGCGGTCAACTCTGCCGTCCCTGAGACAGATCACCCTGTCGGCTGCCCTTCTCACGAGATCGAGCTCGTGAAGCGTGACCACAATAGCCAGGTTGTCGCAGTGGGCGAGGTTTTTAAGTGTGGATACCAGCTCCAGCTGGAAGCGTATGTCGAGAAATGATGCCGGTTCATCCAAAAGCAGCACATTCGGTTCCTGACAGAGGGCGCGGGCGAGGAGCACGCGCTGTTTCTGCCCGTCGCTTATGTTGTTGAATGGTATATCGGACAGATCGGCTGCGCCCATTTTCTCCATAGACGCGTCGACGATGGACCAGTCCGCCTCGGAGAGAAGCCCGAGCCGTCCGGTGTAGGGGTAGCGTCCGGCAGACACGAGTTCTCGGCAGGTCATCCACTCGGTAGAGGGCCTGTCGGTGAGGAACAGGGAGAGGCTTCGGGCTATGTCTTCAGGACGGAGCTTTCTGATGTCGGATCCCATCAGGCTTATTTGGCCGCCGAGCAAGGGAAGCTGCGCGGCCAGGGTTTTCAGCAGGGTCGATTTCCCGGCTCCGTTGGGTCCTATTATCGCAAGGACTTCGCCCGTGCGCACCTCGAAATCGGCATCCTTAAGCACAGCTTTTGAGCCGTAACCTATAGTCAGACCGCGGACTGTGATGGGCGTGACGCAGCCCGCGCCTTGGCTGCCTTTGTGGGAGAGTTTCCCGGAGTACGAAATACTGTCGTAAGCTTTAGCTTTATTTGTGAGAAAATTGCTGGCGATCATTTTCCCCTCCGTAATGGAGCGAACGTGTGGTTATGGAGCGAACGTGTGGTTATGGAGCGAACGTGTGGTAATGGAGCGAACGTGTGGCTATGGAGCGAACGTGTGGCTATGGAGCGAACGTGTGGTTATGGAAAGAACGTGTGGCTACGAGGAAGCCGCGCCGCGTTTTGTCCTTTGCAGCATGATATAGATGACGATGGGCGCTCCGAAGACAGAGGTCACGGTGCTGATGTTGAGCTCCGTCGGAGAGAAGAGCGTCCTTGCGATGAGGTCGCAAAGGAGGCAGAAAGCCGCTCCGCCAAGGAAGCACGCGGGGAGTATTATGAGCGGTCGTTCTGTCCGAAAAAGCCTTTTCATCAGATGTGGGGCGGCGACGCCCAGAAATGATATGGGGCCCGCAAAGGCGGTTACACATGCGGAGAGGATGCTCGAGAGCACGATCAGCTCGAAGCAGAAACGTCCGGTGTCGATACCGAGATTTTTTGCGTAGCTCTCGCCGAGCTGATAGGCCGCCATGGGCTTTGACAGCAGGAAGGAGAGTAGCAGGGCGATGAAGACTACGGGAATCATGGCGCGTATATTTCCCCATGTCATACCGGAGAAGCTGCCCTTCGTCCAGTTATGCAGGTTAACGATGTTTGTGTCATCGGCAAATGTCACTATAAAGTCAGTCATGGCGGTGCATATGTAGCCTATCATGATGCCGCATACGATGAGGACGGACATATTTCGCACCCGGCCTGAAAAGATCAGCACTAAGCCCATGGAGGCAAGTGAACCGATAAAAGCCGCGAATATCATTTCCCAGGAGGATAGGATCCTGCCGGCGGAAAGGGCAGTGACCATGGCTATTGCGACGGTGAGCCGTGCGCCGGAGGATATGCCAAGAACAAAAGGACCGGCGATGGGATTCGAGAAAAATGTCTGGAGCAGGAAGCCCGCCACAGCCAGTGCCCCGCCAAGCAGTGCCGCTGCGATGGCTCTGGGAAAGCGGATGGTCCATATGAGCGCGGCGGCATCTGTTTCCTGACGAAGGAAAATGATGCGGAATACCTGGGATGGAGGGACGTACACACTCCCGATGATAAGGTTCAGAACGAGCAGCGCAAACAGCATTCCGCCCAATATACTGTAAGCCGCGTGGTATCGTTTCATGATGATTGCACCTCAGGAAAAACGGCAGCCAGGGAAACGGCAGCCAGGGAAACGGCAGTTAGGGGAAACGGCAGTTAGGGAAACGGCAGCCAGGGAAACGGCAGTCAGGAAAAACGGCAGTTAGGGAAAACGGCAGTCGGGAAAAACGGCAGTCAGGGAAAAGTGGATCAGGAAGCCTTCTTGTCAGCAGATGAGGCATGTTTTTCATTGGCCTTCATGATGCTGAGGAAGGCTGGTGGAGTCTGCATGTCACCGGCCTTCATGATGCTGAGGAAGGCTGAGGGAGTCTGCATGTCACCGGCCTTCATGATGTGATGAGGACCGATGAAACTTGGATCTTAGCTGAGCCTGTGGAGATAAGTCAATTCACGCTCATTGTCGCCGTGGATGATGGAGTACATCTCGGAGATCATGTCGGCGGTTCCGCTGATTTGCTGGAACATGTTTTTGTTTGTACACCACACATCCCCTGTATTGACAGCTTTGAAATCAGCAAGAAGGGGGCTTTTTTTGATCAGGTCAGCTATGGAGGTCAGGTCAGCTTCAACCGTACTGTTGTAAATCAGTATGTCGGCATCCTTTGAAGTCGTGAAAAAGGTTTCCAGATCCATGTTGAGAGTCGTGAGCGAGTTTTCTTTGTCCGAAGGGCTTTCCGGAAAGAAATAGTCCCCGCCCGCAAGCTCGATCATCCTGGATACATAATCACCAGGTCTACGGACGTTGGCATAGCCGGTGGAGGTTATATAGAAGAAGGAGACCGTTTTCCGGGCAGCTTCCGCAGTGGACTCGGCAGTCTGACCGCGCACGTCAATGGGGTTGGCAGTATCAACCGGAAGGACGGTGTTGATAGGGGCGCCGGTATCAGCCGGAGGGACAGTGTCGATAGGATTGCTGGTGTCAGCCGGAGGGACAGTGTCGATAGGGTTGCCGGTATCAGCCGGAGGGACAGTGTCGATAGGGTTGCCGATATCAGCCGGAGCGGCACTGTTAACAGGGGTACCGGTATCAGCCGGAGCGGCAGTGTTAACAGGGGTGCTTGTATTACCTGAATCGGCAATGATGGCTTCAAGTGTTTTCAGACTATCGTTGAAAAAGACTTCGGCCTCATCTTCGTGGCCTGTCAGCAAGCCGTAGAGCTTTATCCACTCGACACGTCCCAAGGGGTGAGGCTCATAGCTTGACCACTCAACAATGACGGGGATGCCCAGAGATTCCAACATTTCCTTGGTCTCAGGACTGTGGTAGATCATAGTGTTCTCGAGGACCAGACCGCAGTTTTTGCTGAGAATTGTCTCGTAATCCGGTGAGTGATATTTCCCGACATATGTGATCGAACCATCAGATACGGCATTTTGGATCTCGGGAATGCTCCAGTCCGAGGCGGCGGTGCTCGTTAGTGAGACTTCGCGCAGGGCGCCGCAGTGCAGGAACAGGTCCATAGCTGACGATGATGCGACATATATGGAGGACACAGGCTGCATGAGGCAAGGTACATCAAGGCCTTCCGGAGCGTCCTTTCCCTCCGGAACAAGCAGGAAGCGGTCATCAGCGATGGTGACCATTGAATATCCGCCATCGTAGTATTCTACAGAAAACTTCTCGGCATATGAAAGCTCCATGTACCCGACGGAGGTGAGAGGAATTCTTGGAGATGTGTCCTCAAACGTACTGGGAGATGTGTTCTCAGACGTACTGTCGGAGGCGATGAGGCTGTCGGAGAATGCGTTCCCATTGCCGTAAGGGCTGACGACCGTGCTGCCGGATTCGCCCTCAATGGTTGTGTTCGTGGTATTATTTCCACAGGCAGCCAGACATGCGGCTGCACAGATCAGTGGAATGATCGTCAGGCTAAATATTCTTCTCATCATAAAGCATTCTCTTATCATTGTTGTAAACCATTTTCTTGCCTTAGCTCGCCTTCGCTGCTATAAACCATTCTCTTGCTTTAGCTCGCCTTCGCTGCTATAAAGCATTCTCTTGCCTTAGCTCGCCTTCGCTGCTATAAAGCATTCTCTTGCCTTAGCTCACCTTCGCTGCTGTAAACCATTCTCCTGCCTTAGCTCGCCTTCGCTGCTGTAAACCATTCTCTTGCCTCAGCTCGCCTTCGCTGCTGTAAACCATTCTCTTGCCTCAGCTCGCCTTCGCTATACTTGAAGAATCGAAGGTCAGCGTGTAGTCGATCAGGTGGGGCTGGCTCATGGCGGTGGTGTCCGCCTGGACGGGGAGCTTACGGTCAAATGCTGCCACAGGCATATCGAAGGCTGAATTGCCGCTGTTATCATTTACGGGCATGTACTTCTCGCCGTCCACTATCATGAAATCGTAGTTATTGCTGCTCCAGACTATATGAGCGGTCGCTTTGCCACCCGAAACAGTGAGCTTGGCAGGGGATTCAACAGATGCTCTTCCAGATCCGCCATCGAGCTTCACGTCGATGACATACTCGCCGTCCGTGAGATTTAGATCGGAAAGCTGCTTATAGCGAGGGGTCCGGAAAGCTTCGGCAGGGAGCGAGTCGGCTTCAAAGAGCAGGGTACGGTCATACCATTTCTCTTTGCGACGGCTGTAGGAAGAAAAGGGCAGGCCCTCATCAAGGGCACTCACAGGCAGCAGGAAGGCTTCAAGCTCCTCGCCTTCTATGCTGGTTTTCATCAGAGAAATGTACTGTCCTTCTTCTGCGTTCGCTGCATCCATGGCAGTTCCAGGGAACATGTACAGATAGGACTGGCTCGACATAAAGAGGTAAGCCTGCATATGACCGTCTTTCACCTCAAGACAAACATGGTCTGCCTTGAACATAGAGGAGCTTGATCTCATCTTGACCGGATAGAGGCCTTCAAAAAGATCGTCAGGATGGACAGGCACCATCCCGGGATCAACGACGTCTACTGCCTCGACCATGTCAGAGGCATCGGCGACCTTGTCGGAGACGGCGGCATCCATGTCAGAGGCATCGGCGGCCTTGTCGGAGACGGCAGCATCGCCGGAAAGCATTGTCTCTGATGCCTCAGCCTCGGAGGTTGGAGCGTCACTTTGCGAGAAAAGACCAGCTTCTACGGATTGGGTATTCTGCGTGTCTGAACCGGTGTTTCGGTGGTCTGAAGAACAAGCTGTGCCGGCAAAGAGAAGCGAGAGGACAAGCATGGACGATATAAGTAAAGATGTTTTTTTCTTCATATTTTGAAATCCCTTCTTAAGTATAAATGTAACTCTATTCAGCCTCCCAGACTAGGGATGCTGAATAACAACACATAAAAGACATAAGGCAGACAGGCCATCGGAGATGATGAAGGTCTGTCTGCCTCATATATTATCATATCAGGTTTATTATTCAACCATTGACGCACAGAGATTTGAAAATCATCAAGAACCCGAAAAAGTGACCTGCAGGCTGATTTGATCGTCAGGAATTAAGCGACTCGATGGCTTCCCTGGCGTGTTTCACATACAGCTGCTGGATCTCTTCGATCTCGCCGAGACCTTTGAGGATGGGAACCACCTTGTAGCCGGCGGATTCGAAGGCGGAAAGCCAGGAATCATCGTCATCGCCTGCCATGTCGTTGTTAGCATGGTCTCCGGCGACAACCATAAGCGGCTCAAGCACGACTCTCTTGTATCCGCCTTCAGACACGAGCTTCAGCAGGTCTTCAAGCGAGGGGCTTGCTTCGACCGTGCCTATGAAATAATTCTTCTCACCCATGGAACTAAGTACGCCTTGCATCTTCTGGTAGACGCTGTTGGAGTCTGCCTCCGTGCCATGCCCCATGAAGCAGATGGCCGTCTCACCATCATCATATTCTTTAGTGGCGTCAACTATGGCTTTTGCCACTGCCTCGAAGTCTTCATCGGTGGTGAGAAGGGGCTGGCCGACTGCGATATGTTCGAATGCGTCACTGTATTGGGCAAGCTCATTCACGAGGTCAGTATATTCATAGCCGTTCATCAGATGGGTGGGCTGGACGACGAGGGTTTTGACACCGTTCTTGACAGCGCGGTCAAGGGCTTCCGTCACATTGTCTATCGTCTCGCCGTCGCGATTCCTGACATGGTCGATAATGATCTGGCTTGTGAAGCCACGGCGGACGCTGTAATCGGGGAACGCGGCTTCGAGGGCGGATTCAATTCCTCCGATAGAAAGGCGGCGGTTGTCGTTGTAGCTGGTGCCGAAGCTTACCACGAGCAGCTCGTCCGTGCCGATGCTGTCATCGTTGCGGGGGTTGTCAAGGCTGGCATCGCCGGTGCCGTAATTCTCTTCATCGTCCGTTGCAATGGAGGCGGAAGCGCCATCGTTTGTTTCGGTAGATACAACGCTGCTTGCCTCGGCAGGGGTATTGTCAGAATCAGCAGTTTCGTAGGTATCAGTAGTTTCGTAGTTGTCAGAATCTGGGTCTGAAGCGACATCCGTCGGCGAAGCTGATGCCGTTGGGGCAACGACTGGCTGACCGGATTGCGGGGAATTGGCGGTCGATGAGGCGCATCCGGTAAATAAGGCAGCGCTTAGTGCGATAGTGAGAATAAGAGCAAGATTCTTTTTCATAGCTTTGGTTAGATCCTTTCTTTTTATAATGGTACATTGTCCGGCCGTGCGCAAGGACGGTCGACCCGCATCTGTGAATATGCGGCGTACTTCAACTCGGTTCAACCGTGCGCAAGGATGGGGGGATCGATATGCACTCCCATGAACTTATACAGTATAAACCGTAATGAGGATAATCGCAAATATTAAATTCTTCGCAGATTGCATCAATGCCGGGCAGAGGGCGATGGCTTTAAATGAGAGTCGTTTGTCCAGACCTTTTTCAATAGTTATCCGGCCTTCCATAGTAAACATTCATAGCACGCATGTGTTGCTACGACGTGTAGAAGTCGTTGCAGCATACATGCGTGTATGAATGCATACCTATATGGCCACCCTGCTTCGCAGGGGGCCGACTTTCAATGCAAACCCGCATGTGTTCTGGGTGGAATTTATTTTTACACTGGATACAAGGAATGTTTGTTACACGTCAGACCTTGACCAGCTTACAAGTATATAAAAACAGGTGCCGCTTGTTGGCAGTACCTGTTTCCCTAGGGACGCTTTTTCACCCACCCCATTTACTCTGGTACAGTATTTAATCGGATGTCCCACCC
>CACXUY010000021.1 GCA_902770965.1 uncultured Lachnospiraceae bacterium | reverse complement strand
AAAAGATGAGATGCTGGAGGAACCATGATAAAACTAATAGTCACTGACATGGATGGCTGTCTTCTTGGCGGGAATAATGATTTGCCGCCTGATTTCAATGAAGCTTTTGAACTCATGAAGAAGAATAATGTGATCTTCGCTGCCGCGAGCGGAAGGTCAATAGCCGGATTGAAAAAGCCTTTCGGGAAATACGCGGACAGCATGACATTCATTACGGACAACGGTGCCCGGATCTGTCATGAAGGCAGATGGATCGCTGAAACCATGCTGGAAAAAGAGGATTATTTGCCTATGCTCGATGACATCCGCAAATATACCGGCGTACTCCCTGTTGCCTGCGGTGAAACCAGCGCATGGGTTGAACGAGCGGACTTGATCACCGATGAAATGACGCATGAATTGTTGAAATACTATCCGTCGTGGAACGAATGCAGCTTTGACGATATTCCTGAAAGAGTGATGAAATTCGCACTGCTGTATTTTGACGATATAGAAAAGAACATTTATCCTTATTTCAAAAAATATGATAATGACAGGATCTGTGTCCAGGTCACGGCTTATGTCTGGATAGATATTTATATGAAGGAAGTATCCAAAGGTACCGCCGTAGGGAAGCTTCAGAGTAAGCTTGGTATCTCACCCCAAGAGACTGTTGTTTTTGGCGATTATCTGAATGATTTATCGATGGCGGACTACGCGGAGCTTTCATGCGCTCCCGCGAATGCACACCCAGCTGTCATTAACAGATTCACCGAGACTATCAGGTCGAATATAGATCATGGAGTCACCAGAAAGATCATTGAACTATTAAAAAATGACCTGTAATAATGTGTTCCTTCCAGCTTATTTTGAGGTATTTAATGCATTTTATTCAGAGGCATGTGGGTTGCTGCAGGGGAGGCCGTTTATGTTTTTTAAGAAGAAAAAAGAAACGAAAACCTATGATTCAGTCAATAAGAAGCCTATGATCCGCGTAAGCATATGTACAGGTGAGCAGGTTGCAGGCTTCAAGGACATCCATACCGGCAAGTTTGAAGAAGTCCTGCTAATAAGAGACGAAAAGGACTTGGAAGGGTTTTTGAAAACCTACGGTTTGGAGCATATTGATAAGGAGTATTAAGAGCAGAAGGCAGCGCCTCTGACCGTAAGATGGCATAGAGTATTATAGATGACAAAGATTGTCACAAAAAAACAGCGAAAGGAAACCTGCTGTCTCTTTTCGCTGTTTTTTATGCGGTCATTTTCGGATAGGTTATCTCCCAAGTGCCTTCGCCACGGCCTTCGCCACTCCGCCTCCGATGACGGCACCTGTCAAAGCTTCAACGAGTCCCTGAATTCCGACCAGCAGGACGATGAACATGAAAGGATTCGTAGCGCCAAGCATCGCGACACGATCTTGTATATAATCTGTCTTATAGAACACCAGGACGATATAGCCCATGAAAAGAAAGGTGTTGAGCATGGGCGTCAGAAGACCGGTGACAAAATAACAGATGGATTTCGTGGGATCGATCTTATGAAGAGAGCGGAATATCCAGCCGGCGCCTGCGCCGACGAGGGAACGCATGACCACACAGAGAATGAAGGTATGGACAGGGCTGATCTGGAAGAAGAACGCGGTCATAACCGAACCGCCGCTTATGGCATCATACAGGCTGGTGAAACCATATACAGTGCCAAGTATGCAGCCGACAAGAGGACCGCTTAGAATGGCGCCTATGGCTATCGGCACCATAGTGAGAGTCATGTTCAGGGGTCCGACGGGGATACTCGAAAGACCTGTTAGCTTCATCACGAGTATAATGGCCACAAGTAATGCTGTTTCGGTGAGAAAACGCGCATCCAGCTTCTTATTCATTTTTTACCTCCAGCTGCCATAACTGTCTCATAAAGAGAGTTCACTGCTTTTTAGACTGTCAAGTACTAATGTAATAACCACATGTCCGCACCGGAAAAGAAAAGGTCACGGACAGCCGCGAATACAAAGAGATTATAGAGCATAGCAGAAAAAAACGCAATCAGAGTGCTTAATATGCATGGATATATTAAAAAGAATAATTGCGAGTATTTTAAAAGAAAATATATCAGGAGAATAATACCGTAAAAAACTCACAGAAAAAACTTAATTTTTTGTGTTGACAAACAACGTATACAGTGATATCTTATTCCTAACGGTATTAGCACTCGCACTGATTGAGTGCTAATAACCGAAAACCATTAACCGGGATACCGAGGAAGGATGTGATAGTTTGGAACTTGATGAGAGGAAAAGAAAGATTCTGAACGCCATCATCCTCAACTATCAAAAGACAGGCGAGCCGGTGGGATCACGAACCATCTCCAAGGATGCGGAACTGAAGCTTTCACCTGCCACGATCCGCAATGAGATGGCGGATCTGGAAGAGATGGGCCTGATAGTACAACCGCACACATCCGCTGGACGCATCCCAACTGATAAGGGGTACAGGCTGTATGTAAACAGCCTGATGCAGAAAGAACAGCTCGCGGTACGAGAGCTTGAGGCGGAGCGGAGCGAGCTTATGCTAAAGCGCGTTGACCGCATCGAGGAGCTGCTCATTCAGATGGCCAAGATCCTGGCGGCGAATACCAACTATGCCACCATGATAACAGGCCCGAAGTACAGTCAGAACAAGGTTAAGTTCATTCAGCTTTCATCCATGGGCCGCGGCAAGCTGCTCGCCACCATAGTTCTGACAGGCAATATCATTAAGAACAGTATACTTGCCCTGAACACATGTGTGAGCGATGATGATATACTGCAGATGAACATCATGCTCAACAGCAACCTGAACGGGCTGTCGATAGCGGAGATCAACCTTGGGCTGATCACGAAGATCAAGTCGGAAGCCGGTGAGCATGCCGATATCGCGAGCAAGGTCATCGATGCCATAGCGGAGGCCATTGATTCAGGGGATGGATCTGTACCGATGTACACGAGCGGCACACCTAACATCTTCAAGTATCCAGAGCTCACAGGCGGAGATCAGGCAAGCGAGCTGATAAGTACATTGGAAGAGAAGGAGCAGCTCTCGACTATTATGGAATATGACGGTGGCTGTTCTGACCGTCATGACATACAGGTTTACATCGGCGATGAAGTACCGGTGGAATCCATGAAGAACTGCAGCGTCATCACTGCCACCTACGAGCTGTCCGAGGGCGTAAGAGGAAAGATAGGAATCATCGGTCCTAAGAGGATGGATTACCGCAAAGTGGTGGATACGCTGAAGAACACGATGTCGCAGCTGGATGTCATTTTCAAGAATGATGAACAGACGGACATGGCAGAGGATTAGCCGGATATACCCAGCATCGACCGGCGGACAGGAGGTTATGATATGATAGATGTAGAAAGCGCCGATAAGAACATCAGAGAGGAAGAAACTGAGAACAGCCAGGACATTTCCTCTGAGGCGCAGTTCGATCCGAAGGGGAAGCCTTTGGATGGGGACGGCGAAGCTAAGGAGGCTGATCCCGGCAAAGAGCAGGCGGACGATCCCGAAGCGGATAGCGGTTCGGCCGACGCAGGGGATGACGCAAAGGTTAAGAAGCACGGCGATAAAAGAGCTGCTCATAAATCCGAGAAGGATGCAGCTGAAGAACTCAAGAAATTGATCGCCGAGAAGACCGAGAGGCTTCAGAGAACCATGGCGGAGTTTGATAACTTCAGGAAGCGTACCGAGAAGGAGAAGGACGCAAGGTTCGGTATGGGAGAGAGGAATGTCATAGAGAAGATCCTCCCCGTGATCGACAATTTTGAGCGAGGCTTCGCCGGTCTTGATGATGCTTCGATGGAAGATCCTTTCGTAAAGGGCATGGATCAGGTATATAAGCAGCTCAAAGGCATTCTTGAAGATATGGGTGTCAAAGAGATCCCCGCGAAGGGTGAAAAATTCAATCCCGACCTTCACAATGCAGTGATGCATGTTGAGGACGAGAATTTCGGCGAGAATGAAGTGGTCGAGGTTTTCAGTAAGGGATATTTATATAAAGGAACTGTAGTGCGTTTCAGCATGGTCAAGGTTGCTAACTGAAAAGCTTCTGCGATATAGGCCTGAGAACCCTCGTGGATATAAGCCTGAGAACTCTTAGGCAATGTGCTGAAGCATCGGATAAGCAATAGTAAACAGCAATAGATATTGAAGAAAACAGTAAAGCAGATAAGAAAATTGATAGGATATTATTCATCTGAATGTATGATTAAGGAGGAAGATCATGAGTAAGATCATTGGTATTGATTTAGGAACAACTAATTCCTGCGTAGCAGTCATGGAGGGCGGAAAGCCCGTAGTTATAGCTAACACTGAAGGCGTCCGCACCACACCCAGCGTCGTCGCGTTCTCAAAGACCGGCGAGCGTCTTGTCGGTGAGCCTGCAAAGCGTCAGGCTATCACGAACACTGACCGTACAGTAGCTTCCATCAAGAGGCATATGGGTACGAATTATAAGGTCAACATCGACGGAAAGAATTATACTCCTCAGGAGATTTCAGCCATGGTGCTCCAGAAGCTGAAGGCCGATGCGGAGAGCTACCTCGGCGAGGCTGTCAATGAGGCGGTTATCACAGTACCCGCCTATTTCAATGACGCGCAGCGCCAGGCGACAAAGGACGCCGGTAAGATCGCGGGTCTTGATGTCAAGCGTATCATCAACGAGCCCACCGCGGCAGCGCTTGCCTATGGACTCGACAATGAGGCCGCTCAGAAGATCATGGTCTATGACCTCGGCGGCGGCACATTTGATGTATCCATCATCGAGATCGGAGACGGAGTCATCGAGGTTCTTTCCACGAACGGTGACACCCACCTCGGCGGTGATGACATCGATGAAGCCCTGACAAGATATATGCTTCAGGATTTCAAAAACAAGGAAGGCGTGGATCTGTCCAATGACAAGATGGCTCTTCAGAGACTGAGAGAGGCAGCCGAGAAGGCGAAGAAAGAGCTTTCCACAACGACTACCACCAACATCAACCTGCCTTTCATCACGGCAACTTCCGAAGGACCTAAGCACTTTGACATGAACCTTACAAGAGCTAAGTTTGAGGAGCTGATCCATTCTATCGTCGACAGGACGACCGCTCCCGTGAGGAACGCGTTGGCAGACGCGAAGCTTTCTGCTTCCGACATTGACAAGGTTCTCCTTGTCGGCGGCTCTACCCGTATCCCTTGTGTCCAGGAGCATGTAAAACAGCTCACCGGAAAGGAACCCAGCAAGAACCTTAATCCTGATGAGTGTGTTGCCATCGGCGCTTCGATCCAGGGCGGCAAGCTTGCGGGTGATGCCGGAGCCGGTGAGGTCCTGCTGCTTGATGTCACTCCGCTCACCCTGTCCATCGAGACGATGGGCGGTATTGCCACACACCTTATCGAGAGGAACACCACCATTCCTACCAGGAAGAGCCAGATATTCTCGACTGCGGCTGACAACCAGACGGCCGTTGACATCAACGTTCTTCAGGGCGAGCGTCAGTTCGCGCGCGATAACAAGAGTCTTGGCCAGTTCCGCCTGGACGGCATTCCGCCTGCCCGCCGCGGTGTCCCTCAGATCGAGGTCACATTTGACATCGATGCCAACGGTATCGTGAAGGTTTCAGCAAAGGATCTCGGCACTGGCAAGGAGCAGAACATCACAATCACCGCAAGCTCCAACATGAGCGAGGCCGATATTGAGAAGGCGGTAAAGGAAGCTGCTGAATTTGAGGCTCAGGACAAGAAGCGCAAGGAAGGCGTCGATGCCCGCAACAATGCCGACTCCATCGTGTTCCAGACCGAGAAGGCCATGGAGGAGGTCGGTGACAAGCTTGACGCGGGTCTTAAGTCCCAGGTCGAGGCTGATCTTGCGGACCTCAAGAAGATAGTCAGCGAGACCGCGAACAACGACAACCTGTCCGATATGCAGGTACAGCAGCTCAAGGACGGCACAGAGAAACTGATGAAGAGTTCTCAGGCTCTCTTCGCCAAGGTCTATGAGAACACTCAGGGTCAGCAGGGACCTACAGGTGATCCGAACGGCGGATTCGGAGGAGGCTTCACAGGTAATGCCAACAGTGGAAATGCCGGCGGCAATGATGATGTAGTTGACGCGGACTTCAAAGAAGTGTAATATGTGACAAGGATTGCTGATTGTTAATACGTTCCGTATCCCATGACTGCATGCGGCAGCATAGCTTCTCTGCCGAACGCATATTGGTGACGGATATCGGCATGAAGACTTGAATAAGAGCTGTAATAAAGGGCTGCTGCGGTCAAAAGAACGTGGCAGCCCTATATGGCGATAGAAAGGCGAAGAAATCATGGCGGAGACAAAGAGAGATTATTATGAGGTGCTCGGAATCGCGAAGGATGCGGATGACAGCACCATCAAAAGTGCCTATCGCAAGCTGGCTAAGAGATACCATCCGGATGCCAATCCCGGCGATAAGGAGGCAGAAGCAAAGTTCAAAGAGGCGTCTGAGGCTTACGCAATCCTGAGCGACCCGGAGAAGAGAAAACAATATGACCAGTTCGGACACGCCGCTTTCGATCCTTCGATGGGCGGCTCCGGTGGGTTTGATTTCAATAGTTTTAATGCCAGTGATATCTTCGGAGACCTGTTCGGAGACTTTTTCGGAGGCTTTGGAGGAGGGCGTTCGCGCTCAGCAAACAGCGCTATGAGAGGTGCAAACCTCAGGGCGAGAGTCCATATCAGTTTTGAAGAAGCGGTTACAGGTGTCAAAAAAGAGATAGAAATCACTCTCAAGGATGAATGCACCCAGTGCCACGGAAGCGGAGCTAAGGCGGGAACCAGCCCTGAGACATGTAACAGGTGCGGAGGCAGCGGACAGGAGGTCTTCACTCAGCAGTCCCTCTTCGGTGCCATGCGCAGCGTGCGTCCCTGCTCTCAGTGCGGGGGCAGCGGCAAGATCATACGTGATAAGTGTCCTAATTGCCAGGGTACGGGTTATGTGAGGAACAGGCAGAGAATAGCGATAGATATTCCCGCCGGTATTGACGATGGTCAGAGCATAAGGCTGCGCGGCAAAGGAGATCCCGGCGTCAACGGAGGAGAGAGAGGCGATCTCCTTGTAGAGGTCAGCGTCGCTCAGCATCCGATATTTAAACGTCAGGACACGGACATCTTCTCCACAGTCCCGATCTCATTCGCGAATGCCGCTCTTGGCGGTCCGATAAGGATTCGCACAGTTGATGGTGAGGTAGAGTTCCAGGTGAAGCCCGGAACGCAGACTGATACGAGGATACGTCTCCGCGGCAAGGGCATGCCGTCATTGAACAGCCGCGGAATCAGGGGAGATCATTATGTGACGCTGGTCGTTCAGGTTCCCACGAAGCTCACATCGGAACAGGCGGAAGCTCTGCGCGCGTTCGATGAAACCATGAACGGCAACACCAGGAACGATGGCACCGGCAAAGGCAAAAAGAAGAAGATTTTTGGCTAAAAAAGTCTTGTTAAGGATCAGGGAATAGTTTCACAATATAATTTAAAGGACATCAAGTATGAGATGGAAGAAATATACGGTTGACACGACCACCGAAGCTGAGGACCTGATTGCTGAAGCTTTGCTTGAGATAGGCATACAGGGCGCCCAAATAGAAGATAACGTGCCTTTGTCTGATGAAGATACAAAGGGCATGTTCATAGATATACTTCCTGAGCTTCCCCCTGACGATGGTACAGCCAGAGTAAGCTTCTTTGTCGATCCGAATGAGTTTACGAATATGACTGAAGAGGAATTCCTGATCATGGTCAGGGAAAAGCTTGAGGAGGTTCGAGTTTTTGCTGATGTCGGCAGCCTGGATATCTCTGTAAGCGAGACAGAAGACGTGGACTGGATCAACAATTGGAAGCAATATTTCAAGCCGTTTATGGTAGGCGACATACTTATAAGACCCACATGGGAACCCATACCGAAGGACTGGAGATACAGCATCTCTCTCTCCATTGATCCCGGCACGGCTTTCGGCACAGGCTCACATGAGACCACTCAGCTTGTACTGACTGAGCTTCAAAAATATATAAAATCCGGTGACAGGATCCTTGACGTCGGTACTGGCAGCGGCATCCTTTCTATAGCCGCGTTGAAGCTCGGTGCCTCTCATGCCATCGGCACGGATCTGGACGAAGCTGCTATAAGCGCGTCTAAGGAAAACATGGCGGAGAACGGAGTCGATTCAAAGGCTTTCGAACTGATCCTGGGCAATATTATAGATGATGATTCTGTCAAAGCTCTTGTCGGGGAGGAGAGCTGTGACATAGTGCTCGCCAATATACTTGCGCCTGTGATCTTGCTGCTTCAGAAAGATGTCGCGAGGCATCTCAAGAAGGGCGGCATATTTATCATGTCTGGCATTCTTGCTGAACAAGAAGAACTTATCACGGATGCCATCAGATCCAACAAGGCCCTGGAGCTTATCGGCGTGTCCCATCAAGGAGATTGGATCTCGCTTACGGCAAGAAAAGCATGATGCGCAAAGTATTTACAGGTAAATACGATGATAAGAGCAGCTTTTAATAAGTTTTATTCATATTGCAACAGAATTTTATCTAAAAATAGTGATCATACATTGCTGCTGAAAGGCGCTGCGGCAGGTATGGCGCTTTTTGTCGCGGTAACCGCCTTATGCTGCGGCCTTGGTCAAGGGAAAAGCAATAATGAGCCGAAGCCTCTTGCCGGCCAGGTTAATTCTATAGATGAAACAAAATCCGGCTCAAGTGAGACAGAATCAGTTTCGTCAGGTGAAGTATTAAGCGAAGCAGAATCGGACGTACAAGATTCATCAGCGTCAGAAGAAACCTCATCAGTGTCAGAAGAAAACACATCAGTATCAGCAGCTTCGTCAGAGCCTGGATCTGCAATATCTAAAAGTGAGGCTTCCAGCGATGATAAAGATATCAAGAGCTCCTCAACTGAGACAGGTGAAGGGTCAGATGGTTTTTTGGAGAGCGAAAGCGTCACTGAGACAGACATCAAAAGCAGCTCGGACGGTTCAGGAAATAACGGCGCTGCCACGTCGCCTGAACCGGACAATAATCCGGACAACAGCACCTTCACTGACGAGGAAGACCGTGAAGAACAGATCGCCGCTCTGAAAGCAGCTATTAAGTTAACTGAAAAGCTTGAGACATATCACATCCACACAGTGACAACTATTACCGAGGCAACGACCACCGGAGAGACAGTATCAGTCACTGAGCTGAACGCTCATGTGGTGGCAGATAAAGACGATCCGGTTCTGTTTGCCACAGGATCAGTGAAAGCTTTCGAAAAAAGCTATCCGATAGAATTCTATTATTGTGATGGCGTGATTTACCAGAATATCGCCGGAGTTAAGAGAGGGAAAGTAAGCAGCATGGAGTCTGCGATGCGCAATGTCAGCGGCAGTCTCTGGTACCCTATCAAAGAAAACATAGATACCATTTCCTGTCATGACGCGGGCAACAATATGACGCGCTACTTGATCAATCTTATCAGCGATGATCCATCTTCAAGGACCTATGTTGAAACTTATGTCAAGACCAACGGCTATGTTGATTCACAGCATTTTGTGACACAGACTATAACAGGTGACAAAGCAGGGTCAGCTACGGACAAATGGGTTTCGTACACATATGTGGAAGGTGATTTTATGCCTGTTTTCCCTGATTTTTCAAGTTATGTCATGGAATAACGCATGTTTATAGAGCGCCGGAAGAGGGGGAGGTTTTTGCATGCATCACTTTTTTGTATCTGCCGGGGCTGACTCAGATGGGATCATCCGTATAAGAGGGAACGATTACAACCACATTAGAAATGTGCTCAGGATGAAGCCGGGGGAGGTCGTGGTAGTAAGCGATGGCAGCGAGAACGACTGGTACTGCCGCATCAAAGGCTATGGTGATGGTGAGGTTGAGCTTTCAGTCAGCGATGAGGCAAAGATATGTGAACTCATGTCGGAGATAGATCTGTATCAAGGCCTTCCGAAGTCAGACAAGATGGATCTCATCGTACAGAAAGCGGTCGAGCTTGGAGCGCGGCGCATAGTTCCTATGGAGATGAAACGCTGCGTGGTCAGGCTTGACGATAAGAAGAGGGCCAACAGGCTGAAGCGCTGGTCGGCCATAAGCGAGAGCGCGGCGAAGCAATGCGGGAGAGGGATGGTACCGGATGTTGGCCCGTTCATGTCGTTGCCTGAGGCGGCTAAGGTTCTGGACTCCTATGATGTCGTTCTCGTACCTTATGAGAATGAGGATGGGATGGCCAGCACGGCTGATGTGCTTGAGAGTATCAGGCCTGGCATCAAGGCGGCGGTTTTTATCGGTCCTGAAGGTGGCTTCGATGTAGAGGAGATAGAGCTGCTGAAGTCAGCCGGTGCACGAACCATATCCCTTGGAAAGAGGATCCTGCGAACGGAGACTGCCGGACTGGTCGCGCTGTCCTGGTGCATGCTGAAGCTTGAGCTTGAAGATGCCGCCGAATAGGGAATTGTGACCTTTTATAAGAATAATTCAGTCGGTATCAAAGGGGAAAAATATGGAAATATATCTGGACAATTCCGCCACGACCAAGCCTTGCAGCGAAGCAGCCGAGGCGGTAAGACTGGCGATGGAGATAGAATATGGAAATCCTTCCTCCATGCATTTAAAAGGCTTCAACGCGGAAAAGCTGGTTAAAAACGCCAAAGCTGTCATAGCTGCGACATTAAAGTGCGACCCTAAGGAGCTGGTGTTCACTTCCGGGGGCACAGAGTCGAACAATCTTGCCCTCATAGGAGGCGCCAGAGCCAGACACAGGGCGGGGAGGCATATAATCACTACAGCAATAGAACACCCGTCAGTGTTGGAAACCATAGCTTATCTTGAAGAAGAAGGCTTCAGCATCACAAGGCTTCCCGTTGATAGTTTCGGAAGGGTGAAGACCGAACAGGTATATGACGCTCTCACTGATGAGACCATAATGGTTTCATGCATGATGGTAAACAATGAGCTTGGAACCAGAGAACCTGTCGAGGAAATCGGGAGGATGCTAAAGAAAGAAAGACCTGCAATACTGTTCCATGTGGATGCCGTACAAGGCTATGGCAAATACATGATCCGTCCGAAGGAAGCAGGTATAGATCTTTTGTCAGCCAGCGGACATAAGATACATGGGCCAAAAGGCATAGGCTTCCTATATATCAGCAGCGGAGTGATAGTCCGCCCCATACTTTTCGGTGGCGGACAGCAGAAAGGGCTTCGTTCCGGCACGGAGAACGTACCGGGCATAGCCGGCATGGCAGCCGCCGCGCAGTACATTTACCGTGATTTTGACGAGGATATTAAGAGGATGTACAGGCTGCGCAGCCAGCTTATTGATGGGTTATCGGCCATTGATGGAGCCGTGGTCAACAGCATTACAGAGGATGGCGGCGCCCCGCATATAGTGAATGTTTCCTTTGAAGGCCTGCGAAGCGAGGTGCTGCTGCATGCGCTCGAGGACAGGGGGATCTATGTTTCATCAGGCTCCGCGTGCGCGTCAAATCATCCGGGATTGAGTCATGTACTGCTTGCGGCGGGAGTTCCGAAGCAAAGGATAGAAGGAGCTCTTCGGCTAAGTCTAAGCCCGGAGACCTCAGAGGACGACATAGAGGCTGCTATAACAGCGATCACCGAGGTCGTCCCGTTTTACAGGCGTTTTAAACGGAAATAATTGGTGATTTTTCAGCATCCCAAGTCTGGGGTGCTGAATGGTTAAAATAATTGAAACAGTTGTCGATACATAGGATGAAGCTATGAGCTGCTGCCTCATGGGAAAAGAGGAGAGGAAAGCCAAATGGAAATCAATATGTCTCCCGGCACATTTAAGCCTCACGCATTTCTGATAAAATATGCCGAAATCGGTATAAAAGGCAAAAACCGCTATGTTTTTGAAGACAGGCTGGTGCAATGCATAAAGGATGCGCTGAAGGCAGTTGAGGGTGAGTTTTCGGTATACAAAGAGATGGGGCGGGTCTATGTATCGTCGTCTGGAGATTATGATTACGATGAAACTGTTGAAGCCCTTAAAAAGGTATTTGGTATAGCAGGCATTTGTCCGCTTGTAAGATTCAAGGATGAAGGTTTTGAGGATCTAAAAGCCAAGACCATAGCTTTCATCGGAGAAAAATATGGCAGCAGAAGCTTTACCTTCAAGGTAGAAGTACGTAGAGTTGATAAGAAATATCCCATCAGGTCAATGGATGCGGCGGCGATGATAGGCGAAGCCCTTCTTAATGCATATCCGAACATGAAGGTAGATGTCCACCATCCACAGGTGATGGTGAATGTCGAGATCCGTGAGGAGATCAACCTATACACGGAAGTTATCCCAGGTCCTGGGGGCATGCCGGTCGGGTCCAACGGCAAGGCCATGCTCCTGTTGTCCGGAGGCATTGACAGTCCCGTGGCCGGATGGATGGTATCAAAAAGAGGAGTCCGTATAGAGGCGGTATATTTTCATGCGCCGCCATATACCAGTGAGCGCGCTAAACAAAAGGTCATTGATCTGGCTTCCATTGTGGCTGGATGGGCAGGACCTATACGTCTCCACGTCGTGAATTTTACGGAGCTTCAGATGTATATCTACGAGACCTGCCCCCACGATGAGCTGACGATCATCATGCGCCGATATATGATGCGCATAGCACAGCTCATCGCGGCCGAGGAAAAATGTCTGGCCCTGGTTACTGGCGAGAGCATTGGTCAGGTTGCTTCACAGACCATACAGAGCCTGGCAGCGACAAACGAGGTCTGTGAGATTCCGGTCTTCCGTCCTCTCATCGCGTTTGACAAGAAGGATATAGTTGACATAGCTCAGGAGATAGGCACTTTTGAGACCTCTATACAGCCTTTCGAGGACTGCTGCACCATCTTTGTTGCCAAGCATCCTGTCACCAAGCCAAATGTCAACATTATCCGCCGCTCTGAATCGAAGCTCGTGAAGGCGGAGGAGATGGTCGCGGAGTGCATGAGAACGAAGGAGATCATAGAGATATAAGCCATGAGCGGGTATATGAAACAGAGATCGGGACAATAGACTCACGGAAAAAGGATCGTTCCATATCTTAATCAAACTCGGTCATTGAGATCAGATCACAGCTGCAGACACGATAAAAACAGGATACAGCGTGCGCTGTATCCTGTTTAAAAAAATAATGAAGCGATCATATACAATCCGGCTTAATACTATGAGGCCTGATACGATGTAGTCTTTTGAGCCTCTGCTTATCCAGACATGCTGTCCTGAATCGCTAATGCCTTATCAGCTGATAATGTAAGGCTCAAGGGTCTTGAGAATTGCTTCAGCTTCCTTCTCGGAATGAATGTTAAGGTTGATGGGCTTGGAAAGATCAAGACTGAAGATGCCCATGATGGATTTGGCATCAATAACGTAACGACCGGAGACGAGGTCAAAGTCACTGTCAAAACGAGTGATGTCATTGACAAAGTTCTTGACCTTATCGATTGAATTGAGAGAGATCTTAACGCTTGTCATAGTTGAACCCTTTCTTGATTTATTATTTTACAGAATTCGTTGTTCCGATTCTGTTTGCTGTCTCAATAGTAGCTTTAACCGAAGAAAAAGTCAAGAGAGCTTTCATTCATATCGATACTTTTAACTGTACTGTTGTATTTCGGCAAGCAGCACCACTTATGAAGGAATTACGAAGATGAGGACAATAGCCTTTCACAATCTTGGATGCAAAGTCAACGCATACGAGACAGAAAAGATGATAAAGGCCTTCGCAGATGAAGGTTATAAGATAGTTCCATTTGACTCGGTGGCTGATGTCTATCTGGTAAACACCTGTACCGTGACAAATATCGCAGACCGGAAATCCAGGCAGATGCTGCATCGCGCAAAGAAGCAGAATCCTGCAGCCCTCGTGGTGGCGGTTGGCTGTTACGTGGAAGCTGACGCGAAAAGAGCTCAGGCGGATCCTGCTGTCGATCTCGTGATAGGGAATGAAGGCAAGACTGATGTGGTGAAAAGAGTCGAAGAGAAGCTAATAAGCGATTGGAGCACTTGCGGAACAAGTGTCGATACTATGATTCACGATCACAGCCCATATGATGACGGTCACGGTCAGATCTGCTGTATTAAAGATACTTGCAATCGTACATCTGATGCTCATAACCAAGCCTGTCCTGGCAACGACAGCAATCTTCAGTCTCTGGCAGAACAAGTCAATTCAGACGGAACGCTCATCCATACAAGGGCTTTTTTGAAGATACAGGACGGCTGCAATCAATTTTGCTCTTACTGCCTTATACCCTATGTGAGGGGCAGGATCTCAAGCAGGACTGAGGAAGATATAATCGATGAAGTGAAGCAGATGGCTGACGGAGGCTATAAAGAGATCGTCCTCACAGGCATCCATCTCAGCAGCTATGGCAAAGATCTCGGGCATAAAGACGCGCTGCTTCCGCTCATCAGGCATATAGCAGCGATTGATGGCATAGAGAGAATCAGGTTAGGGTCTCTTGAGCCGCGTCTGATAACGGAAAGCTTTGCCGGTGAGCTTGCCGAGATCCCTGAGCTATGTCCTCATTTTCACCTTTCCTTACAAAGCGGCAGCGATACCGTACTGCGAAGGATGAACCGTCATTACAAAGCAGCTGATTATGCAGAGAGCTGCCGTATCTTAAGAGACCATTTCGCTCATCCGGCCATTACTACTGATGTCATCGTGGGCTTTCCTCAGGAGACGGAAGAAGAATTCGAGGAGACCAGGGCTTTTATTGAAGGACTTAAGCTTTATGAGACACATATTTTCAAATATTCCCGCAGGAAAGGAACCGCTGCCGACCGCATGGAAGGACAGCTCACTGACGCGGTAAAGGCCAGACGGAGCGATGTCCTTCAAAAGCTTAACGAGGAAAACAGGGCAATTTTCAAGAAATGGTACAGTGGAAAGACGGAAGATGTGCTCCTTGAAGAAGAGATAATTGAAGATGGACGAGTGCTGCTTACAGGCTATACCAGGGAATACATACGCGTGAGTATTCCCGCCGAGGGCAGAAACATAGGCGACATCGTTCCTGTGAGGCTTTGAAAGAGCGAATAGTTACCTGCTGATCATGATTTACTTGCACAAGTTAAATGTTTGTATTATCATTAAACAATAAAGCATGAATGCTTAAACACACGGAGGAAATACAAAATGGAGGATTTATCTAGGACTCAGAGCTTTTCTGCGATGACAGATCAGCCGGCCGATGCCGGAGAGATTCTTCATCAGGTTTATGAAGCCCTGGAAGAGAAGGGCTATAACCCGGTCAACCAGATTGTCGGATATATCATGTCGGGCGATCCTACTTATATCACGGGGTACAAGGGAGCAAGGCAGCTTATAACAAGAGTGGAACGCTATGAGCTTCTGGAGGAACTCGTGAGGGCATACGTCAGTTGAAGGCAGATTTTGGTATATCAGAGGTAAGGAAGACTATCGGAGAAGAAGACATGAGCAAGGAAGTCATGGGAGATCCCGCGGCAGCACGATCAGTTAATGACGGCGTGAACGCTGATAACTCTTCGGCACACACACATAAGAGGACGAATAAGCGAGTGATGGGTCTTGACTATGGTTCCGTCACAGTTGGCGTAGCCATGACCGACGCGCTGGGGATAACCGCACAGCCTGTTGAGACTATAACAAGACCTATGGAGAATAAGCTTCGACGTACTCTTGCAAGGATCAAAGAGCTTTGCGATCAGTTTAATGTCTCGGTTATTGTCGTGGGATATCCCAAGAATATGAATAATACTGCAGGAGAGAGAGCCGCTGCCGCAGAGGAATTTTCTCATATGGTTGAGAGACGGACGGGGCTGCCAGTAGTATTATGGGATGAAAGATTGACTACAGTCGCTGCTGACAGGGCTCTGGATGATACCGGCTACTCCAAGCAGGACAGGAAGAAGGTCATAGATCAGGTTGCGGCAGTTCTGATATTGCAGAGCTATCTGGAATCCCATTGACCTGAGCCAGGCCGGCTTGTCAGGCGCTCTGTTTGACGAAAAGGGGTATAGTTGTAACTATGGCGGAGAAGGTTATATTTATCGGAGATGAGGGTGAAGAGCTTGCTCTTTATGTTGTTGAGAAGACACGCTTAGGCGGCGTTGATTATATACTTGCGGCTGACACCGAAACAGGGGATGGCAGCTGCTATATTTTACGTGACCATTCAGGTGATTCAGATGAGACGGCAGTGTATGAGATAGTAGAGGATGAGGACGAGCTGGACAATCTGCTGTCGGTTTTTGCCGAGCTTCTGGACGACCTGGATCTGGAGTTCTGAGTCCATACGTAAAAAAAGAGCAGGAGGTATTGTTTGAAGCCAGATAAAAGAAAATTGAAGATCATCCCTCTCGGCGGACTGGAAGAGATAGGGATGAACATTACCGCGTTTGAGTATGGAGACAGCATCATTGTTGTCGACTGCGGGCTCAGCTTTCCTTCCGAAGATATGCTAGGCATCGATCTTGTAATTCCGGATGTCTCATATCTGATGGATAACCTCAGCAAAGTGAAGGCTTTTTTCATCACACATGGTCATGAAGACCATATCGGTGCCCTTCCTTACGTTCTAAAAAAGATACCGGTATGTGTCTATGGAACGAGACTGTCGATCGGACTGATCGAGAGAAAGCTTGTTGAGAACCCGGTGCCTGATTCTTGCAGAAGAAAGATAGTAAAGTATGGTCAGACTATACAGGCCGGTGATTTTCGTGTGGAGTTCATCAGGGTCAATCACAGTATAGTTGATGCTGCGGCTCTGGCTATCTTCACTCCTGTCGGCACTGTGGTGCACACAGGCGACTTCAAGATTGATTATACGCCGGTATTTGGCAGTTCGGCTGATCTCTCCCGTTTTGCTGAGCTTGGGAAGAAGGGCGTGCTTGCCATGCTTTGCGACAGCACGAACATATTTCGAGAAGGTTTCACCATGTCTGAGCGGACGGTGGGAAAGACCATGGATCATATCTTTATGTCCCATCAGGACAGCCGTCTTATAGTTGCCACCTTTGCCTCTAATGTCGACCGCGTCCAGCAGATAATAAACACCGCGCACAAATATGGCCGGAAGGTGGTCGTTGACGGACGCAGTATGGTGAGCACGATAAGTACGGCTCAGGAACTGGGATGCATAGATATACCGAATGGCTGCCTTATCGACATTGAGAGGCTGCGCGATTATCCGAAGGAGAAGACGGTGCTCATAACCACCGGCAGCCAGGGTGAATCTATGGCGGCATTATCAAGGATGGCTACGAATATTCACCGGAAGGTAACCATTGAGCCGGGAGATACCATCATCCTGAGTTCTACTCCTATCCCGGGCAACGAAAAGGCGGTCTCAAAGGTGATGAACGAGCTATCACTTCTGGGGGCCAACGTGATATTTCAGGACACCCATGTCTCAGGACACGCCTGCCAGGAAGAGATCAAGCTTATGTACAGCCTGGTCAAACCGAGGTACGCCATCCCTGTACACGGAGAGTACAGGCATCGTCTTGCCCATGCAACTATGATCCAGGAGATGGGATGGGAGAAGAACAGGACCATCATGCTGAATTCCGGGGATGTGCTCGAACTCGATGAGTCGGATGCCTCCATAACCGGGAAGGTACAGGCGGGTAAGATCATGGTCGATGGCCTGGGCGTCGGTGATGTCGGCAATATCGTTTTGAGGGACAGGCAGACACTAGCACAGCATGGCATCATCATTGTGACTGCAGTGATGGAGAGCGCCACCGGAGAATTGATTTCGGGTCCGGAGATCATAACCAGAGGCTTTGTATATGTGAAGGAATCGGAGGAGCTTATAGAAGACTGTCGTCAGATAATCCTTGGTACCTTTGATAGCTGCCGCATCAGGAAGATCCGTGACAAAGCCAAGTTAAGGACATGTATAAGGGAAGAGCTTTCAGATTTTATCTGGAAGAGGATGAAACGTGATCCAATGATTCTTCCTATTATCATGGAGGTTTAACAGGAAGCAAATGAATAACGTAAATAAAACAGATAATATGAATTCACTCACGAGGCATATAGGTCTCTTCAGTGGACGGATATTCATCTATATAGTCGTAATCGTGCTGTTCTATGTCGGGGCAAGCATGGCATACAGATTCGGCTATTCCGTTTTTCATGAGAAGGCGGTGGATAAAGCGCCGGGCAAAGACATAGAGGTGATTATTACTCCTGACATGTCAGACGGTGAATTGGCCAGCCTGCTTCAATCTAAAGGCGTTATCAGGAATGACGCGGTCTTTCGTTTCCAGGAGCTGCTGTACACCAGCAAACGAAAGCCTGTCTATCCGGGCAACTACACATTGAACAGCTCATGGAACTGTGAACAGATATTTGAGGTTATAACGAAGGAACCAGAGTCCGTAGAGGAGACCACAGCACTTGCGGTAAGTCCTTATCCCGACGAAGAAGAACAGCCCTGAAGCGTGAGGGAAAGGGAGCAGAGCTACATGCAGGCGGCTGACATATCATGCATATAAGGCAAGATATAAAAATGGTAGCTATTCAGCACCCCAGACTCGGGATGCTGCACATCCCTCGTTGTGAGGCGGCCAGAGGTGCTGGATAATTACAAAGAATGATTGCCGGACCGTGAATCATAGAGCGATCCGGCATTCAGTTTTGTCGTTATTAACGCAACTATAATACACGGAGAAATTATTAAATTGATGAAGAATAACATGATTCCAGATGCATATGAATATATACGTGACGATAGGATAGCCGAGCTTGATTCTCAGGCTATCCTTCTCCGTCATAAGAAATCAGGAGCGAGAGTTTTTTTGCTGAAGAATGATGACGAGAACAAGGTCTTTGCCGTCGGCTTCCGCACTCCTCCTCCGGACAGCACCGGACTGCCGCACATACTTGAGCATTCGGTTTTATGTGGGTCAGAACGCTTCCCCTTGAAAGACCCATTCATGGAGCTTGCCAAGAGTTCGCTGCAGACCTTCCTCAACGCCATGACTTTCTCTGACAAGACACTCTACCCGGTAGCAAGCTGCAACGATCAGGATTTCTGCAACCTCATGGAAGTCTATATGGACGCGGTCTTCCACCCTTTTATATACAAGCATGAAGAAATATTCATGCAGGAAGGGTGGCATTATGAGCTTGACAACGAAAACGAATCCTTATGCGTGAACGGTGTCGTTTTTAATGAGATGAAGGGCGCGTATTCATCACCGGACGATATACTCGCCCGTCAAGCTGAAGCTGAGCTTTACCCTGATACGGCCTATGCCAATGATTCAGGCGGAAATCCGGAAGATATCCCGGACCTTACCTATGAAAAGTTCATTGATTTCCACAGCTGCTATTACCATCCTTCTAACAGCTACATTTACCTATATGGTGATGTTGACATGCGGGAGAGGCTTGAGTGGATAGATCATGAGTATCTCAGCAATTACGAAAGAAAAGACGTAGATTCCGTGCTGCAAAAGCAGGAAGCTTTTTCTGAACCCAGGAAGCATGTGATCGAATACCCTATCACTGAGGAGGAGAGTCCTGAGGGCAAGACTTGGCTCTCAAGTCACTGGTCTGTCGGAGAGATACTTGATCCAATATTGTACAGGGCTTTCGAGGTGCTGGATTATGTTTTGCTGTCGTCCTCCGGGGCTATTCTCAAGAAAGCTTTAAGGGAAGCGGGCATAGGTAAAGACATTTTTGGCGGTTATCACAACGAGACTCTGCAGCCATATTTTAGCCTTGTAGCCAAGGACACAGATCCGGACATGCAAGATAAGTTCAGGCAGGTGGTACAGGATACGCTCACAGGCCTGGCTGAGAACGGGATAGATGAGAAATATCTTCTTGCCGGAATAAACAGCATAGAGTTCAACTGCAGGGCAGCGGATTATGGCATGTATCCCAAAGGCCTGGTCTATGCTTTTATGAGCTTTGACAGCTGGCTGTATGACGACATGGATCCCTTCACGCATCTCAGGTATGAGGATACACTTAGATTCCTCAAGGAAAATGTTAAGACCGGATATTTTGAGGGACTTATCCGTACCTGGCTGATCGACAACCCGCATCGCGCGGATATAACTCTGAAACCAGTTCCCGGGCTTATCGAAAAGCGTGAAGCCGCCATGGCGTCAAAGCTTAAAGCATACAGGAGCTCGCTTTCCATTGAGGAGATGAAGGAGCTTTCAGACAAGCTCGAAAAGTTCAGCATTTATCAGAGCACGCCCTCCACACCTGAAGAGATTGCTACGCTTCCCACGCTGAAGCTGTCTGACATAAGCGAGGATATCACGCCTCTTTCCACAGAGCGAGAAGAGGTCGAAGGGTGCCCGTTCCTGATACACAGGACTTTTGCCGGCGGTATCTCTTACGTGCATCTCATGTTTAACATGAAGGATATTGAACCTGAGCTTCTGCCGCTTTCAGGTCTCTTGAGATCCCTTCTCTGTTTTGTTGACACGAAAGTCAGAGATTATTCCGATCTTTCAAATGAGATAAGCATACACACAGGCGGCATGGGGAATTCGGTCGCGACTTTCGAGTCTTCCTCAGAAAGCGGAAGCTTCACTGCGTGGTTTGACATGTCAGTGAGGGTGCTTGACAGCAGCGTACCTGAAGCGTTCAGGCTCATAAGTGAGATATTGACTCAGTCATTGTTCACGGATAAAGAACATTTATTCGACCTCATTCAGGAGCTTCGATCCAGATATGAGATGGTTCTGTCTGATTCGGGACATATGACCGCGTCGGGCCGCGCCCGTTCTTACGCGAATGGCACGGCATGGTTCTCCGAGCAGGTAGGCGGAATAGATTTCTTCAATTATCTGGAGGATCGCAGCTCGGATGAAACAGGATTGGAGAAGCTAGGTGATGATCTTTCGAGACTATTAAAGAGACTGGTTGATGCTGACAAGCTGACAGTGGACATCACTGCCGGAGACGAAGGAATAGAGGCTGTCCGCAGCGAAGTCTCCAGATTCATAGCGGCCATCAAAAATGGTAGTATTTCTGACAGCCGTGATAAGGCAGCGTCAGGAGTTTTCGGTGAAGGTGCGTCATCAGACCATAACGCTATGCCGGAGACCGGTACCGCGGCTTCCTACTTCGTTCCCAAGGACCTCCTTTCCGTAAAGAATGAGGGATTTAAGACGGCGGGACAGATAGTGTATGCCGCTTTGAGCGGAAATTATCGCTCTTCCGGTATTCCCTACAGCGGAGCTATGCAGGTGCTCCGAAACATTCTGACATCCGATTATCTCTGGAAGAACATACGAGAGCTGGGCGGTGCCTATGGCTGCATGTGCCGTCTGTTAAGGAATGGGGATGCTTATTTTGTCTCATACCGCGACCCTCACTTCCGCAGGACGATAGATGTATTTGAAAAGATCTCGGATTTCATCGCAAGCTTCTCGATAGAGCCTAGTCAGATGGATAAATACATTATCAGCACGATAGGCTCTATCGACAGACCTATGACGCCATCGCTTTGGGGCTGCGCTTCTCTCCAGGCTTATATGAGCGGCGTCACGGATGAGATGAGGAAGCTCGAACGCAAGGAGATATTAGGCTGCACTCAGGATAGCATAAGGGCACTGGCGCCTGCCTTGAAAGCGGTGACAGACTGCCGGCAGATCTGTGTGGTCGGCAACGCCGCCACGATAGACAGGGACAGTGACTTGCTGATAAAGACGCAATACCTTTCCGGCAGCGAAAAAGAGGAGAACTGATTTGAATACAGATATGAGCACTGAGCTTGATAATGGCATGCCGGGGGAAGAGAGCTTCGCGGATCATGCTGATGAGAAGAAGAGCGGCTACGTAGCGTTGATCGGACGGCCAAATGTCGGCAAATCCACCCTGATGAACGCTCTGATCGGGCAGAAGATCGCAATCACCTCCAGCAAGCCTCAGACCACCAGGAACAGGATACAGACGGTGTACACTGACGAGCGAGGGCAGATAATATTTCTTGACACTCCAGGAGTCCACAAGGCGAAAAACCGTCTGGGGGATTATATGATGAAGGTCGCCGAAAGCGCTCTGCAGGATGTTGACCTGGTGCTCTGGCTTGTTGAACCTGACACATATCTTGGAAAAGGCGACCGAATGATCCTTGATAAGCTTAAGGAGAGTGAGAAGCCCGTTTTCCTCCTGATAAATAAGCTTGACACTATTCCAAGAGCCGAAGTACTGACTGTAATCGATGTCTATAGGCGGTTGATGGATTTTGCGGAGATAATACCCGTATCAGCTCTCAAAAAAATCAATATGGACGATCTGCTCGACACCATTTTCAAATATCTGAAACCCGGTCCTCAATACTATGATGAGGATACGGTTACTGATCAGCCGATGAGACAGATAGCAGCGGAACTGATTCGAGAGAAGGCCCTGCAAAGCCTCCAGGAGGAGATACCTCATGGTATCGCCGTGCTAGTGGATTCAATGAAGCGAAGGAACGGAAGGATATGGGATATTTCCGCCACTATAATATGTGAGAAAGAATCACACAAGGGCATCATTATCGGCAAAGATGGAGTTATGCTCAAGAAAATTGGCTCTGCCGCGAGGTATGAGATCGAAGAACAGCTCGGGTCCAAGGTACATCTGGAATTGTGGGTAAAGGTACGGAGCCAATGGCGTGACAACGAGAAGCTGTTGAGGAGCTTTGGATACAGGAAAGAAGATGAGTGACCGATTTAAGGTTAAGGGAATGGTGCTGCAGGCGACACCGATAGGGGAAAATGACAGACGTCTGGTGCTCCTTACGCAGGAACTCGGACTAGTATCGGCGTTCTGCAGAGGAGCCCAGAGACAGAAGAGTTCTATGAGCGCCGGAAGCAGACCTTTTACTTCGGGTACTTTTGAGATGTTTTCGGGACGAAGCTCATACACTGTGGTGGGCATGGAAGTCATAAACTATTTTGATTCATTAAGCCGCGACCCTGAGGCCGCGGCTTATGGCATGTTTTTTATGGAATTTTCTGCATATTATGGGAGGGAGGGGATAGACGGCACAGACCAGCTGAATCTCAACTATCTCACATTAACAGCTCTTGAAAAGAAGGTGCTGCCTTTTCGCCTCATAGCATCCGTATTTATCCTAAAGACCATGGTGATCTCTGGCGAGTACTCGGAACTCCCGATGATCGGGACAGGGAAGAAAGCAGAAGCAGCGTGGAGATACGTGGTTGCCGCCCCGCTAAGAAGGCTGTACTCCTTTTCATTAGAAGATGGAGCATGCCTGGAATTGGAAGCTGCCGTCCATGCTCTCATGGAGCATTTTGTTGACAGACAGTTCAAGTCGCTGACGGTGCTTGAAGAAATGCTGAGCTTCTGAGGTTTTATCTCAGAAGGCGGAACGCGTCAATAACGTATCGTCTCCAGAAACAGACATCGGACTTTAGTTCATCGTCTATCTCACGATAAGTCTGTCCGCCCCAGGATTTTCTGAAAAGGCGGCCGGGAGAATTTGAAGGGACAGGAACGAAGACACCTGTCTTTTTTGTATAACAATTCCTGGCCTTAGCAGGTTCACGGTGGTTCTTGTCCACGTAGGTCGCTACGCTTTTATGTATCGCCACCCCTTCTTCCGGGAGATAATAATAATTCTTGTAGTCCGTGAAGAAATAAAGGAGTTCTCCTGAGTGGATGGGAAGCAGCAAAGACAGCTGTCTGTCTTCAGCTTCAATGCGGATGTTTAAGATTTTTGCCGACACAGGTCTCGGCAGACTCTCGGTGAGTTCAAGCTCCGCCTTAAGGGTTTTGTCTGTAATGAATAAAGAGGGTTCTTTCCCGTCATCAATGCTTCTGCCGGACATCAGGGAGGAGTAACCTAGCATAGGCAGCAGCGAAGGCATGCCTGTCACATCCTCCTCGTTGTGAAGAAGGAGGAGATGAAGCTCATCCTCGCTGCGGGTCTTCACATAGTCATAGTAAACGTTGATAAGAAGACCGCCGTCATACTTATCCTCCCTCGCCAGCCCAAGGAAGCTTTCGATGGTCTTGAGGCGGCAGTTTGGCAGTCCGAGCAGCTTCTTGCAGCCCCTGAGCTCAAGGTAAAGATCCAGGCTCGGAGTCGACATGAAACTGTCATCCACGCCATGTTCGACGCATCGCCCATGAAGGTATGGAAGGTCGAACTGACATCCATTAAAATGCACGAATAGGTCAAAATGAGAGGCGAAGGCTGCCGCACGCACCAGAACGGCCCGTTCCTCATATGGAGATTCGGCAAAAAGCTGTGTGAAAACCCACCTTCCGCCTTCCTGATATAGGAAACCGATGAGATACACACGGCTGTTTGATGATGACAGACCGGTGGTCTCTATGTCAAGGAAGAGGAAACGCCTGCTTCTAAGGCTTACGGGCAGGTTTATGTCATATGAGCAGGTCTTCGTGATCTCTTTCATGGCGTGGACACATCCTTTTTCAGGCTTGTTTACAGAGCGGCAGCTACGGCTTCTTTGACCTCTTTCATGTCAACGGTGGGTTCAAAGCGTGCGATGACTTTGCCTTCGCGGTCGATCAGGAACTTGGTGAAATTCCATTTGATGTAGGCTTTGTCGCCGAATGCCTTGTTGTTCATGTCGGCGAATTTGTTCAGAGCAGCGTTTTTAAGACCTTTGCCAAAACCTGCGAAGGGCTTCTCGGCCGCAAGGAAGGCAAACAGTGGATCAGCAGTCTCACCGTTTACATCTATCTTCGCGAACTGAGGGAAATCTGCGCCGAATTTCAGCGTGCAGAACTGATGTATCTCGTCCTCATCACCGGGAGCCTGATTTGCGAACTGATTGCAGGGGAAGTCTAGGATCTCAAAGCCCCGATCTTTCATCTCTTTGTACATTTCTTCAAGAGGCTCATAGTGCGGAGTGAAGCCGCAGCCGGTAGCCGTGTTGACGATCAGCAGTACCTTGCCCTTGTAGTCTGCCAGGCTTACATCGTTCTTCTTTCTGTCCTTAACTGTAAAATCGTAGACTGTATTCATCTGTCTTCTCCTTTCAAGTGTTATTTTGAGAATGTGATCGAACAATAACAGTTTGACTCATAATGAGTAGTTACAGCAATTACGTTTAATGTAGCTGTTCAGCACACCAGACTCGGGATGCTGCGCATCCCTTGTTTCGGGTGCGGCCAGAGGTGCTGGATAATTACAATTTAATCAAGTATGAGGATGGTTGTCAAGGGGGAAGAAAATCTAAGAAAGCGTAAAACATTTCAGGAGTCAATTTAAAAAAGCAGGAAATTATCGTTATTTTCTTTACCTATTTTTTAGAATCAGTGTTATAATCAATAGGTATAACAAATGTGCTGATTCACAGCACTTATATTAAGGAGGTAAATATGAAAAGAAAGTTTGTAAGTCTTCTTCTTGTGGCTGCTATGGGCATGTCCCTTCTGGCAGGATGCAGCAATTCCTCAACAGAGCAGACCACGACAGAATCCCCTAAGACTGATGCTGCCACCGAGGCTCCTAAGACAGATGATGCTGCCGATACCGCCACAGAGGCTGCGGATACCGCCACAGAAGCTGCGGACGCCGCTACAGATGCCGTTGGCGCCGCCGATGCTGATCTCGCCGGTAAGAAAGTAGGCGTCTGCATCTATCAATTCGCTGACAACTTCATGACACTGTTCAGGACCGAGCTTCAGAAGTATCTTGTCGATCAGGGCTTTGCAGAATCCAACATCACTATCGTCGACGGTGCCAATGATCAGGCTACCCAGTCCGGACAGATCGACAACTTCATCGCCGATGGCGTTGATGTCCTCATCATCAACCTTGTCAACTCCTCATCCGCTTCTACCGTCACCGATAAGGTCGTAGCGGCCGGCATTCCGCTTGTTTACATCAATCGTGAGCCCGATGCTGATGAGCAGAAGAGATGGACAGACAACAACTGGGATGTCTGCTATGTTGGCTGCGACGCACGTCAGTCCGGTACTTATCAGGGCGAGATCATCGGCGACCTTGGACTTGAGAAGATCGACTTCAACGGCAATGGCAAGATTGACTATATCATGATCGAGGGCGACCCTGAGAATATCGATGCCGCTTATCGTACCGAGTACTCCGTCAAGGCTCTTACTGATGCAGGCTTCGAAGTGAACTGCCTCGATGACCAGGTAGGTATGTGGGATCAGGTCAAGGGCGCTGAGCTTGTTGCTAACTCCCTGTCCCGCTATGGCAATGATGTCGAGGTCGTATTCTGCAATAACGACGCTATGGCACTTGGCGCTCTTCAGTCCATACGTTCCGCGGGCCGTACTGTTGGAAAGGACATCTATCTGGTAGGTGTTGACGCTCTCGTTGAGGTTGTACAGTATGTCATTTCCGGCGAGATTACCGGCACAGTCTTCAACAACCACATCTCACAGGCTGACAGCTCTGCTGATGCCGCTATCAATTATCTGACCGGCGCTGGCAATGAGCATAACATCCAGTGCGATTATAACAAGGTTACTACTGAGAACGCTCAGGATATCCTTGACTCACTGCAGTAATCCTGAGCAGGCGGTTTCAATCGCCTGATACAGCTCCCTGCAGACAGCGAAACATCTTAGATACTATGAACGTCTATTTCAGGTGCGGCGGCGTACCGCCGTACCTGTTTCTTTTTAAGGACATATTATTTCTTATGAAGATGATATAGGACGAGTACTGTTTGCAGGAGATACCATAAGGAGACCAGCATGGCAGAATACTATCTTGAAATGAAAGGAATATCCAAGTCTTTCCCAGGCGTTAAGGCTCTGGATAATGTTTCCCTTTCTGTTCGTCCCGGAACTGTCCATGCACTGATGGGGGAAAACGGCGCTGGAAAGTCTACCTTGATGAAGTGCTTGTTCGGCATATATAAGATGGATGCCGGTGAGGTGCTTATCAATGGGCAGAAAGTTTCCATCAACAACCCTGATGAGGCCATGAAGATGGGCATTGCCATGGTGCATCAGGAGCTTCAGCCCGTACTCCCCAGAAGTGTTGCCGAGAACATGTTCCTCGGCAGATTTCCCTACCATAGTTATGGACCTTTGAAAGTCATTGATCATAAGAAGATGAATGAGGATACGGCTTACTGGCTCAAACAAGTCGGTATGGATTTCGACCCCAGAACCCCTTTGGCAGAGCTTTCCATCGGTCAGATGCAGTCGATTGAGATCGCAAAGGCTGTTTCTCATGAGGCTAAGGTCATCATTTTCGATGAGCCCACATCCTCCCTTTCAGACAAAGAAGTCGAAGTGCTGTTCCGTATCATGAATGATCTTCGTGATAAGGGCGTGGCTATGATTTACATCTCGCACAAGATGGATGAGATCAAGAGGATTTCTGATGATATCACCATCATGCGTGACGGCACCTATGTCGGCACCTGGCCGGCTGCCGATATGACAACTGACCAGATCATCGCCAAGATGGTCGGCCGTGAATTGACGAACGTCTATCCTTCACATGAGTGCAAACCCGGCGATATGGTCATAGAAGTAAAGGGTCTTTCTTCTATCCATGAAAAATCTTTCCAGGACTGCTCTTTCAATGTACGCAAGGGTGAGATAGTCGGCTTCGGCGGACTGGTCGGAGCTCAGCGCACCGAACTCATGGAAGCCATTTTCGGAATGCGCGGCATCAAGTCCGGCGAGATTTATATGAACGGCAATAAAATTGACGCGAAAACGCCTCGCAAAGCCATGAATGCCGGTATCGGCCTGATCACTGAGGACAGGCGCGGTCAAGGTATACTCGGCTGCCTGTCAATAAAGGATAATACCGGTATCTCTATCTATGACAAGAACCTGAAGGCAGGTTTTGTTCTGGATCACCCTGAGATAAATCATATCGTTGACGAGAGCATCAAGAAGCTGTCGATCAAGACACCGAATGCCAGGGAAGCCATAGCGAACCTATCCGGCGGTAACCAGCAGAAGGTCATCATCGCCAGATGGCTTGCGAATGACCCCGACCTCCTTATCATGGATGAACCCACCCGTGGTATTGACATTGGCGCAAAGCACGAGATCTACGAAATAATGGTCGAACTGCAGAAACAAGGTAAGGCCATCATCATGATTTCTTCTGAGATGGCGGAGCTTCTAGGTATGTCCGACAGGATTTACGTCATGTGCAATGGACATATCCGCGGCGAGATCAAAGATTCTGCGGAGATGACCCAGGAAAAGGTCATGAGCTACGCAACCATGTTCTGAGCGCAGCTGCTCTTTGAAACGGAGGATTTCAATGAATAAAAAGGCTTTTAATCTGAAGGATTTCCTCATTAACTATGGGGTCATTCTTATCATCGTCATTCTGGTTATTTTTACGGGCATTAAGTCGCCTAACTTCCTTTCCCAGTCGAACCTGATGAATCTGCTGCTTAACATGTCCGCGCGTCTTGTCATCGCGCTTGGCATCGCAGGCTGCGTCATCACCGCCGGCTGCGATCTGTCCGCAGGTCGTATCATAGGTCTTGGAGGCTGCCTTGCCGGCATTCTTCTCCAGAAAGCTGATTACGCAGGACGTTTCATTCAGGGCGGGAAGCCCATGAATCTCTTCCTGGCAGCCATCATTGTTATGCTGGTGTGCGCGTGCTTTGGATCGATAACCGGTTCCTTCATCGCATTCCTGAACGTTCCGCCCTTCATTTCAACGCTGGCTATGATGGAGATCGTCTATGGCCTTAACCTTATAGTGACGAATGCGACCCCTCTGGGCGGCTATATCACAGAGTATACCAATCTGGCTTCCGGCAGATTATTGATGATTCCTTATCTGGTATGGATCGCTATCCTGGTAGCTGTCATTTCCTGGTTCATTTTCAACATGACACGCCACGGCAAGTACATGTATGCTATCGGCGCGAACCCTCAGGCAGCTGAGGTCGCCGGTGTCCCTGTCAAGCTCACCATGGTCATGATCTATGCCAAGGCAGCTGCTTTCTATGGTTTGGCCGGTTTCATGCTGGGCGCGAAGTCCGGCGGCGCGTCAGTTAACCTTGGTCTTGGTTATGAGATGGAGGCAATTGCTGCCTGTACTATCGGCGGCGTTTCGGTTACCGGCGGACGAGGCAAGGTCTCATCCGCAGTTATAGGCGTCGCGGTTTTCGAATTCCTGAAGGCTGCGCTGCAATTTTTGGGAGTCAACGCGAATGCTCAGTGGATCGCCCTCGGCATCATCATCTATATCGCTATCTCCCTGGATATCAGGAAGTACGTCGCGAAGAAATAATGTGGTCAGATCCTCATTTATTCTTTACAATTGTTTGGAGAAAACAGGGAATGGTCGGTTTTCACCGACCATTTCCTGTTAGATATTTACAGCTTGCGGTATCAGTTGATGCATGCTGCTTGTTATGTCGTTCGATACATTTTGGTTGTGTGCCCGATTTGCGTTTTTCTGGATGAAGGGCCAAC
>CACXUY010000020.1 GCA_902770965.1 uncultured Lachnospiraceae bacterium | reverse complement strand
CCCGCCGAAGCTGAGTGTGTCAAAGGTCGTGGGACGGATCAAAGGAAAGAGCGCACTGATGATATTTGACAGGCATCCAGAGTACAGGGAAAGGTATAACCGGCATTTCTGGGCAAGAGGATACTATTGCGAAACGGTGGGTAACGTGAATGAAGAAACAATAAAAAAGTATATAGCGGAGCAGTATGAAAGAGACCGCATGGAAGGTGACTCTGGGAAGTAACAAAGAGCCGCTTTCAAGCGGCCACCAGTAAAAAAGGCAATGGTTTGTCAGACCGCCTTTAGGCGGAATAGTAACATTGACCCCGTAGGGCCAACATCGAACCACCAGCAGGGCTGGTGGTTCGTGACTTAGGTTTGCGGCGAATCAGTTTCTTCTGTATGGATTTATCCATGAGAAGCCGGGGATACACAAGCTGTTTGAGGCGTGCTATCGGGATAACCTGCACTCCATCTGGGCAGGGCAGGAGCTTTATCGCAAAGGAAATACACAGGAAGATTTTTTCAACATCCTGCAGAAGAATATGCAGCCGGTGTATGACTCCGCCAGACGGCAGGGATATGAGATCTGGAATCGGGGGCAGGATGGAGATATCGCGGATATTAAAGAATCTGTAGAGAGCTCAGTAAAGAAGATGGATGCCATTGTAAACGCAGCCAATGAAGGACTGTGGGAAGGTGGCGGTGTCTGCGGCGCTATTTTCAAGGAAGCAGGGTCAGCAGAACTGACGAAAGCCTGCAATGCTATTGTATTGGCGGATGTAAGACAGGTAATGCAGTGATTACTGCCCCTGTGGATCAGTTGGGTAGTATAAAAAGTATTGTGGGAGGAAAGCTTAATGATTTCAGCGAAGCCAACGGAGCACCTGACAGGCATACTCATAGAAGGTGAATACGAAGATTTTTATGAGATGGTAAAGAGTATCTATCGAATGACAGGTCTTGAAGAGGATCATGAAGATCGTTACTGGAGCGTGAAGAATCGTCTGCTCGGGATCTGTTATGACATCCGCCATGCTTTTCAAGGCGACAGAAATGTGAAGCTAGTAGACAATGGAGCGAATGATGAATTGATGAAGTGGCACTCTATGGTTTTGCCGGGGAAGAATCTGCATTATTCCGTGGAAGTCCTTTTTCCTGAGGCGTTGTTTGTGGCATTTTCAATACCGGAATTATATTTTCCTTCATCTGTTTATTACGGTGAACGTGCAAGAAAGCATCAAAAGAAGGAAGCGCATCCGAGAAGCTTCGTGGATAAATATGCTGATTATATCAGGGATCAGGCAATGCTGGACATGCTGTCGAGCGTGATATTGTCTGCCTTTGCGGATGTGATCGGAGATGAGAATTTTGAAAAGGTGCTTAGCCAGAGAGGAAAATCCTACAGCTACGAATATGAGAACTATGCCACACAGTATGTCGATAAGTGTAATGTTGATTATCTGAAAACAGCTCCGGAGAAGCGGAAAGATAAGCTTAAAAATATCGCCAAGAGGCTGCTTAAGAAGCCTGACGCCTATAGAAACCTTTTGCGTGGCTTGGAAAGCTCCGCGAAACTGCACGGCTGCAGCATACACGAGCTTCATAATCCTGATCTGGAGTATCCGGAGAAAATTGAGTGGTGAATTAGGGTGTCGGGGACAGGAAACTCGGTAGGCTTATGGTACCTAGCACAGTAAATCCATGGCATTACCGTTGGAATCGGCATGATCTGTTACGTCATTTTTTCATCGCGACTATAAATTGATGGAAGGCAGTACGATGGATGAAGTTTTAATGATACGGATCCATGGTAAGCGTATAACCGTGTGTGTCTTATAGCTTCACTTAGATCAGGTACAACCAGACCGAATCAACATTAGAATTGACGGGTAGAGATATCTTTGGTATGATAAGTTATACAAATCATACCAAAGGAGCTGATATCGTGGAGGCACCAAAAGGAAGATATGCTTGGACTGCAACCGTGGGTGAAAAGGGTCAGATCGTGATCCCTAAACAGGCACGTGAGTTATTTGAGATCAAGCCAGGAGATGCTTTATTACTGCTGGGTGATGAAAAACGTGGAATCGCAATACCTCCTAAAGGAGCTTTTGCAGGGTTGTTTGGCATGGCATTTGAAGAGGAGGGAGATGAAGAACAATGAAAATAGCATGGTTCTGCATACCTGCGCATGGCCATACCAACCCGACACTTGGACTTGTCAAGGCTCTGGCTGAGGCAGGGCATAAAGTCTATTACTTCTCTTTTGAGATGTTCAGGGCAAAAATAGAAAATGCCGGAGCGACATTTATTCCATGCGACGAGTATGATTTTGAGATGGAAGATAAGGAAAATGCTGATCGCGTCGGAAAAGACCAGGCATTTGCTGTCGAGCTTCTTGTGTCATCAACGCTGGCACTGGACGAGATGGTCACGGAAAAGATTGCCGTATTGCAGCCGGATGTCATAGTGGCAGATTCTATCGCGTATTGGGGCAAGCTGGCTGCGATGAAGCATGGCATCCCTTTTGTTTCATCAACGACAACATTTGCGTTTAACAGGTATTCTTCAAGATATATGAAGCACGGAGTCGGTGAGACACTGAAGATGCTGTTCTCTATGCCTAAGGTGAACAAACAGATCAAACGACTCCAGGAAAAAGGATATCCGGTGAAAGGACTTTTGGATATTGTACAGAATGATAATGACACAAATACGGTGGTGTATACTTCAAAGTATTTCCAGCCATGTTCAGACACGTTTTCTGATAAGTATCATTTCATCGGTCCGTCGATCCGCCCAATTACAGATGCTTTTGAAAAGAAGGCCAAGAAGACGGTTTATATCTCTATGGGCACAGTGAACCAGAACAGAGAATTCTATCGTAACTGCATCCATGCTTTAGGTAAGACGGACTACCAGGTTATCATATCGATGGGAACCAATACGGATCATTTTGATGCCGTGCCGGAAAATATTGAGCTTTACGAGAGTGTGGATCAGATGGCGGTGCTTTCAATCGCTGATGCTTTTATTACTCATTGTGGAATGAATTCAGCTTCGGAGGGCCTGTATTTCGGAGTTCCGCTCATCCTGTTCCCACAGACGCCGGAGCAGGATGCGGTGGCGCGGCGGGCTGAAGAGCTTGGGGCCGGGTTCAGGCTTCCTTCAATTAGCAAGGATGACATCGTGAAGGCGGTTACAAGGGTTATCGAAGAGAAAAACTTCAAGCGTGGCGCCAAAAAGGTATCGGAAAGCTTTAAGAGCAGCGGCGGGATCAAAGAGGCTGTCAGTTTTATTGAAAGTGTTGGTTCATGACAGTGTGCTCAGCAAGCGGTTGATGCAGGATATCTTAATGACACCTGTCACCGTATACTTGTATGAAGCTAAAATGAAATGGAGGATTAGGAAAATGAAAAACTATGTGTCGCCGGACAAGCGAAGTAAGAAGGCGCAGCGCGAGTATCACGCAAAGCAGCGGCGCACCTGGGGAGTATTGAATCCCGTGACAAGGAGCGTGCCAAGCGGAAAGACCTACAATCGAAAGAAAGATAAAAAGAGGATCGGCAGAGAATTCAGAGATGAATTCCTTGCCGGTCTTTTTTAAGGCAGGTAAGAGCAAATGGCAGCAGCCCTCGCTCTTTATCTTTTATGAGGAGGAATCTGCCGATATCTGTTATAATGGTAGTGCAATGTAACGAAAAATCGGAGTTTTATTGGCACGTGGCAATTTGCAGGAGGTATGGTGATGTGGTTTTGGTTAGCGCTCGGTTCGGCGGTCTTTGCCGCACTGACATCAATACTGGCAAAAGTAGGAATTGAAGGTGTAGGATCCAATCTTGCCACGGCTATCCGCACGATGGTTGTTGTTTTGATGGCGTGGGGAATGGTGTTTATTACACATCAGCAGGGCGGTATCAGGTCGATCAGTCAGAAGAGTTGGATATTCCTGATCTTGTCCGGTCTTGCGACAGGAGCTTCATGGCTATGCTATTACAAGGCATTACAGATGGGAGACGCTTCCAAGGTAGTCCCGATAGATAAGCTGTCCGTAGTAATCACACTGGTGTTGGCGGTTGTATTCCTGCGTGAAGCATTTTCTGTAAAATCAGCGATTGGCTGCATCCTGATTGGAGCCGGTACATTGTTGATGGTTCTGTAAGATAATCACCTTTGATGTGTTGAAGGATGAGTATGGCATCTATGCCGTGCGCGGACCAAGAGGGATAACGAACAGTTTAAGTGAGGCACTGAATGGCTCGGAGGCGGGCATTACAAGCAGGATCCTCTGACAAAATATCTGGAAGAAATCAGGCAGAAAATGAAGTGAATACCGAACATAACGGTGAGGTTTTTCCGTTTATGGTTCCTGGCACAGTAAACTGAAATCGTATACAATAAAGCCGTTTGTCGTATAACGGCATTGGGTATTAATTATGGACGCAAAAGAAGCATTAAAAGTCTATTTTGGCTATGATTCATTCAAACCGGGGCAGGAAGAGATTATTGGCTCGATTCTTGCAGGGAAAGATGTATTGGCAATCATGCCAACGGGATCAGGGAAGTCAATTTGTTATCAGGTTCCGGCACTGCTCTTGCCTGGCATTACTATTGTTATTTCGCCGCTTATTTCACTCATGCAGGATCAGGTTAAGGCTTTGAATGAGGTGGGGATCAAGGCGGCATATATTAATTCTTTTCTGACGGAATCACAGATATCTAAGGTATATGCCAGAGCACTTAACGGAGTTTATAAGATTTTGTATGTTGCGCCGGAACGCCTTGAAAGCTATGAGTTTACGGACTTTTCCGGCAAAGTCGGCATATCTATGGTGACAGTAGATGAGGCTCACTGTATTTCGCAATGGGGCCAGGATTTCAGACCAAGCTATCTTAAAATTGTGGACTTTATAGATAGCCTGAGTAAGAGACCAATAGTGAGTGCGTTTACCGCTACTGCAACAGAAGAAGTAAAGAATGATATTTCCTGTGTCCTTAAACTGAGAGACCCAAAGATTGTGATGACCGGCTTTGATCGCGAAAATCTGTATTTTGATGTGGAGACGATCAAGAAAAAGGATGACTATGTGCTGGAATATGTCAGAAACCATCCGGATGACAGCGGTATCATTTACTGCGCCACAAGAAAAAATGTAGATATGTTGTATGAACTTCTTTCAAATGCAGGGGTTCAGGCGGCAAGATATCATGCCGGAATGGACAATGAAGACAGGAAAGCAAGCCAGAATGATTTTATATATGACAGGTCACCTGTGATCATAGCTACGAATGCATTTGGCATGGGTATCGATAAATCGAATGTTCGGTTTGTTATTCATTACAACATGCCACAGAGCATGGAGAACTACTATCAGGAAGCCGGTCGTGCGGGAAGGGACGGCGAACCATCGCAGTGTATCCTGTTGTTCTCTACACAGGATATAATGATAGATAAGTTCCTGCTGGATCACAAGGATTTTACAGGTGTTCCATATGAAGATGTTGAACTGATCAGACAACGGGATGCCAAAAGACTTCAGGTTATGGAAGGATATTGCAGAACAACCGGATGCCTTCGGAACTATATCCTTGAATACTTTGGAGAAAAGCGTAATCAGCCATGCGACAGCTGCGGAAATTGTCATAGAGGGTTTACAGAGATTGATATGACGGAAGAAGCCAAGCAGGTCATTAACTGTGTTTGGGAAACAAGGGGAAGATATGGATTGAATATAATCATTGGAACGCTCTTGGGCGCGAACAGAGCCAGACTTAAGGAGCTTGGTACCACTGAATACAAGACATACGGTGCGTTAAATAGTCGGTCCGAATCGGAGCTGAGGCTGCTTATCAACCAATTGCTTTTGGATGGATATCTCTGCCAGACTGCAGATAAATATAGCGTGATCCGTTTAGGGAACATAGAGCCTCTTAAGAAAGCCGGAGCGCACGTCCTGGTCAGAACATATAAAAGCAAAGAACCTGAGAAGCAGACAAGAAGCCGTAGCAGGCGAGGTACGGACTCTCTTACCAAAGCAGGATATGAATTGTTTGAGATTCTTCGTCAGCTAAGACTTACAATTGCAAGAGAAGAAGGAATGCCGCCTTATATTGTTTTCAGTGATAAAACATTGATAGATATGAGCGTGAAGACTCCTCGTGACAGGTTATCTATGCTTGAAGTATCAGGAGTCGGTGAGGCAAAATTTGAAAAGTACGGCGAGAGATTTATCGAGGCTATAACAGCTTTTATGGATGAGAATCCTGAATCAGCTACAAGAATCAAGGATGATGATACTGCAGATATAAGGGTCAGATCCGAAAAAAAGCGCAGGAGTCGCAAAGGACCTTTTTATCTAAACCCTGAGGATGAGGAAAAGTTCGTATACAGTGATCTTTATCTTTTAGGCGAGATCCGGGACGAACTGAACAGAATTACATCCGGGAACAATGTTAAACATATATATGGAACGGATATTTATAAATTCCTTACAGATAAGGGATATGTAGAAGAACGTAATATCGACGGCAGATATGTTCAGGCTCCAACAGGAATCGGGCAGGAAATGGGCATTACTGCCGTTGAGCAGACGAGCAAGATAGGCACGGTCTATACAGTGCTGAAGTATCCGCCGGCAGTGCAGAAGGAAATTGTCGGGCATTATGTAGAGATCCGTAATCAGGCTGCCGCTGAAGAGGATGAAGAAGATGTGACGGATAATACATCTTTCGACTGTGCTGCATACAATCCTAAGATGAATAGACCTGACGGAGCAGGAGCATTCTGGACAAAAGAAGAGGACAAGCAGCTTGATGAAGAATATAATGCCGGTATGATGATCTCAGAAATGGCGAAGAAACATGATCGGACGAACGGTGCAATTCGTGCGAGGCTAAGAAAGCATGGGCTGATCGAGTGATTTTACATTAACCATGGCACCGGGAGAAATATTAGATAGATGTAATACTATAATAATATAACGCTTGAACTTAGGCTATGGATATAGTATAGTTAATAAAATATTTGCTTAAGAAATACAATGAATATCATGTTAGACTTTATACTGTTATGCAGGGTAATACGGAAGTGGGTGTGTAAAAATGGATCGTTTCTCAAAATATATTACCGCTCAGGAGCGCACCCATCAGGCGGCGCTTTGCGAGCTTAGGAATGGGCACAAGGTGTCACACTGGTCCTGGTGGGAGATTCCCCAGATAGTGGGTCTTGGTCTGTCGCCGATCTCGCAAAAATATGCGATCAAAGATCTCGCAGAGGCAAGAGCCTATCTTGAAAACGACGTGCTTCGTGCCCATTTGCTTGAGCTATGCGACGCGCTTTTGTCGTTGGAAACAAATGACGCGGACGAAGTCATGGGTTTTCCGGACAATCTCAAGCTCCGCTCTTGTATGACGCTGTTTGCGGAAGCCGACCCTGGCTGCGCACAATTTCATGCGGTTTTGGATAAGTATTTCGGTGGGAAAAAGGATCGCAGCACGTTGGAGATCCTTCAGCCTCCGCGTCAAAACTGCAGGGAGATAGAAGACTGGTCGTGAAATCGAATGAAGCTTAGCGCAAATTCAACAGCAATATAAGATGATGGAGGTGTTGATTGTGGCAGTGCCGAAGGAGATGCAGGCAAAGTATGATGAGATTGCTGCTATTCTCATACCGTACTGTGATGAGTATCTGAATGATGAGTATAAGGAGCTATGTCTCCACGCATTGGAAAAACTGTGCAGGAAGCGCCCGTCTCCGATTACATCAGGAAGAGTAAAGACCTGGGCGGCAGGTATAATCTATGCCATAGGTCAGAACAATTTCATTTCAGACAAAAGCCAGAAAATCCACATGACTGCAGAGGAAATAGTCAAACCGTTCGGAATCTCAAAATCAACGGCAGCGAATAAGGCAGCAGAAATCAGGAAAATTCTGAAGATAGATTATTTCAACTCAGAATGGGTTCTGGCATCTGAAATCGAAAAGAATCAGATGTTATGGTTTGTCAAGATTGATGGACTCATAGTTGATGCAAGGACACTCCCGCTGGAAGTACAGATATACTGTGCAGAGAAAGGAATAATACCATATGTTCCGGCGCTTAAGGGAAAGTAGGGATGGGTTCACCTGAATGGAGACGCGTTTGTCCTTAGGGAGGCTGTGGCGACTATGGAACTGAGAATGTCGAACCCTACAGAGCACTACTTGGTCCGCGCAAGAACGGACGCGGAGATTGACCATAGGACTTTGGTGCAGTATGTTTTTAGGGTTATTAAATGATGATATAAAAGGAGCAACAGACCATGAAGAATGGCTGCATCACAATTGATAATACGGACATGTATTATGTCTCCTTTGGCACTGGTGAAAGAAGACTGGTCGTCCTGCCCGGCCTGTCAGATGGCCTGGCCACAGTAAAGGAAAAAGCATTGCTCCTAGCCTCGCCTTACAGGAAATTCTTCCGGGATTATACCGTGTACATGTTCAGCCGGAAAAACGATATGCCCGAGGGTTACTCGATCAGGGACATGGCGGATGACCAGGTACGGGTTATGAAGGATCTCGGAATCCATCAGGCTTATATTCTTGGCGTTTCCCAGGGCGGTATGATCGCTCAATATATGGCCATAGACCATCCGGAAATGGTGGCCAGGCTGATCCTTGCCGTCACAGCTCCGAATGCGAACCCGGTCGTACAGGAAAACGCCTTCGCCTGGATCGATATGGCGAAGCGTGGAGATCATACCGCATTGATGGTCGATTCCGCTGAAAAGATGTATTCAGAGAAGTACCTTCAGAGGGTCCGGAAGTATTACCATCTTCTTGCCGGATTCACAAAACCACGTACATATGACCGATTTCTGAAAAATGTTCATGCGATACTGGACTTTGACTGCCGCGGTGAACTGCCAAAGATCAGCTGCCCGACGCTTATTATCGCCGGAAGCGATGATCATACCGTCGGGAATGAAGCCGCATTTGAATTGAACAGGGCGATTTCGGACAGTGAACTGTATGTATATGAGGGTCTCGGACATGGGGCGTTTGAAGAAGCAAAAGACTTCTATGACAGGGTTCTTGAGTTTTGCGACCGTTAGACGCATAGTGTTTCAAAACATATCAATAGACCACCATGCTTTATTATGAGTCATATAAAGCTTTTCTGATCAAAAAGCAATAGTGCTGCGCGCCTTGTCCGCCCCAAGATAACAGTTATAATACGTGCGAAGTGCAAGCACTTCGTCCTGTATTCTGACAGTTATCTCGGGGCGCTGAATAATTACAAATGTTCAAAATTGCAGTAGCGGAAAGAGAGGAGGTTCCCCTTGTCGTTTACGGTCAGTGTCGGTGAGGCGGATTTTGCTGCCCTTCGCCGCAGTAACGCATATTATGTGGACAAGACAGAGCTCATCTATGAACTTGTCCAGGAAACGAACAATAAAGTGAGCCTCTTTACCCGACCGAGACGGTTTGGCAAGACGCTTACCATAAGCATGATAGAGAATTTTTTCAATATCAGAAAAGACAGCATGGTTCTGTTTGACGGGCTTGCTGTGTCGAAGCACGTGCAATTTTGCCGGGAGTGGATGAACCAGTACCCCGTATTGTTTGTGTCGTTTAAGGATGCTGAGGCGGGAGAGTTTGACGTGGCTTATGCGAAGCTGCAAAACGTGATCTCTGATCTGTGCAAGAAGTTTTCAGATCTTGCGTCACAGCCGGGTGTGAACGCCTATGATGTGGATGTTTTTCACCGCCTTCAGGCCCAATCTGGGACAAATGCGGACGTGCAGAACTCGCTGAAAACGGTCATGCGGATGATGCATGATGTGTACGCAAAGCCGGTAATCCTGCTCATTGACGAGTACGATGTCCCTCTGTCGAGAGCGAGTGAAGAGGACACCGCCAGCAATCGGTATTATAAAAAAATGCTCGATGTGATCAAGGGCATGATGAGCGCTGCGCTGAAAGACAACGAATATCTTCAGTTCGCGGTTGTCACCGGCTGCCTGCGTATCGCGAAGGAGAGCATATTTACCGGAACCAATAATTTTGCCGCTTATTCTGTGTTGGAAGAGGATTTTTCCTCGTATTTTGGTTTCACCAGAGAGGAAGTGGAAGGAATCTTGGCTGCGGCGGACAGGACGGATAAGGCGGAGATGATTCAGGAATGGTACGACGGATATGTTTTCGGCGACAGCTATGTCTATTGTCCGTGGGATGTGATCAACTATCTCTCTGCACTCAAGAAACGTCAGGACGCGAAGCCGAAAAATTACTGGAAAAATACAAGCCATAACGGCATCCTGTTGACATTCATCAAGAGGACGGATTTTGATGTCAGGGACAAATTCGAGACACTGCTCAACGGAGGGGCGATCACGGAGACGATTACCGGTGAACTGACCTACAATGCCCTGCATTCCTCCGAAGACAACCTTTGGAGCGTTCTGCTGATGACCGGGTATGTCACGAAGGCAGACCCGCAGGAGGATGGAGACACGGTTTCTCTCCGTATTCCGAACAGGGAGATTGCGTCTATTTTTCAAGATACGGTGGTCAGCTATTTCCATGAAACCGTAAGTGCTGACAGGATTAAAGAATTGATTGAGGCGTTGTGGGAGGGCGATGAAGTATGTGCGACTGAAATCGTCTCTGATCTTTTGTGGGACACGATCAGCTACAACGATTACCACGAAGATTATTACCATGCTTTTCTTACAGGAATCTTTGTGGGAAGAGGCTACAGCGTGGAGTCCAACAAGGAAAAGGGACTCGGGAGACCGGATATCCTGCTCAAGGATCGGAAAAATCGGCGGGCGATCATCGTGGAAGCAAAGAAGTCAGTCAGAGAAGCTGATCTGGGCAAGGATTGCGAGGATGCCATCCGTCAGATTATCACGCAAAAATACGCCGAAGGCCTGGACGGTTACGAGAAAGTGATCTGCTACGGAGCAGCTTTTTATCAGAAACAGGCGTTGGTGAGGAAATGTTAGGGCAGTAAGAGTGGAGCTAAAAGATTGGTAATTATTCAGCACCCCCAGACTCGGAGTGCTGAATAGTAACGTAATATTCAAGAAAAGTTGGGATAAAGCCTCTGCCTTTCCCAATATGTGTGGTATAATACAGAGGTAATCGACCATACAAAATACTTACAGGGAGATAATAATATGAGCAGAGTATTGGTTGCGTATTTTTCCGCCACCGGCGTGACCGCAAAGGTTGCCGAGGAGCTCGCGAAGGCTGAGGGAGCGGATCTGTTCGAGATCAAGCCCGCCACGCCCTACACAAAGGAAGATCTTGATTATACAGTGAAGAAATCCCGCAGCAGCATGGAGATGGCGGATACTTCGTGCCGTCCGCCTATACAGGAAAAGCTTGCAAATATGCCGCAGTATGACTTGGTGTTCCTTGGCTTTCCTATCTGGTGGGGGCGCGAGCCGAGCATCGTGGATTCTTTCATAGACAGTCACTGCTTTGTCGGAAAGAAGATCATCCCTTTCTGCACTTCGGGCATGAGCGATTGCCAGAAGGCTTCTGCGCACATCATGGAGATTGCGGGAGACGGCGTTGTGGTAAAGCCCGGCAGGCGTCTCGGAGCAGAGGCATCCGAAGAAGAAATCAAGCTTTGGACAGAGCTGCTGAAGAAGTGAAGCTGCGCAGCATGGGCCGCAGCTGCGATAAGAGCATTGATTACAGCTACAGCCATAGCTATGACCGCGGCTATCAGGCAGCTTGATATTGAATATAGTAGCTAAAGAAACGTTCCCGTAGATACAGAGACATTACTACAAACCACATTGGAATACCTTGGAAGATAATCAAGAGTCTGCCGTGACTCTTGATTTTCTTTTAGAATTGGAATATAATGATAGCAGGTTAGGCATGGCTAACCAAGGTCTTTTCAGAGAAATGACGGCACTTTTGTATGAGACCGGGATTCGTCATATTGTTATGCTTACCGGAGATAATCAGAGAACGGCCCATGCGATAGCTAGGGAGCTGTGTATAGACGATTACCGTGCGGAAGTACTGCCCGAAGACAAGGCTGCCTTTATCCGTACCTTGCAGGAACAGGGCAGGCGGGTCATAATGATCGGGGACGGCATCAATGACACACCGGCGCTGTCCCTGGCAGATGCAGGAGTCGCGATCGGAAGCGGCGCCGATGCTGCCCTGGAGGTCGCGGACATCACCATCGCCGCGGAGGACTTAAGGGAAATGGTGCTGCTCCGGAAGCTGTCACAAAAGCTGATGGGACGGATTAACCGTAATTACCGTTTTGTCATGGGATTTAATGGAGCTCTGATCGCTCTCGGAGCCTTGGGCATACTGCCGCCCGCAGCATCGGTATTACTGCATAATGGATCCACCATCCTTTTGGGTATGGACTGCCTGACGCCACTTCTGCCGCAAGAGTGAACAGGATAAGACCGGCTTTAAGGCAATGTCGGTCCACTGTCTTTCAATGGTCACACAAAAGAGGTCATACAGGCGAACGTACAAAACTACAGATACACCCACGGCTCATATTTTGCGGGCCGTGGGTTCTTTTTTTTATTCAACAGATTGATTTTTTTCCTAAAAACAAGTATAATTCGATAAAAGGCATTCTTATGTGCGAGGCATCCCGAGTCCGGGATGCCTGATAGTTACCGTTATTAAAGTCGTAGTCACATCACACACCTCAGTGATACAGCTTTTTGATAAAAACCCACTTCAAAAAACCGGACATAGAAGAGATTCTGGACTACAGTAATATGTCGGGATTGATATAACGATTCCGCGGCAGGAAAAATAATTATGAAGAAGATTCTAATTAGCATTGTCAATGTGGTCATCATAGCCGCTATATTGACTTTTGTTGTTCTTTATTCCATATTTGAAAGCAGGGATTCGTACCAAAGGCAGATAGAACATTTTGAAGACATAACGGTTGCCATGGAGCGTGTTACAGAGAATTATCTGGAAGGCGAGCAGAGACTCTGTGATGTATGGACGCGGTATATTAACAGCAAGACCATGACCATTGAGGAGGCAACCGATTATATCCGCGTGTCACATGTTCTTGAGAATGCGTCGGCGCACCTGATTGCAATCGACACACTTACGGGTCTTTCTACGCGTCCCAAGCTTGGGACGGATGAGGATTATGCTGTTTCTTATCAGCGCCTGAATCTCCTGGACAACGTGGATTGGATTCATGAGATCGGGAAGTCTATTAATGTTACCCGCGCCTACACCAACCCGATGAACGGCGAGCAGTCGCTGGCGTTCTGCAATCGCATAACTTTGTATGATTCTGAAGGTGATACGTTTAAGGACGCGGTTTTGCTGAGGGTGATACCCATATCAGAATTGGAACAGAAATGGATGGTCCCACAGACAGAACTGGTGAACGCCGAGCTGTCCATGATCGATGGGGACGGTGATTATATCCTTAAGGGATACAGCTTCAAAAACTCGGATTTTTTCGAGTTTTACAAATCCTACAACCCGACTGATCCTGAATCCTCGAGTGAATTGTTTGAAAGGATCACCTCGTCGTCAGGCTCCATATCTATGATAAACTCTCATGGTCAGGAGTGCGTTCTTGCGTTTACCCCCATATCGTCTACGGCGGGATGGACCATGCTTGGCCTTATGCCGGCAGAGGTTCTCAATGTAAAAAACAGGGACTGGATGCTGTTTTGGGTCGTTTCTGTAGGACTTGTGGTCCTGTTCCTCTGTGACATGTTCTACATGCTTTACCTGAACAAATGCCTTCAGATCACTGCCAGGAAGGCTGAGGCGGCAAATAAGGCCAAGACGGATTTCCTCTCCACCATGTCGCATGACATTCGTACTCCGATGAACGCCATCATAGGTCTTACGACCCTTGCCGAGAAGAACCCCGGGGACGTAGAGTCTACCAGGGAAAGCCTTCGTAAAATCGGTCTCGCCGGCAATCATCTGCTGACCCTGATCAACGACATTTTGGATATATCTAAGGTGGAGAGCGGAAAGCTGAAATTATGCCCTCTTACCTTCTCTATTGTGGAGACGGTTGAAAATCTTGTAAATCTTTCCCAGCCGATGATCAAAGAGAAGAATATCGAATTCAGCTTCCACATTAACCAGATAGAGAAGGAATATTTATATACAGATCAGCTTCGTTTGAATCAGGTTTATATCAATATCCTTTCTAACGCCATAAAATATACCGAGCCTGGCGGACGTGTCAGTGTTGAGCTGCGCGAGGGACAAAGCCCCACGCCCGGCTGCGTAAGGCTGACCTATATCGTAGCGGATACCGGCATCGGAATGAGTCCGGAATTCATGAAAAATATGTATAAGCCGTTTTCGCGACAGATAGACAGCCGGGTCAACAGTATTCAGGGAACCGGCCTTGGCTTAACCATAACAAAGCAGATGGTCGAACTGTTAGGCGGAACGATTGAATGCCAGAGCGAGCAGGGCAAAGGAACGACATTCACTGTTGTACTGGATATCCCGGTCGCAGACAGGCAGCGGGAGGACATGCGGCTTGAACCCATCGATGTTCTGATAGTTGATGACGATGAAACCATGCTCCAGACGGCATCCGATACGTTAAAGTCACTTGGCGCCTCGGTGGACCAGGCAAGCAGCGGATTGGAAGCCATCGGAATGATCGAACACAGACACCTTTCCGGACGGGATTACAATGTCATCATAGTAGATTGGAAGATGCCTGAGCTAGACGGACTTGAAACGATCAGCCGGATCCGCACAGAGATAGGCGCGGACGTACCTATTCTGCTGACCTCGGCGTATGACTGGCTGGATATCGAAGAGAAGGCAAAGGCTGCCGGTGCGAACGGTTTTGTCACTAAACCGCTTTTCCGCTCCACGCTCTATGATAAGATAAACGACCTCATCGGAAAAGAGTCAAAATCCATCGAGCCGGAGGATGATTATTCCGACTTGCAGGGGCTGCACATCCTCGTGGCTGAGGATATTGATATAAATTGGGAAATCATATCCTCCTTGCTTTCGATGTTTGGGATAACCTCCGACCGCGCGGAGAACGGACGGATCTGTGTTGACATGATGAGAACGGCTGAAGAGGGGGCTTATGCACTGATCTTCATGGACATACAGATGCCGGAGATGAACGGCCTCAACGCAGCAAGGGCAATCAGGAAACTGGAGAATCCTTGGGCAGCTTCAATTCCCATAGTCGCGATGACGGCAGACGCGTTCTCCGAGAATATCACGGAATGCCTGGATGCGGGAATGAATGGGCATATATCTAAACCTATCGATATCAAATTGGTAATCAAAGAAATACGAAGAATTAAGGAAGGAAGGTTACAGTAATGAAAAAAGTGTTGTGTATCTTTTTAGCAATGATGATGGCTTTGAGCTTGGCCGCGTGCGGTCCTAAGAAGCAGTCGGAGGAGCAGCCGGAAAAACAGCCGGAGAAGCAGCCGTCAGCGTCTGAGGAGGGTTTTTCACCGTCTTTGGACACTTCAGTCGAGAGTCGCATCAAAATAGCCGGCGGTTACGATAACTTTGAGGCATTGGAGGTTGAATTTGACCGTTTCAACGAATATTATCCGAATGTCGAACTGATTTATACAAAGGTCGATGACTATAACAATATGATCGGCACCGTACTGAATGGGAACGATGCTCCTGACATCTACTTCAATTATTCCTGGATGTATGGCCGGGAGCAATATAAAGACTCTATCGACCTTGCCGAGGATCTGTCCGATCCTGCCCTGGGGCTTGATCTTGGCTGCATCCGCAGCAATATCATCCTGAACACGGCCGACGGTTCGCTTCCCATGGTTCCGGTTTTTTCAAATACATATGGGATGCTTGTGAACAACAGCCTTTTTGAAAAGGAAGGCCTGAGTGTCCCGACGACCTATCAGGAGCTTGTTGAAGTATGTAATGCTTTTCGTGAGAAGGGCTATGAAAACCCGATGATGGGCTTCTCCCAAAAGGAGACGACGTCGCTTTTTGTGCTGACGACTTACCCTTTCTTCTGCGAAACCGTGGCGCATGACGCAGAGGCTGTCGAAAAGCTCAATTCCTATGACGAGTCAGCCGGTGAGTATATAAGGCCCTCTCTTGAAAAAATATCACAGTTTTTGAATGACGGCTGTGTGGATCTCGATGCCTGTGGGGAGATCGAGAACAACTATGATGCCGTGATCCTTCGCTTTTTTGAAGGTGATGTACCCATGATGACCTGTTCCGGAGACACAGTATCCGGAACAAAAAAGCGTGAAAGCCGTTCCGAGGCCTTTATCGCCAATCCGTTCGCGTATTCCTTCGTTCCCATCCCCATGTCTGACGAAGGCGCTGTTTTCCTTGACATGTCAAATCTGCAGTTCTCCGTCAATAAAAACAGTTCCAATACGGATATCGCAAATGAATTTATGCGGTTCTTGGTTACGTCGGAAAAGCTGAACGAGATTGCGCAAAATAAGGGCCTTATGTCAACGACGAAGGATCTGTCTTTTAATAACATGTATGCCGCGTTCGGAGCTGTCCCGGCTTCAAGGACGCTCTCGCCTGAAGAGATCGGACTTACGGACGATGCTGTCATACAGTTCAGACAGGCGATTTTCAGTGTCGGAACAGGGAAAATGACCATAGATGAGGCAGTTGCCGCCTATGGAACCTTTACTTAAACCTGCATGCCAGGTTTGGCACAGCCATACTTTATAAATCATCGCATGGCAGTGTGACATAAATAATGCTGCTATCATATCTGAAGACGCTCCTTTCCGGAGCGTTTTTAATTATCTTGGTTGAAGCTCTGGATGCGATGGTGCCGTCCTTTTTTTGCATTTCATTTTATGCTGGCCTTGTGTATAATGGTATGCAGTGAAGAGTAAAAAAAATCACAGACAAACATAGTATTTTTAAGGAGGTTTGACGATGGGTAAGGTGATCCTGCTGAATGGAAGCGCGCATCAACATGGATGTACGGCAGCTGCGCTTGACGAGATGATCAAGGTTTTTGAGATGGAAGGCATAGCGACAGAGCTGATCCAGGTGGGGAACAAGAGCATACGCGGATGTATCGGCTGTAATAAATGCGGCACAGCGGGCAGGTGCGTGTTCGATGACCTTGTGAATGAGGTCGCTCCTAAGTTTGAGGAGGCAGACGGTATGGTCGTGGGCAGTCCTGTGTATTTTGCTTCCCCCAACGGCGGCCTGGTATCCTTCCTGGACAGGCTCTTCTATAGCACACAGTTTCCTAAGCATATGAAGGTCGGGGCAGCAATAGTAAGCTGCCGAAGGGGCGGCAACAGCGCAAGCTTTGACGTGCTCAACAAGTATTTCACTATAAGCAGCATGCCGATAGCGTCCTCTACTTACTGGAATCAGGTACATGGTTTCACTGAGGAGGATGTGAAGAAGGATCTGGAAGGCCTGCAGACCATGAGAAACCTTGCCAGAAACATGAGCTTCATGATCAAGGCTTTTTCTGACGCGAGGGTTAAGTACGGCTATCCTGAATTAGAGAGAGGCACATTTACCAGTTTCATGGATGGGAAATAATATCAATAACTGTTAAAACATAAAACTCCTCAGCCCAGTGGACAATTAGTTTAAAAAGCTCAAAACAATTCATGAAAGTTCAAGTTTATTATTATTAATGAACTTTTGTGATTGACTATGAACGAATCGGGTGATATACTTTGACCATAAAGAAATCGAATGGTTACTCATATTTGCCATACCGGAGGGGAGAGGATGATTGCCGAAACTAGGCGGCAGCGGATATTGGAGCTGCTTCAGCAACACAGGGCCGTCTCGGTCGCACAGCTTGCGGAGCTTCTGGATTCCTCCGTCTCAACGATACGGCGTGACCTGATCGCGCTCGATGAGCAAGGCTTATTGAACAGGGTACACGGAGGGGCTGCTCTGGACGGTTCACAGCTTACCGCGATTGAGCTTGACATGCTTACAAAGGAGAATCTCAGGCAGCCTGAGAAGCAGGCGGTAGGCCGGGCGGCCGCTGCCATGATACGATCGGATGATTTTGTTTTTATTGATGCCGGCTCAACCACCCTGCAGCTGGTCAAGGCCATCGGAGGCGAAGCGCTGAAAGCCGTTTATGTTACGAATGGGCTGGCCCACACCCTTGCGCTTACGCAGAAGGGCTGCTCAGTCTACGTTCCGGGAGGGCGGATCAGGCAGCGCACGGAAGCCATCGTCGGCGCGACTGCGCTGACCAGCCTGAACAGGTACAATTTTACAAAGTCCTTTCTGGGTGTAAACGGTATCGATATGCTCAGAGGTTACACCACGCCGGGCATAGATGAGTGTGAGCTCAAGGCTTCGGTCATGCACCGGTCAAAGGAATGCTGGTTTCTGGCCGATGACAGTAAATTCGGCAAGATCTATCCCGCTGAGATCTGTTCCATCGGAAGCGCCTGCCTGTTGACCAATCAGCTTCCGGACGAGGCATATCGTTCACTTACTACGATAAAGGAAGCCGATTCCGACGAGGGTCGGATAGCAGTGAGATTATGAAAGCAAACTTATTATAGAAGAGGAGGACATCGCATGATCTACACAGTGACTTTCAATCCGGCCATCGACTACGTGGTGCATTTTGATAAACTGCGCCCCGGAGAGATCAACCGCAACAAGGCTGAGGAGTTCCAGTTTGGAGGCAAGGGCATTAACGTATCAAATGTTCTTCGAACTCTCGGTTTTGATACCGTGGCTCTTGGCTTCATCGCGGGCTTTATCGGAGATGGTTTTGAAAAGGGGCTAGCGGGGATGGGTCTTAAGACTGATCTGATCAGGGTCGCCGAAGGCATGACGCGTGTCAACGTCAAGGTCAAGGCCGCTGAGGAGACCGAGATCAACGGTATCGGGCCGATAATCACTGCCGAGGATATGGAGGAGCTAAACAAAAAACTGGATGCCATCGGACCTGATGATATGTTGGTGCTGTCCGGTTCCATACCTAACTGTCTCCCCGGTGATACATACGAGCGCATTATGGCCAGACTCGATGGCCGCGGCATACCGATTGCCGTGGATGCCACCAAGGATCTTCTGGTCAATGTCCTCAAGTACCATCCCTTCCTGATCAAGCCCAACAATCATGAGCTTGGGGAGATCTTCGGAAAGGTGTTGAGAACCGATGATGAGATCGTGGAGTGCGCGCGTAAGCTGCAGGAGAAGGGCGGACGGAATATCCTGGTTTCCATGGCGGGCGACGGCGCCCTGCTGCTTGACGAGAACGGCGGCGTTCATCGCATCGGCTGTCCTAAGGGTAAGGTCCTGAATTCTGTAGGCGCGGGCGATTCGATGGTGGCCGGTTTCATCGCCGGTTGGCTTGAGACCGGGGATTATGAATACGCGCTTAAGCTGGGCACGGCAACCGGTTCAGCCACCGCGTTTTCCATTGGTCTTGCTGAGAAGCCCTTGATCGAGCAGCTGTTGGCGACTTTGTGATCGCGATACCCGGATGAAGTATAGAGCTTTATAATACTGTTATTACAGCTTACCGCAGCGCGTGTACGTACTCATGCCGATGAAGGTATGAGCATATATTCGTTAATAACCTGTTCAGCATCCAGGCATGATATATCTCATGTCCTTCTTAGTCAGGTGGCCGTGGGTGTTGGATGGTTATAATAACTATAAAGGAGAGAAGCCATGAGACTGATTGAACTGTTTTCACGACAGGCGACCGCAGTCAACGTCAAAGCAAAAAACAAGGAACAGGTCATCGATAAGCTCGTTGACCTTCAGTTCACCCACGGCAATATCACCGATAAGGCGGCATATAAGAAAGCGATATATGCACGCGAGGAGGAGTTTTCTACCTATGTAGGCAATGGTATTGTCGTCCCTCACGCAAAGACAGATGTTGTCACTACCCCCAGTCTGGCCGTAGTCCGTCTGGCCGAGCCCATCCAGTACAACCCGGATGACGACGACAAATCCGACCTTTTCTTTATGATCGCGGCTCCGATGAACGGCAGCCTTCACGTGGACATACTTGCCCGTATGATGACACTGCTGGCGGATGACGGTTTTGTCGAGAAGGTCCGCAAGGCGGATTCAGAGAAGGCACTGCTTGAGCTTTTTGACAAAACCGAGCTGGAGCAATTCGGCGATAAGAGCTTCACGGAGGAAAAGATCGGAGCGGCAGGTTATCGTGTCCTTGCAGTCACCGCTTGTCCGACAGGCATCGCCCATACCTATATGGCCGCCGAGAACCTTCAGAAAGCCGGGAAAAAGCTTGGCATTTCTATCAAGGTTGAGACCAACGGTTCTGACGGAGTTAAGAATGAACTGACAGCAAAAGAGATCACTGAGTGCGACGGTATCGTGGTCGCGGCTGATAAGAACGTTGATATGGATCGTTTCGACGGCAAGCCTGTCCTCATCACCAGAGTGGCGGATGGCATACATAAGCCTGAAGAACTGATCAAGAACGTCACGGAGGGCAAAGTCCCTGTTTTCCATGGCTCCGGTGCCGCTGATTCAGGCGCCGCGGTTTCGAAGGAGGGTGTAGGCGGCACGGTATACAAGCATCTGATGAACGGTGTTTCCCACATGCTGCCCTTCGTTGTCGGCGGCGGTATACTGATAGCTCTTGCTTTCCTGCTGGATGATTACTCCATCAATCCTTCGAATTTCGGTTCCAATACGCCGGTGGCGGCTTTCTTCAAGGGCGTCGGCGGAGTTGCTTTCAATTTCATGCTCCCGATTCTTGCCGGTTTTATCGCGATGTCAATAGCTGATCGTCCCGGCCTGATCGTTGGTTTCGTGGGCGGTTCACTGGCAGCATCCGGTGATTCCTTCGCAAGTCTTCTCGGAAAGGGTGATCCCGTCTCAGGAGGCTTCCTGGCAGCACTGCTCGCCGGCTTCGTCGGAGGCTATTTCGTCCTCTGGCTCAAGAAGCTGACCGCGAATATGCCCAAATCCATGGATGGAATTCGCCCGATGCTGATCTATCCTCTGATCGGAACCTTCTTTATCGGGGCCTTCATGTACCTTGTCAACCCTGTCATGGGCATGATCAACACGGGTATCTCCAACGTTCTTAACTCCATGGGAGGCTCATCCAAGATCCTGCTCGGCGCGGTTCTCGGCGGCATGATGTCCGTCGACATGGGCGGTCCGATCAACAAGGCCGCATATGTGTTCGGCGTCGCGGCATTGGGGAGCGGTCAGTATGATGTCATGGCAGCGGTCATGGTCGGCGGTATGGTTCCTCCTATAGTGATCGCCCTTTCAACTACATTCTTCCCTAAGAAGTGGACCGTGGAAGAGCGCAACAACGGTTTTGTGAACTATATCATGGGTCTGTGCTTCATTTCCGAGGGCGCCATTCCCTATGCGGCAGGCGATCCGCTGCGCGTGATCCCCTCCTGTATCGCAGGCTCCGCTTTGGCCGGAGGTCTGTCCATGGCTTTTGGCTGCACCCTGATGGCTCCCCACGGAGGAGTTTTCGTATTCCCGACTGTTGGGCATCCTCTGCTCTACATCGTGGCATTGATTATCGGTTCTGTCGCCGGCGCGTTGATCCTTTCCGCGCTCAAGAAGAATGTTAGATAATCGCATTCTATCCTTGCTGCATCTGAGGATGCAGCCTGAGAGCAAGACATAAACAAGCTTCCCAGATGATGGATTTATGCACGTTGAGGCATCCATCATCTGGGCTTTCCATTTTGCACTCTAAAGACCATATTCGGTACCTGTTCTGACAACCAGCTGGTTGTAGTGAGCTTTATATAACATATTACTGCTGCGCTGAATTGTTACCACGATTTACGCTGATCATGTCTTGTTTACGAACGAAAAATTTCTCACGGCTTATCGATATTGATAGTACATAACAGCCGATATTAATAGTACATAACAGCCGATACTGATAGTACATAACAGCCGATATTGGCAGCACATAACAACCGATATTAATAGTACATGGCAGCCGCTATTGGCAGCACACAGCAACCGATATTAATAATACATAACAGCCGATACTGATGGCATATAACAGCCGATACTGATATTACATAACGGCGCGTAATGACGTATGGGTTTATCCTATGAGAAGAGCATATCAGCCAGATCATGGAGTCATTTTAATCTCATGACCTTGCACCCAGGTTACACACAGAGGATCTTATTCAAGAGGGGTATAAAGAGCAATGCGGGAAATAACCGTAAATGCCTCCGTAGACGAGATCAAGTCAGTTACGGACTTCGTTAACTCACAGTTGGCGGAGCTTGGCTGCACTGAACGTATACGGATACAAGTTGACATAGCCATAGATGAAATATTTGGAAATATTGTCCGGTATGCCTATAACCCAGAGCATGGATCTGCAACGGTGCGCGTTGATGTGGAAGAGGATCCATTGAGCGTTATCGTTGCTTTTATTGACAAAGGTATTCCCTTTGATCCCCTGAGATCTAAAGAGCCGGATGTCACTTTGCAGGCCAAAGAACGCCCCATCGGAGGCTTAGGGCTGTTCATAGTTAAAAAGACTATGGACGGTATTTCATATGACTATAAGGATGGGCAGAATATCCTGACCATACGAAAGAGGATCTGACAGGCAGGAAAAGGAAAGCTCGGATATAGTTACTATAATTTATGGTTATAGAACTGTTAACAATAAGACGGTAGATCAGATATAGCGGAAATATAAGGAGGAAGAATATCATGGCAAGCACGATTTTTGAGAAGGATGGGACACATCTTACAGTAAAACCAGATGGATGGCTTGACACTGCCACAGCCCCTGTGCTGGAGAAGGAGATACAACCGTACCTGGATGGCGTTCAGGATATCACCGTGGATCTGGAAAAGGTCGAATATATCTCTTCAGGCGGTCTGCGCGTGCTGCTGGAGATAGAACAGGTCATGGAGGATCGTGACGGAGAGATGAGGCTTATACACGTGAACGAGCATATCATTGGGGTATTCGACCTGGTAGGCTTTATGGATATTGTTAAGGTTGAGAATGACTGATCAGAGATGGAAGAGACAAAAGAGAAGCAGATGACGCGGGGTTGAGGCGGTTAATGCTGAAAAGCAGACACATTGTGAAGCAGGCACACCGTGAGGCAGGGGCGTAATGAGATATGAAGTATTCGATGAATAAAACTGAACGCATAACTGCCAGGACGGTCAATCTATCCGTGATCAGCTCTGTTGTGCTGGGGCTGGTGTCTCTTCTTGTAGGACTCAGTATTTTCAGCAATTCGCTTATGAAGGACTCCGTTTCCAGAACGCGCACTACAACTTCAAAAGCTGCTTCGTCCGCGGAGCATATCGCGGAGATTGCGGGCTTTGCTGAAGATGTGATGCAGCTCTATGAGAGCCTGACACCCGCACAGAGGGCGCTGACCGGAACGGAAGAGTATCGTCAATACTTTCAGGGGCTGGATTCGGTAAGCGGGCAAGGACAGGCCTACGAAACACTGGTAAACATGCTGCGCAGTTATGTCGTCGATGTATCGAGGCTTTATATCTGCGCGTTTGATGCTGAGCGCGGCGTTTTGGTCTATCTTGCGGATTCTGAAGGCATCAGTCCGCGTTATCCCGGAGAATGGGAAGCAGAGTCGGATGAATGGATAAAAGAACTCTCGGATTTTTCGGTTTATGGCCGAAACGGCGAGGACACGCCGTATGATTTCCGGCATACAGAGGGCAAAGGCAGCAAGTGTATAGCGGCCTGTCCGATACGTGACGAAAACGATAGAAAATGCGCCTTTCTGGTGGCAGAGCTTTATATCGACAGCGTTTTCACGGACATAGTTCAGTATGCGCTCAAGGTCAGCGCGGCAGTATTGACACTCACGCTCATGATCGCGCTTTTTGTGGGAAATCTCATGAAGAAGATGGTAGCCGATCCTATCAACGCTATCGCGCGAACTGCTATGACCTACGTCCAGGACAGGAAGAACGGCGTCGCCCGCTCGGATCATTTTTCATCCCTCGGTATCCGCACAGGAGACGAGCTTGAGAACCTCACCAATGTCATGGCCGACATGGAACATGAATTGATCGAGCATGAGGAACAGATCGCGAGGATTACTGCTGAAAACGAACGTATCAGGGTCGAACTGGAAATGGCCAGCAAGATTCAGAGCAGCGCGCTGCCGGGAGTATTTCCGCCATTTCCTGATAGGACGGATTTTGAACTATATGCTTCTATGGTGCCCGCAAAAGAGGTGGGCGGCGATTTCTATGATTTCTTTCTGATCGATGATGATCATCTGGCTCTGGTGATAGCTGACGTATCCGGAAAGGGCGTCCCGGCCGCGTTGTTCATGATGGTCGCGAAGTCATTGATCAAAAACCAGCTCTTGAGCGGCTGTGATCCGGCCGGGACACTGGGACGGGCGAACCTCCAGCTGTGCGACGGAAATACATCCAAGACCTTTGTCACCGTATGGGTGGCGGTGCTGGAGCTTTCCACGGGCAAGGGTATAGTATGTAACGCCGGTCATGAAAAACCGGCCTTATGCAGATCGGGCGGAAAATATGAACTGCTGGCATACAAGCATGACATGTTCGTCGGAGTAAGGAAGAAAGCGCAGTTTCATGCCCATGAGTTTGAGATGAACCCCGGCGATTGTCTTTTTGTCTATACCGATGGCGTTCCTGAGGCGACTAATTCCCGCAGTGATATGTTCGGTGAAGAACGGCTGGTTGAAACGTTGAATCATAATCAGGACGCCAAGCCGGAGGAGCAGATCCGGAGGGTCCATGAGGCGGTAGCCGTTTTCGTGGAAAACGCACCGCAATTTGACGACATCACAATGCTGTGTTTAAGATATAACGGTAAAGAAGGCAGGGATAATAAGATTTGAGGCAAAGAAGCAGAAAGGGTGGACTGTACTATGAACGAGAATCGTGAGCGGATCAATGAGAGCATCATCAGGGATATGTCCGAGGGAGTCATGACGATCAATATGGGAGGCGTCATTGATTCGATTAATCCTGCTGCCGAAAGGATTCTTGGGAAAACAAAAGATGAAGTGCTTGGGAAGAAATACATAAGGGTATTCATGAAGGATAAGGCCAATGATGTCTTTAATCAGGCCGTACTGGATGCTATGTATGACCCGGATTCCAAGCATGAAAAAATCGTTTCATGGAATAATGGGAGCCAGACGAAGCAGCTTTACATGGTTACGTCAATGCTTTTTCATGAGAACCGGAAAATGGGTACGATCATCGTCTTCGGTGATATTACGGAGCTGTCAGAGCTTAAGCTGCGCTATGCGCAGGATATCGAAAAGCTGCTTCACTCTCTGGTCAAAGCCCTTTCCATAGCTATTGACGAACGGTCTCATTATACCGGAAATCATACCAGAAATATGGTGGATATGGCCGAAGCCTTTCTTGATTGGATGGAGGCAAACGGCAATCCGTGGAATTATGACGACAGCCAGCGGAGTGAGTTCATTATGAGCGTCGGTCTCCATGATATAGGAAAACTGACGGTTCCTCTTGAGATCATGGATAAGGCGACAAGGCTGGGTCCAAGGATCGAAGTGATCAAGGAACGTTTTATTAAGATAAAGCTCCTTTACAAAATAGCTATGCTTGAAGGGCGTATTTCCGAAGAGGAATATTTGAAGAAAGTAGATGCTGCTGACGATGAATATACATTCATCGTGCATGTCAATATGATCGGCTATCTGCCGGACGCGGATCTGCTTAAGGTCAGATGCCTGTCATCCGAAACCTTTGTGGATGAGAACGGGAAGAATCAGCGGTTGCTGACAGATGACGAAATCGCGATGCTGTCTATACGTAAAGGCACTCTGACGGCGGAGGAACGCAGCATTATGCAGGGACACGCCTCTTCGACCTGGAACATATTGAATCAGGTGAGTTTCCCTGTCGAATATAAGGATGTGCCTAGATGGGCGGCCGCGCATCATGAATTCCTGCAGGGTGGAGGCTATCCGAACGGTATTCTGGGGAGCGAGATACCCAAAGAGGTCCGGCTGCTTACGATCCTGGATATCTTTGAGGCGCTTACGGCGAAGGACAGGCCGTATAAGCCTTCTATACCCATTGAAAAAGCGTGGAAGATCCTGGACAGCATGGTCAAAGAAGGCTCATTGGACGGCGAATTGCTCGAAGCATTCAAAAAAAGCCACGCCTGGGAAAGGGATAATAATACATAAACCGTAACTATTGTTAAAAACATCAGATTCTTGCATTGGGCAGAAATGGAGCGGTAATTGCGGTTGCTCCTTTTCTGCCTTTCTAAATTATAAAGTCATTTCTATTTAATAATAAAGAAAATACAACAAATTTTATATATAGATTTAGTTATTTTTGGGGTAGAAATACGACAGTATTTTTGATATAATAAATTAATAATCGTACATTTTTTATTTAACTATACATATCGAAGCCTAAACGGCAAGCTTGGTATCGAAATACGTACAGATCTCAAAGCCATTACAGAAAGGACAAGTGGTATGTCTATACGTCCATCAGAAGAGAAGCAGCCGCTCCGTATCAAACATATTCAGAGGATCATGACACTTATAGCTCTCGATCATTATTCAAAAACAAAAGCTTCAATCCATGTCAGGCATATCAAAACGATCAAAAAAGCAATGGTGCCTCTTATTTGCGTGACGCTGATGATGCTCTCATCTGCGTTTGTAACCGCATTTGGACAAGAAACCGCATTTGGACAAGAAACTACATCCGGACAAGGGACCGCATACGGGCAAGGGACCGCATCCGGACAAGGGACCGCATCCGGACAAGGGACCGCATCCGGACAAGGGACCGCATCCGGACAAGAGACTGGCACTAAGGTCGTGAGGGTCGGCTGGTATGATTCATCTTATAACTATTTTGATGAATATGGCCGTCGTTCCGGTTATGCCTACGAATATCAGCTGAAGCTGGCGTCATATAATGGCTGGACATACGAATATGTTGAGGGGAGCTGGCCGGATTTATTGGAGATGCTTATAGAAGGCAAGATCGACTTGATGAGCGATGTTTCATCAACTCCTAAGAGGGAAGAGCTTATGCTGTTCTCGTATCTTCCTATGGGTACTGAGGAGTACTACATATTCGTAGCTCAAGGAAATCAGCGGATTCTGGCATCAGATTATTCGACTTTTAACGGGAAAAAAATCGGGGTGAACAAGGGCAGCGTCCAGGTAGATTATTATAAAGAGTGGGCCGAGCACAATGGGGTTGATACCGAATTGATCATGATGACAAGCTCTGAGGAAGAATCCCTGCGGATGATGGAGAATGGCGAGATCGATGCCTATGTCACGGTAGATTCTTTTATGGATCCGAGCCGGGCGGTGCCGGTATGCAAGGTCGGGTCTTCTGATTATTATTTTGCCGTCCGCAATGATCGCCCTGATCTTCTTGCGGATCTGAATACTGCTATGAGTCGGATTCAGGATGAAAATCGTTTCTACAATATACGGATGTATGAGAAGTACATCCGTAAAGCCGGAGCTAACGCGGCTCTTTCTTCGAGTGAGACAGAATGGCTGTCGAAACACGGAACCATAAGGGTTGGTTATCAGGACAATTATTTGGCGCTGTGTTCGGCCGACAAGGAAACAGGGGAATTGACCGGTGTACTGAAGGATTATCTTCTTCTGGCGGAGGAATGTCTGCCGAATGTCCGTATAAAATTTGACGCTATCGCATATCCAACAGCCGGGGACGCCATGACGGCGTTAAAAAAAGGAGAGGTAGACTGCGTATTTCCGGCCAATCTGAGCGGTTACGAAGCAGAGATGGAAGGAACAGTGATGACGCCTGCTCTGCTGGACACCGAGATGTGTGCCATAGTCCGCATTTCCGATCCTAACATTTTTAGGATGAATAGAAATGTGAGGGTAGCGGTCAATGATCGCAACACTAATTATGAAGCCTTTCTTGCCGAACGTCATCCTGACTGGGAACGGGTATACAGGGCAAATACGGAGGAATGCCTGAAGGCTGTGTCCTCCGGAGACGCGGACTGCCTGGTGATAAGCAACTATCGTTTCAACAATATAGCCAGGCTGTGTGAGAAATACCATCTCACGACCTTTTCAATAGGAACAAAAATGGACTATTGCCTGGCGGTAAAAAAAGGAGATATAGAGCTATATTCCATCCTGGCAAAGGCCACGGGCATGGTTTCAAGTTCCGCGGTGAACGCGGCATTGGCGCATTATATTACCGAGGACGCGAAGCTGACATTTATGGATTATCTTGAAGATCATATGCCGCTGGTGCTTTTAGCTGTAACAGTCGTGCTGCTTGTGATATCGGTTTTGCTCGTGCAGAACATGCGCGCGGCAAGGAGGGCGAAGCTCCTTATCTCCGCAACAGAAACAGATGACCTCACGGGTCTGTATAATCGGAAATATTTCTTCCAATACGCGGAACAAATGTACCGAGACCATCCGGAGATACCCATGGATGCGATCGTCTTCAATATAGAACAGTTCCATTCGATCAATGCGCTCCATGGAAGGGATATGGGTGACCAGATACTCCGCGCTATCGGGGATGAGCTCGTAGCGGTCTCGAAGGAAACCAATGGGATAGCGGGACGATTTGAAGCTGACCGCTTCGATATCTATTGCAGGCACACTGATAATTATCAGGAGATTTTTGACAGGCTCCAGGCAAGGATGGATGAACTGGCGCCGAACGTAAACATCAGACTACGCATGGGGGTGATGGCTTACAGGAAGAAGCTCGAGCCCGAGCAGCAGTTTGATATGGCGAGGACTGCCTGCAACATGGCCCGCGGTCACTATAAGGAGCATCTGATCATATATGATGAGAGCGTGAATAAACGTGAGAATTATGAACAGCGTCTTGTAAGTGAGCTGCGACATGCCTTGGATGCAGGAGAGTTCGAGGTATATTATCAGCCAAAATATGACATTCAGGCAGACCCTCCCAGGCTTGCGAGCGCGGAGGCTCTCATACGCTGGAATCATCCAGAGCTAGGGATGATTTCGCCTGGCGATTTCATTCCGCTCTTTGAGAAGAATGGCCAGATAAGACTGCTCGATCAGTTTGTATGGAGGGAAGCGGCGAGACAGATATCACTATGGAAATCGGAGTACGGTGTGACGATACCTGTTTCCGTCAATCTTTCCCGAGTGGACGTATTTGACCCTGATCTGGAGAACATACTTGACGGGATACTGGCAAGCAACGGACTTGACCACGAAGCCTTCAAGCTCGAGGTGACCGAATCTGCCTATACAGAGAACGCCGACCAGGTGATCAGTGTTGTTGAAAATCTGCGGCGCAAGGGCTATGAGGTGGAGATGGATGATTTCGGAACGGGTTATTCTTCGCTGAACATGCTGTCCTCCATGCCGATAGACGTGCTGAAGATGGACAGGGAATTTGTCAGAAATATGGACCAAGACTACAAAGACACTCAGCTGGTCGCGTTGATCCTTGGTATAGCGAAGAACCTGAAGATTCCGGTTATTGCGGAGGGCGTTGAGACCGAAAGCCAGCTGCAGCTGCTAAGAAAGCTGGGCTGTGAAATCGTGCAGGGTTATTATTTCTCACGCCCGCTTCCGGCTTATGAGTTTGAGAGGAAGATACTGAAAAATAACGTCGCTGCGCAGTGAACCTTGCTAATAACAAAATAAACATCCATAGCACGCCTGTGCTGCCACAACTGCTGCCACGACGTGTAGAAGTCGTTGCAGCATACATGCGTGTATGAATGCATCCCTATATGGCCACCCTGCTTCGCAGGGGGCCGACTTCTAAAGTAAAAGCACCCCGGACTCGGGGTGCTGAATATTTACACATAAGAACGTATATATTGCCGCAGCAGCGTCATCATCAAGGAACACCGACTGTCGCTGCAGAAGCTCTATTGACTGGGAATGATGGGCATCACAGCCTGGAATAGCCGTAGCAGTTTGCCAGAGCGTCGATCTTCTGGCCGCTCTTGCAGAGCGGGCATTCGGCACCATCCCATGACTGATAACCGGGGAAATCTTGCTTTCCGAAGAGGGACTGAACCGGTATTCCTCCGATCTCATCCAGTATCGAGAAGACTGCCGCGACGCCAACGATGGTGCCGCCATACCATTTTACGCATTCCATAGCCTTCTTGACCTTGATACCGGTCAGCAGCGAACCGCAGAGGACCAGAGACTTCTTCCCCCGGATCATGGGCTGCAGATTATCACGGAAAATCATCTGGGTTGAATTCTCAAGCTCAGGAGTAACCACGTGAATATCCGAATTCTGATCTACAGCGTGCCTGTTTCCCCTGACAAGACTTTCCGCCAGGAAAGCTCCAAGTATCTCCGTTCCGTCCATAGCGACGATCGTATCAATCTGGAGCGCGTATGCGTACGCTTCGGCAAGTATTGCAGCGGCATCAGCTGCCATTTTCATGCTTCGTTTGACTTCCACGATATCCACATATGCGTTGGTATGAGAGTATGTCAGAGCAAAATGGCCGGGAATATCCTTTACCGTGATTCTGGGGTTGCGTGAACAGGAAACTGTTGTCGATGATCCTATCATGAATAGCTCTCCTTTCTTCTATGTTTTCCCACAGCAATCTGTGGACAATCATATAACTGTATAATATCGTATTTGACGATATTGTGCAACAACAATTTTAATATTCACACTCCATGGTCTAATGAATTGTTTGCTTCAAGTATTAATACGGAATTTGGCCGAAATAATAAGGATTTATGTTAATAAATCTTGATAAGCTGCCGCAGAAAATTTTGAAAATGTGCTTGACAATTTAGAAAAGCTGAGTTACTATATCATACGTGCTTGTGAGCACGATGCGCGAGTGGCTCAGTGGTGGAGCATTACCTTGCCAAGGTAGGGGCCGCGGGTTCGAATCCCGTCTCGCGCTCTTTCTTTTTTTGGGGTATGGAGTTTCAGTCCATACCCTATTGTTTTTTGTTCCAGGCTACGTGCCGGGAGCAGTGGGGCAAGTACGTATAGTGAAGATAGGAGGAGATTTCATCCATGACCGTTTTCGTGCTTGAGCTGACAGCTATGGTCACGATGCTCTTGGACCATATACAGGTGGTCTTTTCGATTGACCCTTTTTTGAGGTGTATTGGGAGGATAGCCTTTCCGCTTTACGCATTTCTCATAGTCAACGGTTATTATCATGTCAGAAAAAAAGAAGGAGGCTTGAGGAGGTATCTCCTGCGCCTGCTTCTTCTTGCTGTCGTATCAGAGTTTACCTACGACTTGATGTCGGAAGGTGTGCCGGTCGACTGGGACGCACAGAATCAGGTCCTGCAATTCTTTATCGCTATGGCAGCCCTGACGGTCACCGGATGGATAAGAGATCATACCCCGAAAGACGGAAGGAATTCACCGGACGGCAACGCTTCGTCAGGCCGCAGCATCGATTCTTTCGTTATTCCTTCCTGTCTGTCAGTTGCGCTCCGCGCCGTAGTATGGGCAGCCGCTATAGCGGTATGCTATTGCTTCCATATCGGCTACTCTGGGAGCGGTATCCTGCTCATCATGATCTATAAGCTCTATTTTGATAAGTTTTATGACAAGGATTATCCGACGCGGCTTGCCTATCTGGTCATCATGACGTTGGTCTTTGTAGCCGTTGAATGGGTTGAGGTTCATCATCGCGCCGGGATTAGTATGCAGTCCTTCATAGATAATATAAACTGGTATTTTCGTTGGTATAAGAGGAATACATGGGCATCCTTTGGCATGCCTCTGGCAGCTGCGTATCAAGGAGAGAGGGGCTATAACGGCAAGGATTTCCGTATCTTTTACAGGATCTTTTATCCTGCGCATCAATTCATTCTCTGGACTTTGAAGCTTATACTTTGATTAAACTATATACGAGACGTGGGCAGTTTGGCCGACCGCCCACGTCTTATGTTTTCATATTATTCGATCACAGCATCTTCGCCCTGAGTTCCTCTCCGCTCCTGGCGGAAAGGTAAGCGGGCGCAATATCGAATACTGTCATGCAGCCGGTGCGGCCTTCAGAAGCAAGCCTGAAGATGGCCCTGGCGTAGCAGACAAGGACGCTGCCGGTGAATTCAGGGTTAGAATCAAGCTTGAGCTTGTACTCGATGACGTGCTTGTTCTCTTTGTTCACTCCTGTCACGCCTGTGCGGATGACATAACCGCCATGAGGAAGACCTTTGTGATCGCGGTCAAGCTCCTCCTGGCTGATAAAATGCACCGTGGTGTCGTAATCAGCGAAGTAGTTGGGCATCGTCTTTATCTCGTTCTCGATCCTCGCCTTGTCTGCCCCTTCCTTGGCGACTACGAAGCACTCACGTGTATGCTTCTGTCTGGTAGTGAGTTCAGGGTTGCTGCCGGAGCGGACAGCTTCAACCGCGCTCTCGACGGGGATAGTATACTGCCTTGCGTCAGCCACGCCTTCTATGCGGCGTATCGCGTCGGAGTGACCCTGACTGACGCCCTTTCCCCAGAATGTATAAGATGCGCCTTCGCTGAGGATGCACTCGGAGTACAGCCTGTTGAGGGAGAACATGCCTGGATCCCATCCGCAGCTTATGAGGGCTGTCTTGCCTCCTGCCTTCGCGGCGGAATCCACGTCATTGAAATGGGCGGGGATGTTCGCGTGGGTATCATAGCTGTCTATAACGTTGAACATACCGGCATATGCGGGAGTCTGTGTAGCTAAGTCGGTCGCGCTGCCTCCGCAGAGGACCAGGACATCGATCTTATCCTTCCATGCAGGAAGCTCGTCTGCCTTCAGTACGGGGACTCCTTCTGTCTTGAGCTGGATGCTCGAAGGGTTTCTGCGGGTGAAAACGCCGACAAGCTCCATGTCAGGATTCTGCATCACCGCGCTCTCAACGCCGCGGCCAAGATTGCCATAACCTAAAATACCGATCCGGATACTCATAGTTTTCTCCTTTCTGAAAAAATCATTTTCAATGATATCATCAGTTGGTTTCATTGTCAAAATAAAACCTGAGGAGATGGCAGGCATTTTTCCAGATTTAACCTACATATTATTCATTAAAAACGTCACAGAGCTTGAAAAGTTCGCCGCACTTTGCTATCATGGGCAGAAGTCGGGTATTGACGCGCACTCTAAGTGTCTGTTGAAGCAAGAAAGCCCGACGATGAGGTGAAGCTTCGAAGCACGAAGCTGCTGCGCAACGAGTGCGAGGCGGCATCCTGAGTTCGGGGTTCTGCATAGTTACGTTAGTTTAACAGAAGCTGAGGAAGGAAGAGAAGAAGATGGATAAGAAGATTAAGGCGGGTATTCTTGGCGCGACGGGCATGGTCGGTCAGCGTTTTGTGTCGCTTCTGCATGATCATCCTTATTTTGAGATAAAGGTTCTTGCGGCAAGCGCACGTTCTGAGGGTAAGACTTATGAAGAAGCTGTGGGAGACAAGTGGAAGATGGACTCCCCTATGCCTGAGTGCGTCAAGGGCATGATCGTCAAGAATATCACGGATGTGGAAGAGGTTGCCAAGGAAGTAGACATGGTGTTCTCAGCCGTGAACATGAGCAAGGAAGAGATAAAAGCGATTGAAGAGGAGTACGCGAAGACCGAGACTCCCGTTGTCTCCAATAACAGTGCCCATCGATGGACTCCCGATGTTCCCATGGTAGTGCCGGAGATCAATCCTGAGCACCTTGAGGTGCTTGCGAGCCAGAAGAAGAGGCTCGGCACGAAGAGGGGCTTCATCGTGGTCAAGCCGAACTGCTCCATCCAGAGCTATGCGCCCATGCTTCATGCCTTGAAGGAGTTTGAGCCTACCGTAGTTGTGGCGAGCACCTATCAGGCCATAAGCGGGGCGGGCAAGACCTTCAAGGAGATGCCTGAGATCATTGACAACATAATTCCTTATATCGGCGGCGAAGAGGAGAAGAGCGAGCAGGAGCCTTTACGCCTTTGGGGGCATATCGAGGACGGCAGGATCGTTAAAGCCGAGACACCTGTAATCACTGCGCAGTGTCTTCGCGTTCCGGTTTCCAACGGTCATACGGCATCGGTATTCATGTCCTTCAAACAAAAGCCTACCAAGGAGCAGATTCTGGATCGTTGGGCGAACTTCAGGGGACTTCCTCAGGAGCTGGAGCTTCCAAGCGCCCCCAGGCAGTTCATCCATTATTTTGAAGAGGACAATCGTCCGCAGCCGAAGCTTGATCGTGACACAGAAGGCGGTATGGCCGTCTGTGCCGGACGTCTTCGCGAGGACAGCGTATATGATTGGAAGTTTGTGGGATTGTCGCACAACACTCTCAGGGGAGCCGCTGGCGGAGCCGTACTCATCGCTGAGCTGCTTGTAAAACAGGGATATATCACCAATAAGGATTGACATATGTCAAAGGTTTTGTTTATTGCGGAAAAGCCCAGCGTCGCGCGCGAATTTGCCCGTGTCCTGGGCTCTTCTTATTCATATCCTTCCGATATGGTAGGAATTGCCGGCGAAGCGGCACGAACCGATAAGAACGGTCAGTTGATCAGGGCAGCTCAGGCGGAACAAACAGACGGTCAGGTGACCGGAGCCGGCAAGGCGGATCAAAAAGAAGGTCAGGACGGCAATTCATCCCGGTCATTCGGACTTCCTAAAAATCATGACGGTTACATAGAGGGGGCTGCTTACGTCGTCACCTGGTGCGTCGGTCATCTTGTCACGATGAGCTATCCCGATGCCTATGATCCCTCTCTCAAGCGATGGAGCATGGATACGCTTCCGTTCATACCGGACAATTTCCGCTATGAGATCATCGATGGCGTGAAGAAGCAGTTCGGTATCGTGCGAGGCCTGTTAAACCGCCCGGATATATCGACTATATACGTCTGTACGGACTCGGGACGAGAAGGCGAATACATTTACCGATTGGTCGAACAGATGTCGGGCGTGAACGGCAAGGAGCGAAGAAGGGTCTGGATAGACTCGCAGACTGAAGATGAGATAAAAAGAGGCATACGCGAGGCAAAAGACCTGTCGGCTTATGACAATCTTGCGGCATCAGCATATCTGAGGGCCAAGGAGGATTATCTCATGGGGATCAATTTCTCACGCCTCCTGACCCTCAAATACGGCTACAGCCTCTCCAGATTCCTGAATCGGGACAAAACGGTGATTTCCGTGGGACGCGTCATGACCTGTACCCTTGGCATGGTAGTCAGACGGGAGCGCGAGATTCGGAATTTTGTCAAGACACCGTTCTTCAAGGTCTTCGCGGATATAGAGGGGCTGTTTTCCGCACAGTGGAAGGCGGCAGAGGGCAGCCCATGGTTCGGGTCGCCCGCCATTTATAACGGCACCGGTTTCCTTAAAGAAGAGGATGCCAGGAAAATGGTCGCCGGCCTGGGTGAGCCTCCGCTTCCTGCCAAGGTCATGCTGTCTGAGAAAAAGACTGAAAAGAAATATGCGCCTTTGCTTTACAACCTCGCCGAGATACAGAACGACGCTTCAAGGGCACTGAAGCTAAGCCCCGATGAGACACTGAAGCTGATCCAGGAGCTGTATGAGAAAAAGCTTGTGACATATCCAAGAACAGACGCACGCGTTCTGTCGTCTGCCGTTGCCAAGGAGATAGGGCGGAATATCGGAGGGCTGAAAGGATATGCTCCTGCCGCTGCTTTCGCGGAGGAGATTCTCAGCAAAGGCAGGCATAAAGAGATCCTGAAGACGCGCTACACGGACGATTCAAAGGTCACGGATCATTATGCCCTGATACCTACAGGCCAGGGACTAGGCGCTCTGAAGGGACTAGGAGAGGCTTCAAAGAAGATCTATGACATGATCGTGAAGCGGTTTCTTTCTGTTTTCTATCCTCCGGCTGTCTACGAGAAGAGGAGGCTGGAGCTGAAGATAGGGAATGAGTGCTTCACGGCTTCTTTCCGCGCTCTCAAGGAGAGCGGCTATCTTGCTGTCACGGGCTTGCCTGCGCAAAGGAAGGGGAAGGCAGACGACTCCGCCGACTCCGATGAGGCTGATATCAGCAATCCTGCTCTTGTGGAGCTTCTTTCCGGAGTCAGGAAGGGCAGCACTTTGACGGCGAAGTCGTTTTCTATAAAGGAAGGCTCCACTTCTCCGCCCAAGCGCTACACATCGGGATCTCTGATCCTTGCGATGGAGAATGCCGGCCAGTTTATTGAGGACGAGGAGCTTCGTGCCATGATAAAGGGCAGCGGCATAGGGACTTCCGCGACCAGGGCAGAGATCTTGAAAAAGCTTGTGTCGATAGGCTACTTTGACCTCGCAAAAAAGACGCAGACCGTGACGCCGACCAGGCTGGGGGAGGCTATATACGATACGGTAAACGCCTCGATCCCGTCCTTGCTCAACCCTGAACTTACCGCGAGCTGGGAGAAGGGGCTTACCATGGTAGCTGAGGGGAGCATCACAGCTGACGAATACATGCGGAAGCTTTCGGGCTTCATAACCAGGCGTGTGGATGCCGTGAAGGGAGCGGGGAATTAGGCGGAAATATGCTGTTTTCATTTCCTTTCATATCAAACTGAACGGAATTTAAATGGACATGATTGGTGTTAAATAAAATAAACTTGAATTTGAATAAAGGCTGATGTATAATCATTTTTTGGATATATATGATACATATTCAGATGTCCCTCATATATATATTGCCGGGCAGATTCCCACCACAGCTATTATTCCTGTCCGGGAGATGATCATAATTTACAGGAGGTTCATTTACGATGACCGAGAGGAAAAAGAAAGTTGCACAGGAAGCTGCTGATATAGTTGCCGCCGCCGAGAATACGGTTAAGAAGATCTCAAAGAAAGCAGCTGCCAAGACTGAGGATGTTGAAGAGAAGAAGCCTGCCCGCAGGAAGAAAGCTGTTTCCGCAGTTGTTTATGTCCAGTACGCAGGAAGCGAGTATGTCGTGTCCGGTCTTTCTGAGAAGGTCACTGCAGCTTACGAGGCAGAGGGCAACAAGGCAAGTGCCATCAAGACACTTGAGATCTATGTCAAGCCTGAAGAGGGCAAGGCGTATTATGTTGTCAACGGTGATGCCGAGGGCAAGTCTGTAGAACTATAATATCCATTTTGACAATCTGTTAGTTAGTTATTATCATTACGTGGATCAGGGACGCTTGTCCTGGTGGGGATGAGTCAGGTCTTTGGTTTACGGCATAAGCTTTTGGGCGCCCAGATATCCACAGGCGGCATCTCATACCGCAGAGGAGACTGGGCGTCCAACAGTTTATAGGGGAGAAAGGAGAGTCCATGCCAATTAAGATCCAGCGGGATCTTCCCGCCAGAAGCGAGCTCGAAAAAGAGAATATATTCGTCATGGACGAGGACAGGGCTTTATCTCAGGACATCCGTCCTCTCCAGATCATCATACTCAATCTGATGCCGGTCAAACAGGACACTGAGACCCAGCTTTTCAGGGCTTTGTCGAACACACCCTTACAGGTTGATATAACGCTCATGCACATGGCGTCACATCATTCAAAGAATACGAGTTCATGGCATCTCAACAAGTTTTACGTGACCTTTGATGAGATACGCCGCAGAACCTTTGACGGGATGATCATAACCGGCGCGCCGGTAGAGATGCTTCCTTTTGAGGAGGTTGACTACTGGCATGAGCTGGCGGAGATCATGGATTGGACGAAGACGCATGTGACTTCGACCATCCATGTCTGTTGGGCGGCTCAGGCAGGGCTGTATCATCATTATGGGATAGACAAGGTGCTGCTGCCCAGAAAGCTCTCGGGTGTCTATAAGCATCACTTGCTCTCCAGGGAGATGCCGCTGACAAGAGGTTTCGATGATTTCTTTAAGGTCCCGCATTCCCGCAATACGACTGTGCCTTTGGAGAGCATATGGGCGATAGATGATCTCATAGTGCTGGCGAAGTCGTATGAAGCAGGCGCTTATCTCATACAGAACAGGTCGGGCAGCATGATCTTCGTGACCGGCCATCCGGAATATGACAGGATGACGCTCGACAAGGAGTATCACAGGGATCTCGAAGCAGGTCTTGATCCGGATATCCCGGAGAATTACTATCCCGGAGACGATCCTGAGAATCAGCCGAAGCTTACATGGCGTCTCCATGCGAATTCTCTGTATACGAACTGGCTAAATTATTATGTGTATCAGGTCACGCCGTATATTCTTGAGGAGATGGATATGTAAGACCGGTGTTATCATACCGATAGAGCAGGGAAGATGTGATCAGACCAGGCTTGCCGCGCAGCCCATGCTCGGCAGAGCCTGGATAATTCCCGGTATGGATCTGCGCGTAAAAAAAGAGTGTGCCGATAGACGACACACTCGATTGTATCCGAAGCAGGCGATCAGTATCAGGCTTCGCTGAACTGATCCTTACCTACACCGCAGACGGGGCAGACCCAGTCATCGGGGATATCTTCGAAAGCGGTTCCGGGGGCTATGCCGTTGTCGGGATCGCCCTCTGCAGGATCATAGGTGTATCCGCAGACATCACATACGTAACTCATGTTGTACCTCCTTTAGGGGAAAACTTATGTATATAAGTATAGCGTTTTTTTTTGAAAATGCAAGAACGTACAGGGGCGCATTTATAATTGTTTATAATTCTTTATTGTTCCGGAGGAATCATGTATTTGAAAAATCATGCTAAGCTATGGCTCGGCGTGGTGCTTTGCATCCTGCTGTGCATGCCAGTTTCGTCTATTGTATTCGCGGCAGTCGGCCGTGACGACCACACTGTTGTTGACATTTCAGGCGATTTTACCGAGTGGCCGGAAGGTCCGGACCTGAATTCCGAAGCTGCCTTGCTGCTTGATGTTTCATCGGGCGAAGTTTTGTTCCAGAAAAACGCGGACGTGAAAAAATATCCTGCCAGTATAACAAAGGTGCTTACAGCTTATATTGTCATTCAGGATTGCGACCTGAACGATACTGTTACCTTCAGTTCAAATTCTATCGGCGGGATCGAGTCAGACGCGGTATCGGGTGACATCGCCGTCGGAGACAAGCTGAGTGTCAGAGACTGTCTGTATTTGCTGCTGCTCAAGTCAAATAATGAAGCGGCCATGGCTCTGGCCGAGCATGACGCCGGGACAGTAGAGGCGTTCGCGGCGAAGATGAACGCGCAGGCCAAGGAGTTCGGCGCGACGGATTCACATTTTACGAATCCTCACGGTTTGTACAATGAAGATCACTATGTCACGGCGCGTGATATGGCTAAGATATTCTGGGGCTGCCTTCAGGATAACACCTTCCTTATGATAGATTCGACGGTCAATTACCGCACTGCTCCTGTGAAATACTATGAGAGCGGCATACCCTGCGGGATGCTCCACGGCATGTTCAACTCTGATCTGGGTGAATATTACGAGTATGCTGTCTGCGGCAAGACAGGTCACATAAGGGCGGCTGGCTATACCTTGGTGACTTATGCCAGAAAGGACGAACAGGAGCTTCTGGCTGTTACGCTCAAAGCCGATTCCAGGGTGGAATCATACAAGGATACCAAGGCATTGTTTGAGTATGGCTTCAATGAGTTCAGGCTGGTGAATCTGGTAGCTTCCATAGATGACGATTCAGTGAGCCGTCAGATCAGTGACCAGTTAGGGGAAGCGGTTTTGGATGATTACAAGGTGGACCAGTTTGTACAATATCTCACTCTGCCGGAGTCAACAAAGCTTTCTGACATAAAGCAGACGATTGACCTTGTGCCCGGTGAGGGCGCTCTGAGGACAGGCAGTATCTCATTCGGACTGAATGGCAAGACGTACTGTACTCTTGGCATTAAGGCGAATGTCATACTTCCTGTGGCGATCGCGGATCCTGCTGAGTCATCGATATCAGTTGTCTCAGTGGATGGAAGAGACCTTCCTTCGGGTCTCAGGGGTACTTTGGTGAAGTCCTTCCTTAACACTGACGCATGGCTGATTGTCATAGCTCTTGGTTTCTTTATTGTCATAATCCTTTTAACTGCAATAGTCATTACTTACAGCAAGGAAAGGAGACGTGTCAGGGAGGTTGAGCGCCGCAGACGTATGATGAGATGATCTCGGCGATCCGATTTTCAAAGAAGACAAGGCGGCAGTGAATGGCTGCGATCATTAAAGAAGGAGGAGAGGTAAGATGAATATGAAAAGTATCAGGCGGACAACGGCAAGCATCCTCGCCGCAGTAATGGCCATGGTGATGACCGCATCCGCCACGGCTGTTTTTGCTCAACCTGCGGCTCAGGCATTGGAGGAGCGGGAAGCCATTATGGCAAGCGTGGGCGACGCTTCCTCTGTCGAGGATTTTGTCAAGAGGCTCTATGCGAATCTGCTGGGCAGGGAGGCAGACCAGTCCGGTCTTGAGAACTGGATGAAAGCGCTGAATGACGGCACTGCCACGGGCTCACAGGCAGTCGTGGGCTTCGTCAATTCTAAGGAGTTCAAGACAAATCCTCTTGGCAACGAGGATTTTGTCAAGGCGCTTTATCAGACGATATTCGGCCGTGAGGCTGATGAGGGCGGGCTTACGAGCTGGGTTTCTGTCCTTGAGAACGGCTGCACGAGAAAAAAGGTTCTGGAAGGTTTCCTCAATTCCGGTGAGATGAAGGCTCTTTGCGAGAAGCTTGGTATACAGCCGGGATCGTATGAGTCTGATGAACCCGCTGACGTCAACTACGACGTCACACGTTTCGTGACAAGGCTTTACACCTTGGCTCTTGGCAGGAGTTTTGATGCTTCCGGTGTGAGTGACTGGACAGGCGCGCTGATCTCAGGGACTCATACAGGCGCTGATGTTGCCAAAGGCTTCCTGTTAAGCGAGGAATTTAAAGCCCGCGGTCTAGACGATGAGAGCTTTGTCAGGATAGCATATAAGACAATCCTGGACCGCGAGGCGGACGAATCCGGACTGGCCTCCTGGAAGAAGGCTCTTGAGGACAATTCCACAGAAGATGTCGTTAACGGATTCATTAAGTCCGTCGAATTCGCACGGCTCTGTAAAAGCTATGGAATCGATGCGGGCACCGAGATATATAATGTGATCAAAGAAAGCCCTTCAATCAAGACTTTTCCTTGCTCTACCACGGAGGAGTTCACCGCGCTTTTCAAAAAGCAGGCTGAGAAGACTCCGGACAAGATCTACTATCATCCTTATACCGGGCTATTTGTCGAGGCTGTCAATGCCGACGCGCTCAGCTCCAGCCGCGAGCTTTATACCTATATTGCGGATCAGACGCCTCATTGCGCTTCAAGCGTCTTTGTAGCCATTCCCAACGGCGAGCTGCCCGAGTCCTTCCTTGTAAAGAGCGGCTGGGTCGCGCTCGCTGATCGGTATCATTTTCTGCTTCATGCCCTGACACCTTCGGGCTCTTGGGGTGAAGAGAGCGAGGAGCTTGCTTACATGGCAGCTGCTTTTGCCATGGGTACTAGAACCGTAAATTACAGTCCTTATACCGGGAACTACTATTTTGTGGGTTATGATAAGGGCGGGCAGTATCTGCAGCAGTACGTGATGGCAAATCCTGATAACTGCTCAGGCCTGCTTGTATTTAACGGTTCAGACATCCCCGATGCTTATTATGAGAAGATGGCTAAGACTGCCGCTGCTGATCCGGATAAGACTGTGGCGGAAGTGAATGTGCCGGTATGGCTGGCAGCGAGGGTTTTCGATAAGGATGTAGAGAAGAACTATGACTACTGGGCAAAGGCCAATGACGTAGATGAGACTGTCTACTATGTCGCCGAGCTGGCAAGTTCAACTAAAGTTCAGAACCAGTCTATGCTTTCCACAGAGGATTATATCAATTCTTATCCTCTTGGAAAGATCCAGCTTACTACAGGGGAAATGGCTTACGACAATGCCGGATTTACAGAGATCGCATGGGAGACCTTCCTGAGCAAGACCCAGCGCTATCGTTCCCTTGCCGGAAATGACCTTCGTCCTGCTTTTGATGCAGAGGCTCTTGGCATAACAAAAGAAGAGAGGACTATCGATGGTTACAGCAGGTATTGGCTTGAGTATGTGCCGGAGCACGTGAAGAACAATCAGGATGAGGCCGTTCCGCTGGTCATCGCGCTTCACGGAGCAGGACAGTGCGCGGAAGCTTACGCTCCCTACTCTGAGTGGTTCAAGGTCGCGAAGGAAGCCAATTTCATCGTGGTCTTCCCCACAGCCTATCCTTATTCTGAGAACAACGGCATGGCTCGTCCTATACATAACGATTGCTGGGATGAGAATCGTCCTGACGATATATCGTTCTGGAGACAGATCATACAGGATGTCTCCTCACGCTATAACGTCGATGCGTCTATGGTCTACGCCACAGGTCATTCCAACGGGGGCAACTCCAGCGCCATGATCGCGGGTGAGATGTCAGATGTCATCACAGCGGTCGGTATCAGCGCTGGGCGTTACCGCAATGTCCTGAACAAGGTGACCGAGGATGTCTCCACGCTTCACCCGATGGCGAGCACATACAAAGTCCCCGTCATCCAGCTGGTCGGCACGAAAGACGGAGGCGCTTACCGCAGCGCGACCATGATCTCGACCATGGAGTACTGGATGGAGAGAAATGAGATCGTCAACCGCGAGACTCCTTACCAGTACAAGACCGCAGGATACAATCACGCAGTCTGGGTGGACAAGGACGGCGTTCCGATGGTGAGGTTCACGGTTATCGACGATAAGATCCACACCACTACGCCTTCCGAATCAAGGCTGTTCTGGTATGAATTCCTAAGCCATTACAAGAGGGCGGAGGACGGCACTGTGAAATACATGGCCGATGACAGCTTCACGATCACCGACAAGTGGGATATGGAGACGAGGTAAGGTAAGGCGCACGAGCGGATAATGGTTATAGGCAGATAGTGGTTATGGGCAGATAATGGTTATAGGCAGCTGTTCAGCACCCCAGACTCGGGATGCTGCGCATCCCTCGTTGCGGGGCGGCAGAGGCGCTGCGTGCCTTGTCCGCTCCAAGATAACTGTATAATACGTCCGAAGCGCAAACATTTCGTCCTGTATTCTAACAGTTATCTTGGGGGCTGAATTATTACCAAATCATATGTCATAAGATAAAGCCCTCCCCGGCAGCATGACAGACATGCTTGCCGGGAGCGGGCTTAAAAAAACCACCACCCATAAGGATGATGGTCTGTGAGTAGCGGAGGAGAGATTTGAACTCCCGACACCGCGGGTATGAACCGCGTGCTCTCGCCAACTGAGCTACTCCGCCTTATTCTGATGGGCTGTCCAATCGAACAACCTTGAACAGTATAATTGCTTATTTCATTATTGTCAAGGGTTTTTTTTGAATGATATTTACAGAGTGGCTGAACAAAGTATATAATATTAAACTATGTGGAGCGAGTGGCAGTGCTGCATGTGAAAGCAAAGCTCGTGTGATGACGGGACAAGCAAAAATCGGCCTGAGATCCACATAAAGAACGCGGAATAAACTATTGTGATTTTGATAATACGATCCGGATAATAGGATTCGGATTATGGGATCCGGATAATGCGATCTCTATTATGGGACAGAATGGGTATATATGGAGGCGGAAGGATATGGCAAAGCTGATGCTTTATCGTGATATTAAGTACAGGGAGCTTTTTGATGGTATCTGCAGGCTCGCCGGCGGTACGTATCAGGACGACTGGCAGGATATAGCGGGAAGCCTTGTTGCCATGGCGGCGGCTCATGGATTTTCGGGGAATATCTGGAATTGTTTCCTGTCGCATGTGATAGCGAACAACGAGAATGTCTTCAGCTGTGCCTGTGAGATAACAGGATTTGCCGACGGAAGCATAAATGATTTTGCCAGAATGGATTTCGCTGAATTCAGAAGGCTTTTTGGCTGTGACATGGAAGCTCTCGACAGCCTGTACCATACCGGGATATTCAGTCTCATAGGCAGCTATTCCTCCGCAGAGGGCGCGGGCCAGGTGTTTAATCAGGAAGTCAGGGACAGTATCGTGAGGCTTGCGTCCAGCCTCTCAGAGGCAAAAAGCGACGAGGAATTCTTCCTGTCGGTGGTAAAGTTCTATAAAGAATACGGCGTGGGCAAATTCGGCCTGCACAAGGCATTTTCCGTGATGCACCGTGACGGGCATGTTATGATCAATCCGATAACCAAGACAGCGGACAACAGGCTGTCTGATCTGGTTGGTTATGAACAGCAGAAGCAGAAGCTCATCGAGAACACGGAGGCATTTGTAAGCGGCCGTCCCGCCAACAACTGTCTGCTTTTCGGTGATGCGGGCACGGGCAAATCAACAAGCATCAAAGCTTTGCTGAACGAGTATTACAGCCGCGGTCTTCGGATGATAGAGCTATATAAGCATCAGTTAAAAGACCTTCCGGAGGTCATAAGGCAGATAAAGAACAGGAACTATCGTTTCATCGTATACATGGACGATCTTTCATTTGAGGATTTTGAGACTGATTATAAATATCTTAAGGCTGTGATAGAGGGCGGACTGGAGAGGAAGCCGGATAACGTGCTGATATATGCCACGTCAAACCGCCGCCATCTCATCAGGGAGAACTATACTGACAAGATCCGTTCGGACGATGAGCTTCACACGGCGGATACTGTGCAGGAGAAGCTGTCTCTCGCTTACAGGTTCGGCGTGACGGTCTATTTCGGAAAGCCCGACAAGAGAAGCTTCCAGCAGATCGTCAGGACGCTGGCGCTAAGAAAAGGCATCAGCATGTCTGATGATGAACTCATGCTTGAGGCGAACAAATGGGAGATCGCTCACGGCGGCATGACCGGCAGGACTGCCGAGCAGTTCATCATTCATCTTCAGAGTATAGGGGCAGTATAGGAACAGCTGTTGTGAACGGAGGCTGAATCGTGAAAGGAAGAGGAGTATCTGTAATATTTTCTGTGACGCATTTTGTCGCCGCGCTCGCTGCAGCCTTTGTGATGTCGGAGGTGGCTGCTTCATTTGTCGAGCTTTTTTGGCTGTACCTGGTATTCATTCTCTGCGCATACTGCCTTCAGCCTATGCTGGGTTTTTTGGCTGACGCGGTGAACCGAAATACCTTGATGGCTTCGTCCGGCTGCGTCTTCATCTCCTTAAGCTATTTTTTAAGGAATCCGCTCAACGTAGCTTTTTGCTGCGGTGTAGGCACAGCTGCTTTTCTCGTCGGTTCAGGACTCGACGTGATCAATACCTCCGACAAGAAGCTCAGCCTTCTGTCTTTGTATCTGGCGCCTGACATGATAGGCTTTTGCTGCGGTATCCTGATGCATAACCATGACATGATGAAACCATTGGTTCCATCCATGATATTGTTCTTTTTGGCAGTATTTGATCTATTCATTTCATCGCTTAACAGGCGGGAGTTTCGCTCCGGCAATGCAGGGCTGTCCTTTGAGACCATCACAGACCACAGGACATTGTTCTCCGTGCTTGCGCTTTACATCGCGGCCTTGCTGCTTCCGATGCTTGTCATCAGACAGGCTATGGTTCTGGGGACGGATCTTTCCTCTATGACGATTGGCTCCGTGCTGTATATGACAGGCAAGGTTCTGGGAGGTCTTTTTTCTGACAGGCTGGGCGTCAAGAAGGTGGCTTTGACAGCAGCTTGCTTTTCCGGCACATGCAGCATCATTGCCGTAGCGACGCATTCTGTGGGCTTCGCTTATGCCGGAATCTTTGCGGCGGCTATGCTCGTGCCTGTCATAGTGTGGACGGCTACGAGGCTCATGGCGGGAACCAAGGGTCTGGCTCTCGGCCTGGTGAACGCCCTCACGGGAGCGAGCATACTGATCATGGCAGCAGGCGGCGTCACCCTGGGCGCGCTGGTCATGGCGGCGCTAGTAGCCGCAGTCGCAGTGTTCGTAATAATCGCGGTGAACAGGACAGAGCACACGATGAAGCAGTGAGGTATGTGCTTTTGTTATACTATAAAGGCAGGGTACAGGATATTTGTCAGAGCCGTGCAGTACAGCAGGGGAACATCTGGCTAAGGTGTCGCTGAACAGCACTGATACTGTCTTATATGTCAATGGACGATTCGCATACCGGACGCAAAAGCGTGGGGACAGCTCCTATGATGGCTGTCCCCACGCTTCTTTCCACTAATTTATTCTATCCTGCATTTTTCACAGGATAAATGCCACTGCGAAATTGAAAACGGCACATGCGATGACGCTGATCGGTACGGCTACCATGAGCAGACGGTTGAACAGGACATTGCGTTCCGTCTCATCTCCGCAGGAGCCCATGATCAGTGAGCCGCCCGAGGAGAAGGGGCTGATCGCGCTGGACTGAGCGCCAAGCACGGTGCAGGCAAAAAGGGCGACGGGATTGATTCCTGCCGATGCGGCGATGCCCGGAATCAGAGGGAAGAGGGCGGGAGCCACGACACCCGTGGTAGAGCTGAAGAAGCTCATTATAGCGCCAACGATGCTGAACGCGATGGGTACAAGCGGAGCGGGGACATTGGAGCCAATCCATGTGGAAAGCGCCTCGATGGTGCCGGCCTTTACGGCAACAGCTATCAGCATGCCCGCGCCGGCGATCATAAGGATTGTGTTCCACGGAATCTTTGCGATGGATTCCTTCTGAGGAGCAAGATTCATCAGGAACGCGATGACTGCGAAGATGATGGCCACTAAGCCCACATCTATCTTACCGCTGATAAAGCCGATTGAAGAGCTGCTGGGCATCAGGATATTCAACAGAGGGAAGATCAGCACGATGACCATCATGGCGATCATGAGAGTCAGTGTCTGTTTCTGCTTTTTGTCAAATGCTTCAGGCTTCTTGAATGTTACTCCTTTTCCGATATTCCGGTTTGACTTGAAGCCGAAACGGAAAATAGTGATCAATATCAGTGAGAATAGGATGGCAAAGAGGAAAATCTGCATTTCCATACCGAAGGTCTCAACGGCGGTCAGCTCAGGAGCAGATTCGTATGCGTTATCCGCCAGACCGCGGAAGATGACACCGAGGTTGGAGGTGGGGAAATTGCCGCCCGCCAGGGCACCGGCATTGATGGCCACGGCGCCGGTGAGCTTGTCCATGCGAGATTCCTCACATATCACCAAGGTGATGGGGGCAAGGAAAGCCAGGACCGTGAAAAATGTTGCGCCCATGACCGAGAGGATGACCGCTACGGCAAAAAGCGCGTAGGGCAGCAAGCCGGGGAAGGAGCGGCAGGCGTACAGCAGGGCGCCGGACATTTTCTCAAGAGTGCCGTTTATGGCAGCTACATTGTAGAAAAGAGAGACGGACAGGATGACGAACATGGTACTTACCGGCCAGAAGCCTATTATGTCCTTCGGCTTCAGTCCCATGACGAAGCATCCGATGACATATGCGAAGACGATGCAGAAAAGACCGGTGTTGATCTTGGTCTTATATCCCAGAAAAATGGCAATTGCGATTGCAAGAATGATCATTATGCTGAGCATGGTAAGGTCTCCTTTATAAAGGTTTATGTTTTATAATACGCATGGCACTATGAACTGACCGGAGCAGGTCAGTCTTCAATGCCTAGCAGGCGGTAAGGTATGGTGCGGGTCATGTAGTAAAGCTCGTCCTCGGTGACTCCGTGATCTGAAAGGTACTGCATATATTCCTCCAGAGCCAGTTCCCAGTGCGGATTCTCTGTCTGGCCGCCGTCGGTATCGACCATGACATTTTTGTAACCGACCTCACGGATGATATCAAGGTTGTCAGGAAGATTGCTCTTGTAGACGCCGCCGCCCATGTTCTGAGCGTAGCAGCGTTCCAGGATGACGTCATAATCACGGACCATGCGGACTTGATCCTCAACGCTCATACCTACTATCCACCACTCAGGATGAGTGACGACGATCTTCTTGACCCCGGCATCACGGGCTGCTTCCACCACAACGAATGCTTCCTCAGGAGACACGTGGGCGGTTCCCAAGGTGACGTCGTAGTCGCGGATAAGAGAGAATACATCCTTCAGCTCAGGGACAACCTTTCCGTCACGGACCAGTTCGATGCCGTCGGCCGGATCCTTGCCCATTTTCAGCAAATGCTGTCTTGCGGACTGAGTCGGAAGCCAGATCACCTTAGCACCCAGCTTAAGGCCCTTTTCAACCGCTTCCGGATTCACGCCGCCGATCACCTTGTTCATGACCACGCCGCCATACATCGTAAAACCGGTATCATCGCCGTACATCCGGCGGATGAATTCGTTGGCCATGGCCGCGCGGTTTACAGTGAAGCCAAGGTGCGATTTGATGACGATCGCGCGGGCTCCGACACGGATGCCGGCTTCCGCAAGCTCGAAATCATTGTAAGCCCTTAACCGAAGATCGGGATTTGTGTGGACGTGCATGTCGCAGACGCCTTTCATAGATACCTTCGTCATGTATTCCCCCTTCCTGGCATGCCTTTCGCATACCATCCATGCCAAAATCAATTGCTTTGGCTGTCTGTTTGATTGATAAGAATATACTATGAAAATGGCTATCGCCGAAAGAGGAAAAATGCTATACTTGATATCGGAAAAACCGATGGTTAAAGCACTATTGAATGTGGTGTCAAAGACACCGTTAAAGGTGCCATCAAGGGAGCTGCTATGGGCGCTGTCAGCAGGAGGCAGCGGAAGGGGGTCTGGCATGGAAATTAAAGAGATGAATTATCTGATTGCGATTGCGGAAGAAAGGAGTATCTCAGGAGCCGCACAGCGGCTTTTCATGGCACAATCCAGCCTGAGCCAGTTTCTGACCGGTATGGAACACGAATTGGGATGCAGGTTATTCGTCCGCACTTCAACAGGCGTTCGCCCTACTGAGGAAGGAAGGCTGATGATAGAATATGCTTATCAAATGCTCTCGGAATACCACAGGGTGCGCGATCGGATTCAGGATGTAGGGGAGCTTGTGCAAGGGCGGGTCATCATGGGGATAAGTACTTTCCGCGGATCGTTTTTGCTTCCGCCCGTATTGAATGCTTTTCGGTTGGAGTATCCCAAGGTCGAGGTAAAAATCATCGAGGAAAATTCAATGGTTTTGGAGCAGATGCTGCAAAATGGAGAGCTTGACCTCGCGTTGATAGTGCTTCCGGCGAAGACGCTGCGGGGAGAGGTGGAGTTTTTGATGAGAGACGAAATCTGTCTTATCACAAGGGAAGGGCATCCGGTGCTCCAATACGCGAAGCCTGTTCCGGACGGCAGCCTGAGCCAGATACCTCGCTGTATCGATATCCGTGATGCCGGACAATTCGAATTCCTTCTCAGTGATATGGACACGATACTCGGAAGGGAAGCCAGAAAAATATTTCGGGCTCACAATATGGAGCCAAAAGCATACAATGATAAGCTTTCGGCCTTCATGGCTGCGTCTATGGGCGCTTACGGTCTTGGGCTTGCCTTTACTTACTACAGCTCCAGACACTATTACAGAAATGCGGAATATCTTTCACTGGGAGAGGACGGCAGCTTCCTTGAGCTGGGACTGGCGATGATGCCGGGCAGATACCACTCGAAGGCAGCGGTTGCGCTGAAGGAGACGATGAAGACCATATTCTAGGATGCCTTCGATGGTATTATGCCGACATGAGAAACTGTCTCTGAGAAATAACTGAGGCAAAGTGTGCAAAAATTAATTTTGATAAGTATTCAGCGCCCCTAGCCGCCTCGCAATGAGGGATGCGCGGCATCCCGAGTCTGGATGCTGAATAGTTACCTTTCTTTGAACAGAACGAGTATAATTTCACTCCTCCACCAGCGTGAGTCCCTCCAGACTCGGTGTGGCGATCATGGAGTAGTTGGTGTAATATACCACGAAGCCGGGCTTCGCTCCTGAGGGCTTCTTGACTTCGCGTTTTTTCACATAATCAATCTCGACCTTGTCGGCATCCTTGCCGGCGGAGTAAAATGCCGCGAGCTGTCCTGCTTCGTTGAAGAGGCGAGCGGGCGGATCGATGGATGGATCAGGCAGCTTGACCACTACGTGTGAGCCGGGCTGCTTTTTTGCGTGGAACCACCAGTCGCCGCCGGAGGCGAAGCGGAAGGTAAGTTCATCATTCTGATAGTTGTTCTTGCCCACATAGATGTCATAGCCGTCGCTGGAGCGGTAGTGAAGCGGCTTTCCACGCTTCGTCTTCTCCTTCTCTTTGCGTCCGCCTTTAGCTGAAGCTGCATGCTTCCTGATATAACCCGCTTCGGTCAGCTCCCTCTTTATCTCAGCGAGGTCAGTCTCATCCTGCGCGGTCTCAAGTGATATCCGGACAGATTCGAGATGCGACAGTTCTGCTTGAGTGTCCTTGGTCTGTGTTATCAGAGCTTCGTAGGTCCGCTTCAGCTTGGCGTACCGCTCAAAATATCTCTGCGCGTTCTCGGACACAGAAAGAGAAGGATCCATGGGGATCCTGACCTCTTTATTGTCATCATAAAAATCAGCGGCCGTCATGGAATCAGAGCCGTCATATGAGCTGTACCCATAGGTCTGGATGAGCTCGCCGTACACACGGTATTTGTCGCGCTTTTCCGTGTCCTTGAGCTGCCGAAGCTGCAGGTCATATTTCCTGCGGACGCGGTCGAGGGAAACGGAAATAACATGGCGAAGGTCATATGATTTCTGCCTGATGCGGGAGGTGTTCTCCTTCTCTTCATAATAGGTGCGCAGCGCCTCACTGATGCTGTCAAACGCATGCCCTTCACAGTCGGAGAATATCGTCATGGGAACGGCCGCGAACTCGCGGGGAACGCCGTTCTTATAGTATATCATCGGCCGGAAATGACCCTCCGCTGTCTCGTCCATGAGCCGCCGGAATGTGTGGAAGAGATGCTCGCGCTCTGCGGTTTCCAGGCTCTGTATAGGAAAATTCGAGTCTATGCCGCAGCGGTGGCACAGCTCCTCGGCCATGATGGGGCTGATACCGGCGAGGGTAGAGCTGAGAGCTTTCGCGACAGACGCGGGGGCATTGCAGGTCACGGAGCAGAATTCTTCCTCGCTGACCTTTAGCGAGTCGAGCTTGCGTATATTGTCAGGTACAAAATAAGCCCGCCCGGGCAGCACTTCCCGCACAGAGCTTACATTCGCGGGCACCCGGCGTATACTGTCGATGACAGTATCATTTTCGTCCACGAGAATGATATTCGAATGCTTCCCCATGAGCTCTATCACGAGAAAAATGGAGCGCAGGTCGCCCATCTCGTCAAGATGTTCTATACCGATCCGGATGATGCGCTCAAGCCCCTGCTGCTCCACCGATATGATGCGGCCGTTTCCGATGTGTTTTCTCAGCAGCATCAGAAAAACAGGAGCTTCAGCGGGAGACTGTTTGTTTTTGTCTGTTAAATATATGAGAGGGAGGCCCGCGTTCGCGGAGATGAGAAGCCGGCATTGTCCGTCATATGTCTTAATGGTCATCAGAAGCTCATCTTTTTCAGGCTGCGCCACGCGGCTGATCCTGCCGCCGAGGATGCTGCCCTTAAGCTGTGAGGCGACGGCTGCCACTGTTATTCCGTCTAAGGCCATCGGTTATACACCCCTTTCTGATTGACTTGAAAATCCACAGGGATTATAATAGACTCTGTATGCAATGTCAATCGTGAAAGGATTGCGACCTCTATGATAAGAAGCATGACAGGCTTCGGAAGGGCTGAGGCCTCTGACGGGGCGAATAAGATACTAGTTGAGATGAAAGCCGTCAACCATCGTTACCTCGATATAAACATCAGGCTTCCCAGACGCTTCATGCAGTTTGAAGTGAAGGCCCGCGGCGTTATAAAAGAATATACCAGCAGAGGCAAGCTTGACGTATTTGTCACAGCCGAGAGCGAGGGCAGTCAGGGAAAGGCCCTTTGCTACAGCCAGTCCCTGGCAGAGGGGTATCTTGGATATATCCGCCGTATCAGCGAAGAGCTGGGCGTGCCAAACGATGTGACAGCTGTGAAGCTTGCCTCGATGCCTGAAGTCCTGACCATGGAGAATGTCGACGAGGATGACGAGAATCTGTGGCATCTTCTTGAAAAAGCCATCAGGGGCGCGGGCGAGGTGTTCAATGCCCAGAGGACGCTCGAGGGCACTGTACTTCATGAGGATATCACGCAGAAGCTATGCGCTATGGAGGAGATGGTTGCGGCCATAGAGAACAGGTCGCCCAGCGTTGTCGAGGAGTACAGAGAGCGGCTCACGGCAAAGGTCAGGGAGCTTCTGGAGGGAGTGTCTGTCGATGATGCCAGGATCCTTACTGAGACTGCTGTATTTGCGGACAAGATATGCGTGGACGAGGAGACAGTGCGTCTCAAGAGCCATATCAACAGCATGCGTTCAGCCCTCGCGCCGTCTGACGGCGAACAATCGGGGCGAAAGCTTGATTTTATAGCTCAGGAGATGAACCGCGAGGCGAATACGATCCTTTCCAAGTGCAACGATATGGAGATCTCGGGCATTGCTGTTTCCCTCAAGACGGTCATCGAGAAGATCAGAGAGCAGGTGCAGAACATTGAGTAGGATGGTGAATATCGGATATGGGAACTATGCCAATCCGGACATGGTCGTCTCTATCATCCGCCCGGACTCGGCGCCATCGAAGAGGATGGTGCAGTCCTGCAAGGACAACGGTACCGCCATCGACGCAACTCAGGGCAGGAAGACCAAGGGCATAATCGTTCTTGAGAATGGGAACGTCATCTTATCAGCACTTTTGCCTGACACGATAGCGGCAAGATGCGCGGAGATAACGGGCGAGTAGTATTTGTTAGGATAGCAGGAGAATAATACATGTCAGATGAAGTCAGATTGATAGTCATTTCGGGTTTTTCGGGAGCCGGCAAGGGTACGGTCATAAAGAGGTTCTTTGAGAATAACGACAAATATTTCTTTTCCGTCTCCGCCACGACCAGAAAGCCGCGGCCGGCGGAAGTCCACGGCGTGGATTATCTCTTCATCTCAGATGAGGAGTTTGACGGTTTAGAGGAGAGGGATGAGCTTCTTGAGCATGCCAGATATGCGGACAACCGTTACGGCACCCCGGCAGTTCCTATTTATGAATGCTTCGCAAGGGGCGAGAGAGCTATGCTGGACATAGAGGTCAAGGGGGCACTTGACGTGAGGAAGAGATGTCCCGACGCGCTGCTGGTCTATATCATCCCGCCTTCGGCACAGGAGCTGTATAGGAGGCTGAGCGGCAGGGGGACAGAGGACGTTGAGACTATACGCAAGCGCCTTTTGCGGGCAGCAGAAGAGACCGAGTTCATCCCGGAGTACAGATGTATCCTGATCAACGATGACGTTGACGTCTGCGCCGAGCAGCTGCGTGAGGTCATAGAGAATCCTTCTGCGGCCGCTGTATATAAAGAAAAAAATATTGGGCTTGCCCTTTCCTTGAAGGGCGATATCGAAAAGCTTCTGGAGACTATTTGAATTCAAGGTCTTGAAGAACTGCGGAGGCGCTAAGAACGGAACAATTCCGCAAGCAGCTTTGATATATGAACCATAACACGAAATTGATAATCAATAAGGATCATTTTACATAAAGAAAAGGAGACAGAGATAACATGATACATCCTTCTTACAAAGAGCTTATGAATGCGGTTAACAAGAATTCCGAGGATGGCGAGCCTATCGTGCACAGCAGGTACTCTATCGTTATGGGAACGGCAAAAAGAGCCCGCCAGATCGTAGCTTCCGACCGTCTCAACCATATTTGCGATAAGCGCAAGGCTCTTAGTATCGCGGTGGAAGAGCTTGCGGAGGGTGATATCCACATTGTTTCTGAGGGAAGCAGCGATGCAGATATCGAGGCAAGGATGCCTTTTGTTACGATGTACGATAAATCCTTTGACACGGATGTCGACGATGATGAATCCGAGCTGGATGATGGCTACGATATTGATGCTGAAGACGGTCTTGATGATGACGATGAAGACAGTGATGAGGATGAGAGAGACCTGAACTGATGAAGATAATGTTTGTCTCTTTGGGCTGTGATAAGAATCTTGTTGATACTGAGAATATGATGGGCATCCTTCAGAGAAGCTCTTATGAGTTCACGGATGATGAGAGCGAGGCGGATGTCATCATTGTAAACAGCTGCTGCTTCATAGGACCTGCCAAGGAGGAGAGCATAGATACCATCCTTGAGATGGCAAAGCAGAAGGATGTCGGTAACTGCAAGGCTCTGATAGTTACGGGCTGCCTGGCACAGAGATATCGTGAAGAAATACTGTCCGAGATGCCGGAGGTCGATGCAGTAGTCGGAACCACGGCTTATGACAGCATCGCGAAGACAGTGGATGCCGTCATGAATGAAGCAGTGGGTGAAATGGTCACTGACAAAGGCATGCCCGGCAAGGATATCAAGACGGATATCAAGACGGATATCAAGAATACTGTCTTTTGCGATTTGGACAGGCTTCCTGAGATTAAGGGGAAAAGAGTACTTACTACCGGAGGGCATTTCGCGTATCTGAAGATCGCGGAGGGCTGCGGCAAGCATTGCACTTACTGCGTTATCCCCAGTGTGCGCGGCCGGTATCGCAGCATCCCCGAAGAGGATATTATAGCGGAAGCCAATGACCTTGCGGCTCAAGGCGTTAAGGAATTGATAGTGGTCGCTCAGGAGACCACAGTCTATGGACTTGATTTATATGGAGAGAAAAGGCTTCATGTCCTTCTCAAGAAGCTGGCTGCCATATCCGGAGTAGAGTGGGTACGGGTGGAGTATTGCTACCCGGAAGAGATGTATCAGGAGCTGGTCGATACAATCCGCGATGAGGAGAAGATCTGCCGTTATCTGGATATTCCAATACAGCACGCGAGCGATTCTGTGCTGAAGAGGATGGGTAGACGTACCTCTCAGGCGGATCTGAGGAGCATCATCGCATGGCTTCGGCGTGATATACCTGGCATCGCGCTCAGGACGACGTTGATTTCGGGCTTTCCACAGGAGACAGAGGAAGACCATGAGGTGCTGATCAATTTCATCGAAGAAATGCGTTTCGACCGTCTCGGCGTATTTGCCTACTCACAGGAAGAAGGCACTCCAGCAGCGCGTATGCCAGGCCAGATACCAGAGGAGGTCAAGGAGCAGCGCAGGGATGAACTCATGTCTATTCAGCAGAGCATCTCATATGAACGTTCTCAGAAATTGGTCGGGAGCGTCATGAAGGTTATGGTCGAGGGACGGCTTCCTGAAGAGGATGTCTATGTCGGAAGGACTTACAGGGATGCCCCGGATGTCGATGGATATATATTTATCAAGAGCGACTGCCCTCTTGTCACCGGAGATTTTATCATGGCGAGGGTCACCGGAGCGGATGAATATGACTTAACCGGCGAGTTGATAAGTGTTATCGGCATGGATGATGATTGACAGCCCCGCAGCTGGCAGCTGAGGCCGGCGTCGGTTAAGATGGGAATAGAGCAGGATCGATCAATGAGGCCAGGACAGATTGAATATGAATGAACAGGAGAATTGACATATGAACCTGCCGAATAAGCTGACTGTATTGAGAATGATAATGGTTCCGGTGATGGTCGTATTTCTCACGCTGGAGCCGTCTATGGGAAAGGCGGCAGATATCGTCGCCCTTATAATATTCTGCGCCGCTTCATTTACGGATTACCTTGACGGCCAGATAGCGAGAAGCCGAAATCTGATCACTGATTTTGGCAAATTCATGGATCCGCTCGCGGATAAGCTGTTGGTGGGGGCAGCGTCCATCTGCCTTGTAGAGCTTGGGCGTATCCCCGCATGGGTGGTCGCCATACTGATCGGCCGTGAGTTCGTCATAAGCGGCTTCCGCCTTGTAGCGGTTGATAAGGGGGTCGTCATCGCAGCCAACATGTGGGGGAAGGTGAAGACCGTCTGCCAGATGGCAATGACCATCATGCTTCTCATTCATCTGGACGCGGCATGGTTCCGCTTGTTAGAGACGATCTTGATTGCAGCTTCGGTTGCCCTGACGCTGATATCACTCGCGACATATATTTACCAGAACAAGCAGGTGCTGGCTGGCGACATGTAAATGTACCGTGCGCTGCCTAAGTCCGTGTCATGGGGCTTATACTCATGGTGGTGTCATGTGGGTCATGTAGGTTTAGACAGGGAGACATGGCATCAGACAAGGAGACATGGCATCAGACAAGGAGACAAGGCATTAGACAAGGAGACAAGGCATTAGACAAGGAGACAAGGCATAAAAACGTGTTGATGAGGGGTGATTTTCCATGGCTGATAATACTATATATATAGTGAAACGGCTGCATTCTGTCCTTTCGCGGAAAGGTCACCATCTCACGGCAGCCGAATCTTGTACCGGGGGGATGCTTGCGTCTGCGATAGTCGATTTTCCCGGCGCGTCTGATATTCTATGCCAGTCTCTTGTCACATATTCGAACGAGGCAAAGCAAAGGATTCTCGGAGTGAATGAGGCGACGCTTGCGAATTGGGGCGCGGTAAGCGAACAGACCGCCGCGGAGATGGCGCTGGGCGCAGCAAGAAGCGCCGGCTGTGAGGTCTCCATGTCAACGACAGGTATAGCGGGGCCTGGCGGCGGAACTGCCGACAAGCCGGTAGGGCTGGTGTATATAGGTTGTTATTGTTATGGAAACGTGGCGGTCCGCAGGTTTATATTTGACGGCGACCGCGGCAGCATCAGAAGACAGGCAGTCGAAGAGGCTCTGAAGCTTTGTCTGAGCTGCCTTGAAGAATATGAACGGGAGCATGGGAACTGATGATCAAGTGGCTCGATCCATTATTTGTCAGCGAGAGCGCGGAAAGAGACATAAAGCGCACTGTCAGGCGCATCAAGCACCGCAGGGGGCTTTTGGATATCTATGTTCTTGTGCTGCCGACGAATATTGAGGATCAGCTCGATATCCTGCATGCCAATTATCTTCTTCAGCCTTGGTATCAGCACAGGGAGCTTACTATAGTCGGCATAGCCAAGGGGAAGCGGGAGGCGGTTGACCTTGTCGTCAGGATGGTTGATGAGGCACAGAAAAGGATCGGCGTCCCGAATCTGAAGCTGTATCTGCGATGGCTCCTTTCAGGGGAAGGGGGCGGTTGACGTTTGGTTGGCGTATTGCTTTTTATACTGAAGATAATCGGGATCATTTTACTCATAGTGCTCGCCTTGATAATCCTCATCGGCGCGGTGGTGCTGTTTGTTCCGATCAGGTACATCGCTGATGCCTCATATATAGATAAAAAAGCGGGGCTGTCGGCAAAGGTCACATGGCTTCTGAACGCAGTCAGATTCAGGGCGGAATTGAAGAAAAAAGGGCTGGTCATGAGCCTGAAGGTCCTGGGCTTCACTTTGTTCACAAATGACGAAGAAGAGAAGCGCAGGAAACGAAAACGAAAAAAAAGGCGGAGCATCAAGAAGGAACAGGCTGAAAAAAAATCTGGGCAAAAGAAAGAAACTAATGGTCAGGATGAAGCCTCAGGATCTCATGATAAGAGGGATGAAGATGGTGAGGCGGCTGTCTTCAGTGAGAGCGGCCAGGACATGGAAGCTATCGTCATTGAGAATGAACAAGCTAACAAGCGTGACAATGACCCTGCGGATGATAAGTCGTGGAGTGATGATAGCGCGGCGACTCAATACGAAGAAGACAGCGGCGGCGGTGGCTTGATAGGGAACATAATCGGAAAGATCAAGGCGGTGATCTCTTTCATACGAGATCCGGAAAATGATGAGCTTATCGCTTTGATCCTGAAGACACTGAAGACTTTGCTCCTGCAAGTCAGGCCGCGCGAACTGGAGATAGAAGCCATAGTTGGCTTGGAGGATCCGGCGGATACTGCCAAGGTGCTTGCCATAGCTTACATGCTCTATCCGCTCTACGATGGCTGCATCAGGGTTGAAGGAGATTTCATAGACCAACGTATTGACGGCCGTATACACGCTGCAGGACGGATGTACCTTATCGTGTTCGCCGTTGCAGGACTCAAGCTTTATCTGAACAAGGATTTCATGAAGCTGCTGCACCGTATTTTATAACGAACAATTGGTTTGCCTTATCGCATCGTTTGATGCGGCATTACATTGCTGAATCGTTTGACAATCACAAGAAGGCTCCGGCTTGGAGCAGGAGGAAAAATGGCTGAGAATAATATCAATATGGTAGTCGATTCTTTGATCCGCGGCATGGACAGCCTTGCGGCATCAAAAACCGTAGTCGGAGAGGCGATCGAGGTTAATGACACGACGATCCTCCCCTTGGTCGATGTGACCTTCGGCGTTGGAGCCGGCGCGGCGCTCAATGAGACGAGAAAGAACAACAGCGGCGGCGGCGGTATGGCCGCGAAGATGACCCCCAGTGCGCTTATCGTGGTTAAGGACGGAGTGACCAGGCTCGTCAACATCAAAAACCAGAGCTCAGTAAACAAGATTCTCGACATGGTACCTGAGATCGTAGAGAGGTTCTCAGGAAAGAAGAACGAAGAACCCGTTGATCCCGAGGTTCAGGATGCCATGGATCACGCTTTTGATGAATACGAGGAGCTGTAATCTCTGAATATTGTGAAAACGAGAGATCGAAAGCTTGAATTTTGATCGGTTTTTTATATCCTGATTGTTATAGATAGTCGCGTTTTTATTTGACAACAATCGTATAATTCTATATTGTAAATTAATTGAGCAGAATGCGCTTGGCACAAAACGAATTTTGGTGAGTTTTGGCGAAGCACATTCTGCTCATTCTTTTCGTACTATGTGAGCTTATAACAATAAACTTATTGTATTTCCTTTTCAATGCAGTGCGCCATGTGAACGCCCATCACGGATGCCATCATAAGCCCTCTCGTCCATCCGCTGGAATCGCCAAGGCAGTGGAGTCCCTTTACGCTGGTGTTCAGCTCTTCGTCCATGCTGACGCGGTTTGAGTAGAACTTCAGCTCCGGCGCGTACAGAAGAGTTTCCTCGGAGGCGAAGCCGGGAACGACCTCATCCATGGCGGAGATGAAGTTGATGATATTGGTCATGGAGCGATAAGGAAGAGCCGCTGTTATGTCTCCGGCCTCGGCATCGGGGAGCGTGGGGCGGACGTTCGACAGCGAAAGCTCATTCGGCCAGGTGCGCTTGCCGTCAAGTATGTCCCCATATCGCTGAACGAGGATGTGACCGGCTCCTAGCATATTTGCCAGCTCGCCGACCTTCTGCGCGTAGGCTATCGGCTGGTTGAAAGGACTCTTGAAGTTGTGAGAGCAGAGGATGGCCAGATTCGTGTTGTTGGACTTCGTCTGCTTGTAGGAATGTCCGTTCACCACAGCGAGGTCGTTGTCATAATTTTCCTGGCTCACGAAGCCGCCTGGATTCTGGCAGAATGTCCGCACCTTGTTCTTGAAGGGCTTCGGATAGCCGATGAGCTTTGACTCGTACAGAACCTTATTAACCTCCTCCATGATTTCGTTGCGGACTTCTACGCGTACACCGATATCAACGGTTCCGGGTTCATGGCTGATTCCGTGTTCTGTGCAGATTCGGTCAAGCCAGTCAGCACCCCTGCGGCCTGTTGCGATGACGACCCTGTCGGCAAGAATGGTGCGTGAGGCTCCGGATTCTTCAGCATCAGAGACAAGGACGCCTTTGCAGATCCCATCCTCGATCAGGATGTTGCTGCACTCGCTGTCGAACAGGATCTCGGTTCCGTGGCTTAAGAGATACTGCTCTATGGAGTAGTACAGCTCCTGCGCTTTCTCGGTTCCAAGATGCCTTATAGGGCAGTCCACCAGCTTGAGGCCTGCCTTGATGGCATTTTTCCTGATTTTTGCCTTTTCTTCCGGGTTATCTAAGCCTTCAATATGTGTGTCAGCACCGAAATCAAGATAAATCTTGTCGGTATAGTCGATGAGTGCCTGTGCCTTGTCCTCGCCGATGAGCATGGGGAAATCGCCGCCGACCTCATAGGACAATGAGAGCTTTCCGTCGGAGAAAGCACCGGCTCCAGAGAAACCTGTCGTGATGGCGCAGTAGGGTTTGCAATTAATGCACTTCTGCGTGACTGTCTTCGGACAGCGACGTCTCTCGATGGAGTGTCCCTTCTCTATGATAAGAGTCTTGAGCTGTTGGCCCTTGCGGAGCAGTTCAAGGGCTGTGAAGATACCGGCAGGACCCGCGCCTACGATTATAAGATCATATTTCATGGTGATACCTCTTAATAAAAATGACCTGAATTCGAAGGTTTCATTGTAAACATTCATAGCACGCATAGCACGCATGTGCTGCCACGACGTGTAGAAGTCGTTGCAGCATACATGCGTGTATGAATGCATACCTATATGGCCACCCTGCTTCGCAGGGGGCCGATTTCTAAAGTAATGCATAGAAAACAGAGAATATTATAACGTATATCTGTTCCTCAAATCAACAAGAACAATAAGTTATTCAAAGACTTTTTAACCACATAATAACCTATAAACATAAGCAATGCTGTTAATATCAGACTAAGGATAGTACATTATGATTAATCGTTGAAGCTCCGACAAGCTCTGACAAGCTTCGACATTACGCAGAAATCTTTTTCACAAAGTTCTTGCATTTTAAATTGAATAGTGATAACATAAGAAAAGTTCTGCGTAAGGACTATATTATGTTTATTCGGCAAGGAGGTGCGAAGATGGCTAAGTGTGCTATTTGCGGAAAAGGCGCATACTTTGGCAACATGGTGAGCCATTCCCATAGAAGATCTAACAAGGTTTGGAAGGCGAATGTCAAGTCAGTCAGAGTAAAGACTCCCCAGGGCAACAAGAGGATGTATGTTTGTACTTCCTGCCTTAGATCCGGCAAGGTTGAGCGCGTTTGATCGTTTAAGAGCGTTCGGACACAGTATGAGACACGGTATAAAAGATATGCGGCCAGCAGGGTATGCAGGCCGCATATCTTTTATTTGTGTACAGGCGTGCTGTGTGTGCACAGGCGTGCTATGGATGTTTTCTGTGATGTCTATAATCTCTTAAACTCCGGTTTCCTTCCGCTGAATACGGTATAATACCTGAAGCCATAGCTCTCAAGCAAATCCTTTATCAGTTCAAAGTTATAGCCGATATGTCCCGGCACGTGCGCGTCCGAGCCGATGGTGATGATCTCGCCTCCAAGCTCGCGGTAGCGCCTGATGATGTCCGGATGGGGATTCGGGAAGCCGAGTCCGGAACGGAAGCCTGCCGTATTGCACTCTATTCCCTTACCGTGCTCAATTATGTGCCTGAGCATCTCATCGATAAGATCCGAATACTTAGGCCATGCCTTCTTCTCGCCCGGCGCGGAACAGGTGCGGAGCACGAAATCTATATGCCCCGCGGTATCGTAGCATGAAGCGGCAAGAAGGCTGTCGCGCTCATCGATAAAAAATCTCTCTATGGCTTCGTCCTCATCTATGCCTTCCCAGAAGTGTTCGTCGTAGGGGTCGATCCCTCTGGACAGATGCGATGAGCCTATTACATAATCGAAGGGATACATGCGCACATACCAGTCAAGCACTTCGGCCAGATGAGGCTGCAGACCGGCTTCAACTCCTATGTGAAGCTTTATCCGTCCGCTGTATTCCTCCCGCAGTTCTCGCAGCACCTTGAAATATCTGTCTGTGTCAAATACAAAGCAGGAATCACCTATGGGAAAATCAAAATCCTGATGGTCCGTGATGCATATTTCCTCCATCCCAAGTGAAATGGCTTTCTCGATCTGAAGGCGGGGATCGGTGACAGAGTCTCCTGAAAAACTTGTATGAAGATGATAGTCTGAATACATATGTTTATCCTCTTTTGTATGATTTTAATCACTCTGATACATTTTACTATATATATATATGTTTAAGAATAAAATATAATTCATTAATAGTCAATCTAGCTATTGCACCTTTTGTCTGAAACTGATATACTTACTCTGCTAACATACATTTATTAGCCTTATAATTAACTCTATTTTATAGGAGGTACTGTCATGGCAGTAAAAGTTGCAATCAATGGTTTTGGGCGTATCGGCCGTCTTGCTTTCCGTCAGATGTTCCAGGCTCCCGGTTATGATATCGTAGCTATCAACGATCTAACCAGCCCCGAGATGCTTGCATATCTGCTTAAGTATGATTCTTCCCAGGGCGGATACGCCAAGAAGGATAAGGTTGACTTCACCGATCATTCCATCATCGTCGATGGCGAAGAGATTGAGATCTATAAAGAACCCGATGCCAGCAAGCTTCCCTGGGGAGAGCTTGATATCGATGTTGTTCTGGAGTGCACAGGCTTCTACACCTCCAAGGCGAAGTCACAGGCTCACATCGACGCAGGCGCCAAGAAGGTCATCATCTCTGCTCCCGCAGGCAACGACCTTCCTACCGTCGTTTTCAACACCAACCACGAGATCCTGAAGGCTGATGATACCATCATCTCCGCAGCCTCCTGCACCACCAACTGCCTGGCTCCCATGGCGAAGGCTCTCAACGAGCTGGCTCCCATCCAGTCCGGTATCATGAGCACCATTCACGCTTACACCGGCGATCAGATGATCCTTGACGGCCCTCATCGCAAGGGCGACAAGCGCCGCGGCCGCGCAGGCGCAGTCAACATCGTTCCCAACAGCACCGGCGCAGCTAAGGCTATCGGTCTTGTTGTTCCTGAACTGAAGGGCAAGCTCATCGGTTCCGCTCAGCGTGTTCCGGTTCCGACCGGTTCTACCACCATCCTTACCGCTGTTGTCAAGGGTGAAGTCACTGTCGATCAGATCAACGAGAAGATGAAGGCATCCGCAAACGAGTCCTTCGGCTACAATACCGACGCTATCGTTTCTTCCGATATTATCGGCATGACCTATGGCTCTCTGTTCGATGCCACCCAGACCATGGCTCTTCCTACCGGCGACGGCAACACCGAGGTACAGGTTGTTTCCTGGTATGACAACGAGAACTCCTTCACCTCCAACATGGTCCGTACTATCAAGTATTTCGCAGAGCTGAAATAATCACCGGAGGACGGAAGAGATGCTTAACAAAAAATCTGTTGATGATATCAATGTACAGGGCAAAAAGGTTCTTGTACGCTGTGACTTCAACGTACCGTTAAAGGACGGGAAGATTACTGACGACACACGTATCGTCGCAGCTCTTCCTACTATTAAGAAGTTAGTCGCTGACGGCGGAAGGATCATCCTTTGCTCACATCTGGGCAAGCCGAAGGGACCTAACCATGATTTCTCTCTCGCTCCCGTGGCGGCAAGGCTTTCTGAGCTTCTTGGCAAAGATGTCGTTTTCGCTGCTGACGATGAAGTAGTAGGAGAGAACGCCCGCGCAGCAGCCGCGAACCTCAAGGACGGCGATGTGATGCTCATCGAGAACACTCGCTATCGCTCTGAGGAATCAAAGTGCGGCGAAGCCTTCAGCAAGGATCTTGCTTCCCTGACTGACGGCATCTTCGTCAACGATGCTTTCGGAACGGCTCATCGTTCTCATTGCTCGAACGTAGGAGTGACCAAGTTCTGCGATACGAACGCTGTCGGTTACCTGATGCAGAAAGAGATCGATTTCCTCGGCAACGCTGTCAACGACCCCCAGAGGCCTTTCGTAGCCGTCCTCGGCGGATCGAAGGTTTCCAGCAAGATCTCTGTCATCCAGAACCTGCTTGACAAGGTTGATACTCTTATCATCGGCGGCGGCATGGCCTACACCTTCATGAAGGCTCTCGGACAGGAAGTCGGCAAGTCTCTTCTCGAGGCTGATTATCTTGACTATGCCAAGGAGATGATCGAGAAGGCTCAGGAGAAGGGCGTGAAGCTCCTCATTCCTGTTGATACGGTCGTCACCAAGGAGTTCAACAACGACGCGCCTTCACGCATCGCTGAGAATGGTGACATTCAGGCAGATGAGATGGGCCTTGATATCGGACCGGCTACCTGCAAGCTTTTCGCGGATGCCCTTGCTGATGCCAAGACAGTTGTCTGGAACGGTCCCATGGGTGTTTTCGAGATGCCGAATTTCGCTAAGGGCACTATAGCTATAGCGGAAGTACTTGCTGGCCTTGACGGTGCCACGACGATCATCGGCGGCGGTGATTCTGCTGCTGCTGTCAATCAGCTCGGTTATGCTGACAAGATGACACACATTTCTACCGGCGGCGGTGCTTCCCTCGAGTTCCTTGAGGGCAAGGAGCTTCCCGGAGTGGCGGCTGCCGACGACAAATAATTTACACTGGTATTATTAATCTGGCGGCTCCCCCACATGTGTGGAGGAGCCGTCTTTAGAAAGGAATGATTATCATGTCCAGAAGAAAACTGGCTGCTGGAAACTGGAAGATGAACAAGACTCCCTCGGAGACCAGGGCATTTATCGAGCAGATGAAGCCTTTAGTCGCGGATACCGAGTCAGAGGTTCTTTTTTGTGTCCCTGCTATCGATATAGTGCCCGCTGTTGAGGCGGCCAAGGGAAGCAATATTGAGATCGGCGCTGAGAACATGTACTTTGAGGATAAGGGCGCTTTTACCGGTGAGATTTCCGCAAAGATGATCGTTGACGCCGGAGCCACCCACGTGATCATCGGACATTCTGAGCGTCGTGATATCTTCGGCGAGTGCAATCAGATGATCAACAAGAAGGTGCTCAAGGCTCTTGAGGCAGGCCTTGTCCCTGTTATCTGCTGCGGCGAATCACTTGAGCAGCGCGAGCAGGGCATCACCGTTGATTGGATCCGCATGCAGATCAAGATCGCTCTTCAGGGCGTTACCGCTCAGCAGGTCGCTGGAAGCGTCATCGCTTATGAACCCATCTGGGCTATAGGCACCGGCAAGACGGCTACCACTGAGCAGGCGCAGGAGGTCTGCGGCGCTATCCGTGTCCTCGTTGAGGAGCTTTATGGCAAGGATACTGCGGAGGCAGTCCGTATTCTCTACGGCGGCAGCGTTAATCCGGGCAATGCCGCGGAGCTTTTCGCCCAGCCCGATATTGACGGCGGCCTTGTCGGCGGAGCCAGCCTGAAGCCTGAGTTCGAAGTTATCGCTAAGGCTTGAGCTATCGATAGGTACGGAGGATTAAGACATCGATAGCCAAGGAAGTTTAAGCCATCGCTGGCTGAAGAGGCTTGAGCCATCTATAGCCGAGGCATGAGTCTTGACAGCGATAGTTTAGCTTCCGGGCTGTTAATGCCTGATTCATAGATATACGCTAAGATAATACATTTCTGTGGAGAAAATACATGAATACAAATAAGAAAAAAACCACAGTTTTGATGATAATGGACGGCTTTGGACTCAGAGAGAACAAAGAGAACAACGCCGTCGCGATGGCAAGGACTCCCAACCTTGACCGCTTGATGGCTGAGTATCCGTTTGTCAAGGGGAATGCCAGCGGCCTTTATGTTGGTCTTCCGGATGGGCAGATGGGCAACTCCGAGGTCGGACATCTGAACATGGGCGCCGGAAGGATCGTATATCAGGATCTTACCTTGATCACCAAGGAGATCGAAGACGGTTCGTTCTTCAAGAACAAGGCGTTGCTCGCGGCGTGTGCCAATGCCAGGGAAAAGGGCACCTCCATACATTTCATGGGACTTCTCTCAGACGGAGGCGTACACAGCCATGAGACCCATCTGTATGCCCTGCTTCGCCTCGCTAAAGAGCAGGGGCTTGAGAAGGTATTTGTCCACTGCTTCCTTGACGGAAGGGACACCCCTCCCACTTCAGGTGCGGGTTATATCAGGAAGCTTAAGGAGAAGATGGAGGAGATAGGTGTCGGCAAGATCGGCACTGTGTCCGGCCGTTATTATGCCATGGACCGCGACAAGCGCTGGGAACGCGTCAGGAAGGCGTATGAAGCCCTCACACTCGGCGTCGGCCAGCTTGGAGAAGACGCGGTTGAGGTTGTCGAGGCTTCATATGAAGCGGGCACTACAGATGAATTCGTGGTTCCTGCCGTCATTACAGATGCGAACGGCGAGCCTCTGCCCAGGATCTCTGACGGAGATTCGGTCGTCTTCTTCAATTTCCGCCCCGACAGGGCGAGGGAGATCAGCCGCGCTATCCTCGATGATGATTTTGCCGGCTTTGAGAGGGAGAAGGTAAAGGATCTTGTCTATGTGTGCTTTACCGAATATGATCCCACCATAGCCCATACGTTGGTAGCATATCCTCCCGAGACCATGAAGAATACCCTGGGCGAGTACATCTCGAGCCTTGGACTGAAGCAGCTCCGTCTTGCCGAGACAGAGAAATATGCTCACGTCACGTTTTTCTTCAACGGCGGAGTGGAGAAGCCCAATCCCAATGAAGACAGGATCCTTGTTCCTTCGCCCAGGGTCGCGACGTATGACCTTCAGCCTGAGATGAGCGCGCCTGAGGTTTGCGAGAAGCTTGTCGCCGCCATTAAAGGCGGTGAGTATGACCTCATCATCATCAACTACGCGAATCCTGACATGGTCGGTCATACCGGAAGCCTTGAGGCCGCTATCCTCGCCTGCGAGACGGTGGATACCTGTGTCGGAAAGACAGTCGAAGCTCTCAAGGAGACCGGCAGCCAGATGTTCCTGCTTGCCGACCACGGGAACGCGGAGCTCATGGTCGATGAGAAGACGGGTGAGCCTTTTACCGCGCACACGAACAACCCTGTTCCGTTCTTGCTGATCAACGCGGATCCTTCATATGGACTTGCGGAGGGCGGCGCTCTTTGTGACGTAGCGCCCACGCTTCTTGAGCTCATGGGGCTGCCTCAGCCGCCGGAGATGACGGGTCATTCCCTGCTTATCAAGAGATAAATTGTCTTAAATACATGTAACATTTTTACAGGAGGTATACCTCAATGATTTACACAAAGGAAGTCGAAATGATGTGTCCTGTCGCCCAGGGCGTACATCACGGCGCAGCTCCTATCCCTGAGGAGGGGAAATGGGTTCAGGCAAAGGAAGTCAAGGACATATCCGGACTGACTCACGGTATCGGCTGGTGCGCTCCCCAGCAGGGAACCTGCAAGCTGACACTCAATGTCAAGGACGGCATCATTCAGGAAGCTCTTGTTGAGACCATCGGCTGCTCGGGCATGACTCATTCCGCCGCTATGGCATCGGAGATCCTTCCCGGACTTACCATCCTTGAAGCTCTCAATACTGACCTTGTCTGCGACGCTATCAACACCGCCATGCGCGAACTGTTCCTGCAGATCGTTTATGGCCGTACTCAGAGCGCGTTCTCTGAGGGCGGACTTACTATCGGAGCCGGCCTTGAGGATCTGGGCAAGGGACTTCGCAGCCAGGTTGGAACCATGTACGGCACCCTGAAGAAGGGACCTCGTTACCTTGAGATGGCAGAAGGCTATGTCACCGGTATCGCTCTTGACAAGGACGATCAGATCATCGGCTATCAGTATGTCAATCTTGGCAAGATGACCGATTTCATCAAGAAGGGTGATGACGCCAACACTGCCTGGGAAAAGGCCAAGGGCCAGTACGGCCGTGTTGATGATGCAGTCAGGATCGTAGATCCTCGCAAAGAGTAAAGAGAGGAGGAAGAGAAGATGGCTTTATTTGAAGGTTACGAAAGAAAAATCGATAAGATCAACAAAGCTCTGGCCGAGTATGGCATTTCCTCTCTCGAAGAGGCTGAGAAGATTACGAAGGATGCCGGCCTTAATGTATATGATATGGTTAAGGGCATCCAGCCTATTTGCTTTGAAGACGCCTGCTGGGCTTATATCGCGGGCGCGGCTATCGCTATCAAGACTGACTGCCGCAGGGCCGCGGATGCCGCTGCAGCCATCGGTGTCGGTCTTCAGGCTTTCTGTCTTCCCGGCTCAGTCGCAGAACAGCGCAAGGTCGGACTTGGACATGGCAACCTGGGCAAGATGCTGCTTGAGGAGGAGACAGAGTGCTTCGCCTTCCTTGCCGGACATGAGTCATTTGCTGCCGCTGAAGGTGCTATCGGTATCGCCATGAAGGCGAATCTTGTCCGCCAGAAGCCCCTCCGCGTCATCCTGAACGGTCTTGGAAAAGACGCCGCAAAGATCATTTCCCGTATCAACGGCTTTACTTTCGTTGAGACCCAGTATGATTATTACACCGGTGAGCTCAAGGAGATCGAGAAGATTCCTTACAGTGATGGACCTCGCGCTAAGGTCAACTGCTATGGCGCGAATGATGTCAGGGAAGGCGTCGCCATCCTTTGGAAGGAGAATGTCGATGTTTCCATTACCGGCAACTCCACCAACCCCACCCGTTTCCAGCACCCCGTGGCGGGTACGTACAAGAAGGAACGTGTTGAGGCCGGCAAGAAATATTTCTCGGTCGCTTCAGGCGGCGGCACAGGACGCACGCTTCACCCCGACAACATGGCCGCAGGTCCGGCTTCTTACGGCATGACCGATACTCTTGGCCGTATGCATTCCGATGCCCAGTTCGCGGGCTCCAGCTCTGTTCCCGCCCACGTCGAGATGATGGGTTACATCGGTATGGGCAATAACCCCATGGTCGGCGCGACAGTCGCGGTTGCCGTCTCCGTACAGGAAGCAGCGGATGCCGGAAAGTTCTGATATATCTCTTTAACTCATCACAGGCAGGCTTGGCAGTCGTCAAGCCTGCCTGCTGACTGGCAGGAAGGCTTGGACAGACTGTAGTTATCAAATGCTCATGACCGGAGGCAGCCGTGGACAGCTTTGTGTATCAGACCTATATTTCCGGATACGGTGAGATCATCGTGGCCGATTCGATGTTCCATGGCAGGATGACGCGGCTCCTTTATGTGGACGGAGCAATGCAGTCAGCCACGTTCAATGAGCCGGACGAGCGAAATGACCTGATATTTGAATACATGAAGTATTTTGACGATGCCATGCTCATGCGTCCTGACTCGTCCGATATCCTTCTCATAGGCGGAGGCGCCATGTCGTATCCAAAGCATTTTGTCAGTGCATATCCGGACAAGCGGCTTGACGTTGTCGAACTTTGCCCGGAGATGATAGACATATCAAGAAGATTTTTTTATCTTGATCATAATATAGAATCAAAAATCGGATTGTACATTATGGACGGGGATTCATATCTCTCGGAGAATGAAAAAACCTATGACATCATACTGAATGATGCTTATATAGGCTCCAGATGGGACAAATCGATAGCCGGCAGCGGGCACTGCAGACTCGTGAAGAAAAGGATGTCACCGACCGGCATCTATGTCTTGAATGTAATAACTGCGCAGAAAGGACCCTTCGCGATGCGGGGCAAGAAGCTTCGTTCGATGCTGCAGCGTTTTTTCAAATGGACTATGTTCATACCATGTCAGGAGGAGGATGATTATTACGGCAAACAGAACTGCCTGATATTAGCCTCCGACGGTGAACTGTGCACTAAGCCGGGCTGATACAGAAGATGATATCAGCTGTACGCCGGCGAGAGGCCGGATTAAGCTTGCCGCTGGCGGCGGGCTTGTACAGGAAGACTGTATCCGGTCCTGGTTTTACAGGAGACAGGCAAATGACGCACGAGGATATTATTAAAAGATATGACAATAACCGTTTCGCACAGACCTGCGGAATACATGTTGAGAGGGATCCTTCAGGGAAAGGGCTGATAGCAAAGGCAACGCTCCTGCCCGGACATCTCAATGGCAGCGGGCATGTGCACGGCGGCTTCATATATACCATGGCGGACACCGCGGGCGGTTCGAATGCCAGGCTTTACGCAAACAACGTCACGACTCTCGACAGCGATTTTCATTTTCTGACAAACAATGCCACGCGTGAGCTTGTCGGAAGGGCTGAGATGATCCGGGAGGGCGGCAGCGTTATAGTATTGAGGGTCAAGGTCATCGGTGACACAGGCGAGGTGTTCGCGGAAGGAACCTTCACTTACTACGTGCTTGATTGAATAACAATTACGTTTATATCATTGTGATTATTAAGCACCACAGACTTGGGATGCTGCGCATCCCTCGTTGTGGGGCGGCCAGAGGTGCTGCGTTCCTTGTCCGCCCCAGGATAACTGTTATTATACGTCCGAAGTGCTGGCACTTCGTCCTGTATTCTAACAGCTATCTTGTGGTGCATCATTTCAATAGGAGACAAGACAATGAGAATAGCTTTGATCAATGAGAACAGCCAGGCGGCGAAGAATAGCATTATTGTTAATGCCCTTAAGAAGGTTGTGGAACCTATGGGTCATGAGGTCGTGAATTTTGGCATGTATTCGGCCGACGACGCGGATCAGCTGACATATGTCCAGAACGGTATTCTTGCAGCTGTCATCCTGAACGGCGGCGTTGTTGATTATGTTATCACCGGCTGCGGCACTGGAGAAGGAGCCATGCTGGCGCTCAATTCGTTCCCGGGGGTTATCTGCGGCCATGTGGAGACTCCGCTTGACGCATATACCTTTGCCCAGATCAACGACGGAAACGCGATCTCGATACCGTTTGCTTTAGGCTTTGGATGGGGCGGAGACCTGAATCTGGAGTATATCTTCGAGAAGCTTTTCTGTGAGGAGAGCGGCCAGGGATATCCCAGGGAACGTGCTGTGCCTGAGAAGCGCAATAAGGCCATCCTCGACGACGTCAAGAAGGTCACCTACCGTCCGCTTGCGGACATTCTGCCTGAGCTTGACCGTGAACTCGTGAGAGGAGCCCTCGCAGGCGAGACTTTCCGCAAGGAATTTGAGAAAAATTGCAAAGATAGTGTTTTAAAATCCGCAGTTAATGCTATAATCGATTAAGAAGCACATCCATCGTGGGCAGAGTCGTATTATTATAGTCGAGATCAGACAAGATACACGTCTACATCAGGAGATATATTTCAGATCATTATTATAGCATCGCCGAACAGGCGAGATGAACGTAACTATTCAGCACCCCGGACTCAGTGTGCTGCTCATCCCTCACTGTGGGGCGGTCAGAGGCGCTGCGTGCCTTGTCCGCCCCAGGATAACCGTTAAAAATGTCCTAAGTGCAAGCACTTCATCCTGCATTTTAACAGTAAACATTCATAGCACGCATGTGCTGCCACGACGTGTAGAAGTCGTTGCAGCATACATGCGTGCTATGAATGCATACCTATATGGCCACCCGCTTCGCGGGGAGCCGACCTTCAATGTAAACCAAGAGACACATCCTGAACAGATGCGTCATCTTATATATAGTCATATGAAATGGCAGTACATGTCTCAAAGTGCGGTTCGCGCCTGACAAAGCCTGGGTAATTCCTTACATGGATCCGGGCATAGAGAAGGCCTCCCGGTTGTGCGGGAGGCCCATGTGATAGGAGTTTGATATAGTGAAATGAATTACATGTGCTGCCACTCATATGGCTGCCAAAGAGAAGTGAAATTTAGTCTTTGATCCAGACCTCTCTGTAGCGTACGCCCCACTCATAAGCGCCGGAGTGAGAACTGACCAGAAGGTCAATCGTACGTCCGGAAACGCCTGTATCCTCTGCAACCCTCGTTCCGCTGACTCCTTCAATTTTCAGGACGCTTCCCAAGGGAATAACACTTTTGCTTACTGCCACGGTTCTCCCGACTGTCAGCCGGGTGCCTGAATAAGTTATGCCGGAGCTAGTGCCGTTGCACTTGCTGCAAGGGCAGTATGCAGTGATCTTGAATGTGCCAAGGCTTCTCCAACCATCATCGTCATCATCATCATCGTCCCTGGTATTGCTGACCTTTTGAGGGACGGGCTTTGGTGAAAGCTTGACGCCGCATGAATTGCAGTAGTTCGCAAATTCTTCGCACCATATAAAGCTTTCAACCACATCCGCGCGAGACATGCCGTTATTGAGGCTGTTGAGCCATGCGCTTCGTCCGCCATCATCCGGTGCCCTGTTAAGAAGAGCCCTGAAGCAGACATTAATGAATTGTGAATTGCTAAGTCCGCGGCTGTTTATCTCATTACCAAGCATGAAACCGCGCGCCGCGTCTGTGCCTGTCGCCTCGCCGTTGACGATTGCTCTAACCCAGGTCAGAAGACCTTCGTCGTCATACTTTCTGTCGAGGCACTGCCGATAGAGACGGGCGATGAAGCCCGAGACCTTGCTGTTGACGTCGGTGTATTCAGTACTCTTATAGCTCCCTGGCTGGATGCCGTACTTACTGCACAGGCTGTTGAATTCACGAGATCCCAGCAGGCCTTCCAGGACCTTCATCCTGGATGCGCCATTGTAGATGGCTTCTCTCCACGCATCGATGTCGCCTTCAGATGCTCTCCTTCCAAGAATCGCCTTGAAAAGGACGGATATATAATCCGACATGGACAAGGACCTGCTCTGGAACTCACGGCTTTTTACGAAACCGACGACTATGGATGCTGCGTTATTCTGTCCGTTCTTTAGTGAAGTTTTCCAGCTGATCAAACCTTTGCTGTCAGGATTCCTGTTCAGCAGGTTCGTGTAGAGATCAGTGATGAATGCCTCGACCGGATCGGAGATACTGTTCAGGCTCATCACTGCGGCAGCCCGTATTCCCCTGACCTCACTCTGTGCTGCCTGTATCGGAGTGGCAAGTGGTGCGCACAGCGAACAGGCCAATGTGGCTGTCAAAGCAACCGTAGCTATTTTTTTAGAAATCAATGTACCCTCCTTGTTCGTCTTAAAACTCCTCTCGGAGTTTTCTTTTGGAGTTCCTTTTGTTCTCTTCGTCTTACGCGTATGTTTTACCAAAATATTACAAATATGTCAATACCTTTAAAAAGCTTTTTCTTTATTAATTACAAAAATTAATCAATATTTGCATAACGCTTAATATAATTAAAGACGAACATAATAATATAAATATTGTTAACTAAATGTTATGAAATTACCGTCAAATAGAACTAAAGCCGACATGTTTTTTTCATAACATTTTAGTAATTATTCAGCGCCTCTGGCCGCCCTTTCAACGAGGGACGCGCACTGTTCGGGTACAGCTTATATACGCCGTTTTAGCTGACCGCTCCCCAGCGGGGGATGAGTGGTATCACGGTTCTGGCGTGCCGGATAGTTACATATTATACATTGAAAGTCTGCCCCCCAAAGCGGGTGGCTATATAGGGATGCATACCTACACCGCCTGTATGCTGCCATAACTATCATACGTTGTGGCAGCACAGGCGTGTTGAGGATGTGTACATGGATACATAATAAGACAGGAGGTATCAACCGATGTGCCGGGATCTTGCTCTGGAGGTCATAAGGCGACTGAAAACTGAATACCCTGAAGCCAAATGCACCTTGGACTATGAAAAGGCTTGGCAGCTTTTGGTCAGCGTAAGGCTTGCGGCTCAGTGCACTGACGCGAGAGTGGATATAGTGACACCTAAGCTATATGAAAGGTTTCCCACGGTGGCGAGCCTGGCGGAGGCGAAGGTCGCTGACATAGAGGCTATCATCAGGCCTTGCGGTCTGGGACCCAGCAAGGCAAGGGACATCTCAAAATGTATGAAGGTGCTCCATGAGAAGTACGGAGGTCAGGTTCCGGACAGCTTCGAGGAGCTGCTTTCATTGCCGGGCGTGGGTCGGAAGAGCGCAAACCTTGTGATGGGAGATGTGTTCGGAAAGCCTGCTATTGTCACGGACACCCACTGTATAAGGCTCAGCAATCTCATTGGACTGGTGGATAATATCAAAGATCCGGCAAAGGTAGAGCGAGCGCTGTGGAAGATCATACCTCCTGAGGAAGGCAACGATCTCTGCCACCGGTTTGTTCTGCATGGGCGAGCCGTATGCATAGCGCGCAGACCTAAGTGCGAGAGCTGCTGCCTCAAGGACATATGTAGGCATTACGCACATACACAGGCATTACGCCTATAATAGTACTTGCAACACGGACGTGGACGATTATAATAGAAGCATAGCGGACAGCTGCGATAAACAGGCAGTCGGAAAAGATGGACAGGGGAAAAAGATAGAGCGTATATGAACACAGACTTACGATACTCGAATTATATCAATGCGGCATTGCGGGAGCGGATCGAGATAGCTGAGACAGAAGCGGTTAGGAAGAAATACCCTTCATCCGGCAAGAACATCGAGAAAATACGGAAGTATAAAGAATCGTCTGAATTTAATTCCGTCAGAGATTCACTGCTCTCAAGGGACTCGACATATCAGATACTCTTAAATAATCCACAGGCAGCCATGGAAAGCCCTGAGATCAAGGAGGATTATCTTCTGTGCGGTGAAGAGGTTGACAGGCATGCAGCGCGCAATGACACGATAAGCCTCGGCAAGCTGAGGCGCAGGCTTCTGAAGGCAGCTGTTCGTGACCATATCAGCGACAACGAACCGAAGCACTGGTTCGTCAACAACGCAAAGAGCATTGCCGAGTCGCTTTGTCCACACATCGAGAAGCATTTTCGAAGCGGAGAGCTGTTTGCCAATGAGACCAGTAATGTAAAAAAGAGGCGCAAGAGGCAGAAGCTGTCAGCCGACAACTGGGATGCTTATCTGGATCAGTACATGAACGGTCTTGAACCGGGCTATGTCATGTCCCTGAACTACATGCAGTCGCGGTCCATGGGCGACCTGCTTTATGAAAGATATGTGGAGCAGGATGAGTATCTTCTCCGAATGCTGGCGAATCCCGACATCAGCACCTTCCTTGAACGGGAGCTTAAGGTGAGGATAGACCGTTCCGGCGGTGAGGCGGAGGTCATGCGGTATATCAACCGCAGGTTCACGATAGAAGAGATAGAGAAGCTGGTATTCAGGAACAGGCGTTATGCCAAGCAGATGCGTGAAGTCCGTCTGCGCATGGAGAGGGAGCGGTTTTTGAGGCAGAATATGCTCAAATCCATCCCGGATAATTACATAGACTTGTATCCTTTCGCGCGGGAGATGAAACGACGCTTCATCCTGCATATAGGTCCCACCAATTCCGGCAAGACCTATGGGGCGATAGAGGCGATGAAGGCTGCTTCAAGCGGTATCTATTTAGGACCGCTTCGCCTGCTCGCTTATGAACAGTTTGAGAAGCTGAACAGCTCAGGCTATCCATGCCGCCTTGTCACCGGAGAGGAGAGAATCGATGTGGAAGGCGCGGTCTATCAGGCCTCCACTGTCGAGATGATGGATCCCGCAGCCGAGTATGAGGTTGCCGTGATCGATGAGGCGCAGATGATAGAGGATCCCTTCAGGGGAGGATCATGGACATCGGCGATATTGGGAGTCAGGGCGAAGGAGGTCCATGTGTGCGCCGCTTCGCATGCCCAGAAGCTGATAACTCGCCTGGTGGAGGACTGCGGAGATGAGATAGATATCGTGCGCCACGAAAGGCAGACGCCGCTGCTGATGGAGGAGACTGATTTTGAGTTTCCTGATTCAGTAGAAGAAAAAGACGCGCTTATCGTCTTCTCAAAGAAGGATGTCCATGCCTGCGCTTCCGACCTTCAGTCAAAGGGCATAAAATGCAGCGTAGTTTATGGCGCGCTTCCTTATAATGTCAGGCATGAGGAGGCAAGGAAGTTCCTGAATGGCGAGACCGACGTAGTGGTCGCCACGGATGCCATCGGCATGGGACTCAACCTCCCCGCCCGAAGGGTGGTATTTCTTGAGACGGAGAAATATGACGGCTTCGAACGCAGGCCTCTTAAAGCAGGAGAGATACAGCAGATCGCGGGCCGGGCCGGCAGATACGGCATATATGACGCCGGTTTCTGCAATTCATTCGGTCACAGGCGCTATGTAGCAAAGAAGCTTGAGGAAAAGCTTCCGGACCTTGAAGAGGCTGTCATGAGCTTCCCGGAGACACTTATAGGGCTCGATGCTCCGCTCTCGGAGATATTGAAAAGATGGGACGACATACCTGTGCAGGAGGGCTACAAGAAAGCCGGTCTGGAGAGAGAGATCGCCCTGTGCGAGCTGCTTGAGCGCGAGACAGACGATAAATATCTCATATACCGCTTTATTACAATACCTTTCGACGAGAAATCTGACTCGCTTCAGCTGCTGTGGCTGCAGTTTTTCAGGGCGGAGCTTTCCGGAAGGGACATAGACCTTGCGTTAACCTGTCCACGCGTGCCGTCAGGGGATCTCACAGCCGATGATTTGCCGGAGCTGGAGGAGTCATACAGAATATATGACCTTACTTACTACTATCTGGACCGCTTTGACCATGAAAAAGACATTGATTTCGTACTTGATTCCAAGATGTCCATATCAAGATCCATCATGGGTATTCTGGAGAGCCAGAAACTGAAGCCGAAGACCTGCCGCAGCTGCGGGAGAAAGCTTATGTGGTACTACCCCTACGGAGTCTGCCAAAAATGCTTCGAAAGACAGATGTTCAAGCCTTATAATAAAAAACAGTAAACTATTTTGCGCTACAGACTCGGGATGCTGAGCATCCTTCATCATGGTGAATCAGCGAAGTGATTATTGCCATTTGCCTCCAAATCAATTATACTGATTCGGATAATGTTTTTGACGGATTTACATATTGACCCGTATGGGTCAGGAGGGAAATCAAATGGCTCAAAGAACAGATATTCACAAGATATTGATCATCGGTTCAGGTCCGATAATCATCGGACAGGCATGCGAGTTCGATTATTCAGGAACACAGGCGTGCAAGGCGCTCAGAGAGTTAGGTTATGAGATCGTATTGGTCAATTCAAACCCTGCTACGATCATGACTGATCCTGAGATGGCTGACAGAACCTATATAGAGCCTCTGAATGTTAAGAGACTGGAACAGATCATTGCGAAGGAGAAGCCGGACGCGCTGCTTCCTAACCTGGGCGGACAGTCAGGGCTTAACCTTTGCTCTGAGCTTTACAAAGAAGGCATCCTTGACAAATATGGCGTCAAGGTCATTGGCGTACAGGTCGATGCCATAGAGCGCGGCGAGGACCGCGTGGAATTCAAGAATACGATGAATATGCTGGGCATCGAGATGGCGAGGAGCGAGGTCGCTTACAGCGTGGAGGATGCCCTTAAGATCGCCGATGATTTAGGTTATCCCGTGGTTCTCAGACCCGCGTATACCATGGGAGGCGCAGGAGGCGGACTGGTATATAACAAAGAAGAACTGAAGACAGTCTGTGCCAGAGGCCTACAGGCGAGCCTCATCCATCAGGTTCTCGTTGAAGAATCGGTGCTGGGATGGGAAGAGCTTGAGCTTGAGGTGGTCCGCGACAAGGACAACAACATGATCACTGTCTGCTTCATAGAGAATGTCGATCCCATCGGCATCCACACGGGCGACTCGTTCTGTACGGCTCCTATGCTGACCATATCAGAAGAGCTTCAGGCCCGTCTCCAGGAACAGGCGTACAAGATAGTCGAGCACATAGGCGTCATAGGCGGCACGAACGTACAGTTCGCCCATGATCCTGTGAGTGGCCGAGTCATTGTCATCGAGATCAACCCCAGGACCTCGCGTTCTTCAGCTCTGGCTTCAAAAGCCACAGGCTTCCCCATCGCTCTGGTATCCGCTAAGCTCGCGACAGGACTCAGCCTAAGCGAGATACCATGCGGCAAATATGGAACCTTGGACAAATATGTGCCGGACGGCGACTACGTGGTCGTTAAGTTTGCCAGATGGGCTTTTGAGAAATTCAAGGGAGTAGAGGACAAGCTGGGCACGCAGATGAGGGCTGTCGGCGAGGTCATGAGCATAGGCAAGACCTATAAGGAGGCTTTTCAGAAAGCGGTGCGTTCACTTGAGAAGGGACGTTATGGTCTTGGCCATGTGAACGGCTATGATAAGCTTCCCATAGAGGAGCTCATAAAGCTTTTGGTCATCCCGAATTCCGAGCGCCACTTCATCATGTATGAGGCTCTCAGAAAAGGAGCTTCTGTTGACCTTATCTTTGAGCTGACACATGTGAAGAAGTATTTCATCACACAGATGAAAGAACTGGTGGAGGAAGAGCAGGCGCTGATGGCGTTTTCAGGAGGCCTTCCCTCCGATGAGGCTCTTATCAAAGCTAAAAAAGACGGCTTCTCTGACCACTATCTTGCGGACATCCTTGGTATCTCACAGGACGAGATCCGAGTCAAGAGAGAAGCGCTGGGCGTGACAGAGTGCTGGGACAGCGTGCATGTCAGCGGCACTCAGGACAGCGCCTACTATTATTCCACGTATAACGCGCCCGACAATAATAAAGTGAACGAAGAACGTCCGAAGATCATGATCCTTGGCGGCGGCCCCAACCGTATAGGGCAGGGCATAGAGTTCGATTATTGCTGTGTACATGCCGCGAAGTCCCTCAAGGAGCTGGGCTTCGAGACCATAATCATCAACTGCAATCCAGAGACCGTATCAACGGATTATGATACCTCTGATAAGCTGTACTTCGAGCCCCTCACCCTTGAGGATGTGCTGAGCATATACCGCAAGGAGAAGCCTGTTGGTGTCATCGCCCAGTTTGGCGGCCAGACTCCTCTGAACCTTGCGGCCAAGCTTGAGAAGGAGGGCATCAATATTCTCGGCACTTCGCCTGCCGTCATTGACCTTGCCGAAGACAGGGATCAGTTCCGCATGATGATGGACAAGCTCGGCATCCCTATTCCTGAAGCGGGCATGGCCACGACTGTTGAGGAGGCGAAGGAGATAGCCGGCCGAATAGGCTATCCCGTCATGGTTCGTCCTTCATATGTGCTCGGAGGCAGGGGCATGGAAGTAGTTCACGATGATGAGAGCATTGCGGACTACATGAAGGCAGCTGTCGGCGTCACGCCCGACCGTCCGATCCTCATAGACCGCTTCCTCCACAATGCGCTTGAGTGCGAGGCGGATGCCATCTCAGATGGAAGCCATGCCTTCGTTCCCGCCGTCATGGAGCATATAGAGCTGGCCGGCATCCATTCCGGCGATTCAGCCTGCATCATTCCTTCGAAGCACATCACGGCAGACAATCTCCAGACCATCCGCGAATACACCAGGCGGATAGCGGAGGAGATGCATGTCGTAGGACTTATGAACATGCAGTATGCCATAGAAGACGGCAAGGTGTTCGTTCTTGAGGCGAATCCCAGGGCATCGAGAACCGTCCCTCTGGTCTCTAAGGTCTGCGGTATCAGGATGGTGCCGATCGCAACTGATATCATAACCTCATCGATCACAGGCCGTGAGTCTCCCGTGCCTGCTTTAAAGGAGAAATATATCCCTTATTACGGAGTCAAGGAGGCAGTGTTCCCCTTTAATATGTTCCCTGAGGTTGACCCTGTGCTCGGTCCGGAGATGCGTTCTACCGGTGAAGTGCTTGGTATTGACCGTGATTCCGGCATAGCTTTCGTAAAGGCGGAGGAAGCGGCGAAGGCTGAGCTTCCTGAAGGAGGCACCGTGCTGATCTCGGTTAATCCCCAGGATCGTCCCGATGCTCCTGCCCTCGCGAGGCTGTTCCAGAAAGCCGGTTTCAAGATACTTGCCACGAACCGCACCTGTGCCGCCATCGACGCTGCGGGGCTTGAGGTGCAGAGAGTCCGCAAGAATTATGAAGGTCGTCCGAACATTCTCGACCTTATCACCAACGGAGAGATCGACCTGATCGTCAACACACCTGTAGACAAGCAGGGGCATCACGACGACAGCTATCTGCGCAAGGCGTCGATCAAGGCCAGGATACCTTATATAACCACCATGACGGCAGCATTTGCCGCGGCGGAGGGTATATATAAGGTCAGGAAGGAAGGTCTTGGCGAGATCAAGTCACTTCAGGATTGGCACAAAGAGATCATGGAAAAGAACTGATTTTGTTACACGTCAGAGTCTGGTCATGTGAATAGTTGACCACGACTTCAATACATATGACCATTATCATAATAGAGGCAGTCGTCCGGGGCTGTCCCCGGAGCATATCATGTATGCAAGCCGACTGAGGGGACTGCAACTACGGCTGCCTCTGTCTTATTATGTTTCCTGTATGTTTCAAAGAGGATCTTATATGTCAAAGCACACAAAGCTATCGGAGCTGCTGGATAAAGACAGGGAGAGGTTCATCTCCGTTCTTGAGGCTTCTCCCATCCCCGAAAAAGCAGCGGCTTTTCTTGAATCAGAGACGGATCGACTGCTCATCAGTTATAATGAGTCCAATATCACTGACAGAGAGCGGAATTCCGCGGCGGGCATGCTGCAGGCCGTGCGCATGGCCATGCCAATGGTGGATACCATAGGTGAGACGAGGATATGGGAAGCCGCCGACGCGGACAAAGGGCTGACGCAAAGGCGGGAATCAAAGCCTTATATACTGCTTGCCGTGGGAATTCTGGCATTTGCTGCCATCGCTCTTACTATATTTGTATCAGGTGAAGGGGTTAATAATTCATTTTCAATGTGGCTTAAGCTTGCGGCCGCCGCAATCGAAGGTATCTGTCTCTTTCTGGCCGGACTTGGCATCAGGCGAAAAGGCTCGGCCGACGCGGCCGGACGCAGGCAGAAAACCGAAAATCATGTGGATCCCTCGCGCATTTTCCGCCTGTACCGTTCTGTAATGATGGTAGTTGACAAGAATATAGAGGAGAACCTGGCGGCGGATAAATGGGAACAGCCCGCAGCCTACAGCGGCGGCAGCCTGTTGACAGATGCCGAGGCAGAACTGTATTCAGAGCTTCTCGAGGCGCTGTACAGCAAGGATGGAGCTTTTGCGCTGGATAAGCTGCGAGGTCTGCGGCATTACCTTCATACCAGGGGCGTGGAGCTGCTCGATTACAGAGAAGACACTGCCGATGATTTTGATATCATGCCATCGAAAAAAACCGGAACACTGAGGCCGGCTCTTGTAAGCGGCGGCATCGTGCTCAGGCGGGGATTGGCTGCAGAGGAGGTTCTATGAATCGATTCTATGGATTTGACCTGGGTGACGCGGAGAGCGCGGTGTCGAGACTTGAGAAGAAGGACCAGAACGTGCCGGAGGTGCTGGCCGTGAATGGTGAAAAGAGTTTTGTTACAGCATATGCGTCTCTTAGGAACGGTGAGCTCATCATAGGTGAAAAAGCCTGTTACAACGCCGGGGCGATGAAGAGGAGGCTGCGGTTCAAAAGCAGGTTCCTGACTGACCCCTCAAGCCTTGCTGACCTGAAAAGCTTTGCCGCCGGTGTGCTGGGAGAGCTGTACGCGTCAGGAGACCTGATAAAAGACGATGACTGCTGCTTTTATATAGGCTGTCCAGCCGGCTGGAATATGTCCGCCCGCGAGAGATACAGGGAACTGTTTGAGAAGACCGGCTATCCTCCCGTCCGCATCATATCGGAATCCCGCGCGGCTTTGGTCAGCGCATGCCAGTCGAAGCATCTCCAGATAGGCGTGGACATACTGTCAAAGCCTGTTCTGGTGGTGGACATCGGCTCATCGACCACAGATTTCGCCTATATCATGAGCGGCAAAGAGGTCGAGATGCAGACGGCGGGCGAGGTCATGCTGGGCGGAGGCCTCATGGACGAGATGCTGCTCGAAGAATCGGTTGACGCGTCCCCCGATGCCGCGAAGCTCAGAAAAGTCTTCGCGGAGAGTGAGCCCTGGCGCAGTTACTGCGAATTCGCCGCCCGCCGCCTGAAGGAGAAGTATTTCTCGGATGAGGATTATTGGAAGGAAAATGACTGCGAGCAGACTGTACTGATAAGATATGATGAGCCGCTCCGACTGACGCTGAGGATGGATGAAGTGATGGCTAACCGCCTCATTAATAAGAGGATAGATAAGCTGCGTGGCCGTTCTTTCCATGATGTCTTTGAGAAAAGCCTGATGGAGGTCAGGGACAATATAACCAGTAAACAGCCCGAGCTGCTTTTCCTGACCGGAGGAGTATCGAAGCTGGAGGCGGTGAGGGATTGGTGCCAGGCTGTATTTCCCGACGCGGTCGTCATAACGGGCTCAGAGCCTGAGTTCTCGGTGTCAAGAGGCCTTGCGTGGAGCGGAAGGATAGACGACGAGGGAGCATGCCGCATTGCCGGTTTTTGAGAGGTGGCGCTCCGGAGAGATAAAAAGGCTTGAGGACACCGACGCGAAGATGGAAAAGGCTATAGAAGCATATCTTCACTCCGAGGAAGCCCGGACCATACTTCACCGTCAGATAGCTTCATGGATGAAGCCCATAGCCGACAGGCTTGAGGACTATACGCTGCCGATATGCATTCGCCACAACGTACCCTTCACCGCGTTAAGCCTGAACTCATACTTTTCGGCATCGGATATCGATATACGCCTTGAAGCGAAAAATGTATTTGCCGTTGAAGAGATCACATGGATGATAGATTCCATCGTATCGATATTGATAGGACTGGTCTGCGGCGGGAGCGAGATAGCCTTGCTCTCAGGCGGACCATCAGGAATGATCGCGGGAGCCGCAGTCTCGCTTTTGGTGCTCTTCCTTGGCAAGGACAAGATGCAGGAAGCCATGCTGAAGGCAGATCTTCCAAAGGTAGTGCGCAAGCTGGTTCCCAGAAACGCCTTCCGGAGCAGGATACAGAGTCTCGGGAAGGACGTAAAGGATGATTTCTTCAGCAATCTTGACAGCGAGAAGACCGAGGCCATCACTGACAGGATGGTAAGTGAGATCTCAGACCAGATCGAGCATTGCCTCATAAAGATGGCTGAGGTGGTCGAGATACCGTTGGGCTGAGTGGATTCTATTTAACAGGAGAAAAATATGTCAGACAAGGCTCTGATAAGGAAGACAAAATATAGCAGGATCGCGGCCGCAGCTCTGGCTTCGGCTATGTTGCTGTGCCAGGTCAGCTCTGTCACCGCTGCTCCTGCGGGAGTGAGGACAGGCAGTGCGGCAGCCAGGGCAGCTGGAGCAAATATGGCGGCGGACGCGCGGGATGCGGATAGTCCGTCAGCCGGCGCAGAAGGCAATGTCTCTTCAGCCAGACAGGAAAACACCGGTTTTTTTACACAGACTGTCAAGGTAGAGGGCGTAACCAGGACTGTCAGGTTTTATTTACCGGAGGGGGCATTCAGGGGAGCGTACTTTACTGTCATAGCACCGCCTAAGGGCGTGGACGCAGAGACTTTTATAGAAGAAAATGGCTGGAAAGCATTTTCGGATAAGTATGGCGAAGGTCTGCTTATGCTGGAACCGGAAAAGAATGATTGGGGTCGTTCTGATAATGAATTGAGATATATTGAGGCAGCGCTTTCTGCATTTACGGACGATAAAGCATTCAGCTCCTATGGATGCTGCTACCTGGTTGGTTATGATGCCGGAGGTACGGCTCTTCAGATGTACGCCATGGCTCATCCGGATATGGTCATAGGAGCGTCTTTTATCAGAGCCTTTGACATCAGCGAAAAATATATGAGCCGGATGGCAGCCCAGGCAGATGGTAAGACAGGCGGAGCGCCCTTGGCAGGAAGAGCAGTCCCTGTCCTCCTTTACGATGAGACGGCTGCAGAGAGTACAGATGCTGTCGGTGAGGGGAAAGCTGCTGATAATGAAAGGACTGAGGCGGTTGCAAAATATTGGATAGATGCCTGCCATGCGGAGCTTGTGCTTGACAGCCAGTCTAAGAGCTGCCATGTGAGAACCTACACCGGCAGACCAGAGGTCATCATACCGTCGAATGTCGGGCTGGAGATACCGATAAGCGTATTTACGGATTGCACTGAGGAGTTTATCAAAGGAGCTGTCATCAAGGGACATGAATCCGTTCTGAGGAAACTGACGAGGGGCTCATATTTCCTGAATGGGGAAAAAGCACTTCAGAGGAGGATGGACATAAACAGAGACTGTGATGTTTTTTCACTCGATCTCGACGGTGTTATATATGAATGCATAGCGTTCATCCCTGATTCTGTGAAATACAGCGGAAAGCTTTCCCCTGTCGTTTATCTTTTTGGCGATTACACAGAACCGGGGAATGTGCTTCTGGATAAACTCTCATTCAGAACTTTTGCCGAAAACGCTCAGACTATCGTGATCGTTCCTTGCGTTGGCTTGTCTGGCGAATATGCGAAAAGCGGCGAGGCCGGGTCGTCGGCGCTTATCGAAGAAGGGAACTATGGACAGCTGGTGTCGCGAATATGTGCCTATGTCAATGAAGCTTATCCGGTTGATGCTCAAAGAAGCATGGCAGTGATATATGAGGAAGGTGCCGGTGAAAATGCACAGGCTGATGAAGAATCATCTGCCGATGCAAGAGCATCAATCGACGCAAATATGTCTGCTGATGAGAGCGCTCCTGTTGAAAAAAACACTTCAGGGAGCATGGCTTTTGTGAATGGACTGCACTCTTTAATGCTGAAGGTCATCTTCGAGAACCTTCCGGAGAATATAAAAATCATCATATTGTCGGATTGGAGCCTGTTTCCGGCGAAATATGAGGCGGCTTTCGCAAGCTTCAGTCCAAGGCCAGAGGGGAATCTCCCTGACACAGATGAGGACTATTCTGCCATGTCTGAAAAAGAATTCGGAACAGCTGAGAATAGCTCCGGCACAGAAAAAGATTTCGGAACAGCTGAGAATAACTCCGGCACAGAAAACCCTTCCGGCACGTCAGCCCAACTGTCAGGCATATCAGATGAGGAAGCTGTCAGGGTATTTGTAAAGCGCCTGTATAAGTCTTTCCTTGGAAGGGAGGCGGAGAAAGAGGGGCTTGATGAGTGGGTCGATGTCTTGGCCAACGGCAATGGAACCGCCTCTGAGGCTATATATGGTTTCTTCTTCAGCACTGAATTTCAGGAAAATCCCCTCAGCAGCAGGGAATACATAACGGCGCTTTACGATATCATTTTCCAACGCAGCCCGGAAAAGGCAGAGCTGGATGAATGGATGAATGTCCTGAATATGGGATGTACGAGGAAGAAGATATTGGAAGGCTTTCTCAACTCGCCGGAGATGAAGGCTTTTTGCGAGAAGCTTGGGATAAAAGCAGGATCATATTATTCTGACGAATACATCGACAGGATGCCGGATATTACGGCTTATGTGAACAGCCTGTACAGGCAGGTGCTGCACAGGCGGGCTACTGACGCTGAGCTGGAAACCTGGGGACGTCTTATAGCAGGAGGTTACCCAGCCTCAAGAGCTGCGATGAAGTTCTTCCTCGGCAATGAGTGCGAATGGACACTTTTGTCGGATTTCGACTTTATCAGTGAACTGTATTCCGTGACATATCGCCATGTCCCCGACATGGAGGCTTTTGCCTTGTGGCTCAGGGCTTTCAGGGGAGGGACGACCAGGGAAGATGCCGTCAAAGCCGTTTTGGGAGAAGAGTTATCGCCACAGGAAAAAGAAAGCTGAATATTTTTTAGACCATTTTTAGACCAGTAATCCCCTTTTTGTATCATTAATACTGTTTTTTTACTGCATTAGCGTTATAATGGAATAATGTAAACCTACATGCCAAGTTTGGCACAACCATACTATATAAGTCCCCGCGTGGCTTCGTGCTTCGCACTCCCGCCACGCTAACCGGTATTCGCACTTTCCGCCCGCTGCGCGGGCCCGTGCTCATACCGGTTGTCCTTCGGAATGGTTGCCGTCC
>CACXUY010000019.1 GCA_902770965.1 uncultured Lachnospiraceae bacterium | reverse complement strand
GGGTGGGACATCCGATTAAATACTGTACCAGAGTAAATGGGGTGGGTGAAAAAGCGTCCCTAGGGAAACAGGTACTGCCAACAAGCGGCACCTGTTTTTTATATACTTGTAAGCTGGTCAAGGTCTGACGTGTAACTTATAAGCTGTGTTTCTTGGATATATTTCTGTAGAATATGGTTTTTCGCGCAATCCTCACTCGCTTTATAAAAGAAGATATGATATACTTTATCAAATTTCCATTGGCAGCAACAGCTATTTTTCATAGATTTTCTGCCGATTGAAGTACTAAAGTCAGGTATATCCATAATCTATATGTAATTATTCAGCACCCCAGACTCGGGACGCTAAATAACTACATCCACACTATTGTACCTGGATCGAAATGTATCTTTGACATTTCAGGAGGTGACTATCGTGATCTACCTAGGATTGATCCCCGCCGTCGCGTTCATCGACCGCCAGCTCAAGAACGACGTGGAGGCACAGGGCAAGGACGACCTGCCCTACGATACCTTCAACGACCGAATCACTATCACCAAAGCTCACAACAAGGGCATGAGCATGAATTTCCTCGAGGAGCGCCCCGACGTGGTTCTGAAGATTCATCTCACGGAGACCGCGCTGTTCTCGCTCTGGTATCTCCCCACGCTATTCAAGAAGGGCGAAGTGCTGAAGAAGCTCGGCGGCGCTTTAGCTCTGGGCGGCGCCCTTGGCAACCTTTCCGACCGCTTCACGAGAGGCTACGTGGTGGATTATATTCTCATCAAAAAATGGCCTTTCAACAAGATGATCATGAACCTATCCGACATCGGCATCGCGTCCGGCGCTGTACTGAGCGCGGCTCATGTCCTGCTGGACTCATACAAGAAAGCCAAGTAGTTCTTTCAGCTCACAAAAACCGATAGGAAAGGCTCATCTTACCCGGCATCACAGAACACAGAGAAATTCCCTGCAGACCAACACCACTCACTACAAAGGAGCTTCCATGGATATCTTCTCACTCTTTTCTCTCGCCGGCGGTCTCGCCTTCTTCCTTTATGGCATGACCGTACTCTCTCAGTCTCTTAAGACAATGGCCGGCGGAAAGCTCGAGAGCATGCTGGAAAAAGTCACCGATAATCCCCTGAAGGGCTTCTCCTTCGGAGCGCTAGTGACAGTAGCGATCCAGTCCTCCTCGGCGCTCACCGTCATGCTGATCGGCTTCGTCAACTCAGGCCTAATGAACCTCGGGCAGTCGATCCCGATCATCATGGGTTCTGACATCGGCACGACCCTGACCGCGTGGATACTGTCCCTCACCGGCGTTTCGAACACCAACGTCTTCCTCAAGCTTCTTAACCCGAAATATTTCTCGCCTCTCGTCGCTCTGATCGGTATCGTCCTCATCATGGCTTCGAAGAAGCGTAAAAACCGCGACATAGGCAACTTCATGATCGGCTTCGCGATCGTCATGACCGGCATGACCATGATGGGCGATGCCGTCAGCCCCCTGAAGGACATGCCGGAATTCTCGAACATCCTCGTAGCCTTCTCCAACCCGCTGATCGGCGTGCTTGCCGGTACCATCATTACTGGAATCATCCAAAGCTCTGCCGCTGCCATAGGTATGCTGCAGGCACTGTCTATGACCGGACAGATAACCTATAACATAGCGATTCCGATCGTCATGGGCGCGAATATCGGCACCTGCATGACGGCCATCCTTTCTTGTCTGGGCGTCAACCGCAACGCCCAGCGTGTATCGGTCGTACATGTCGCCATCAAGATCCTCGGCACAATCGTGATCCTGCCCGTGTTCCTGATAGTGAACTCGATAGTCCACTTCAGCTTTCTGGACGGCTACGTGTCACCGGTGCAGATAGCGTTGATCCACACTATATTCAACATCTGCACAACGCTCATTCTCTTCCCCTTCAGGAAGAAGCTCGAGGACCTGGCGCATCTCATCATCAAGGATGCTCCCGAAGACAAGGAATTCCTGCTTGACACGCGCCTTCTCAACACGCCTGCCATAGCTCTTCACGAGTGCCGCGCCATGACAGTCCGCATGATCCAGGCTGTCTGGGCTTCTCTTGACACAGCCCTTAGCCTCATCGAGGAATTCAGCGCGGAACAGATGGCTTTTATTACCGCGAACGAAGAACGTGTTGACTCCTTTCAGGACAGCATCGGTTCCTTCCTCGTCCAGCTCAACCAGCAAAGCCTCAGCGCCGAACACGTCGACGACGTCTCACGCATGCTGCAGGAGATCAATGAGTATGAAAGAATCGCCGATCTTGCCTTCAGCATAGCGCAGGTCTCAGAGAAGATGCATGAGCAGAACCTCGCGTTCTCATCCGGCGCGGTAGCCCAGGTCAGCAATCTGATGGCGGCACTCAGGGAGGCATATACCATCACCATTGAATCCGACATCAATGACGACCCTTCCCGCGCGGCGGAGGTCAAGCCGCTCAAGGAGATCATCACCGACCTGTGCACCGATCTAAGGAAATCTCACATCGACAGGCTGACCCGCGGTCTCTGCTCGGCAGAGCTTGGCTTCCTTCTCAACGACATGCTCGTCGCGACTGAAAGGATAGCCGGTCACTCGCTGAATATCGCCGTCATCATACAGCGCTATTCCAGCGACAACGAAAACGATTTCGCCTACATGCATGACCTGAAGGCCAAGAGATCCTCTGCATACGCCAGGATTTACAGGAAGTTCTATAACAAGTACGTGCCACAGGCCGAGACATACGAAGAAGAGATCAACGAAGACCGCTATATCAGAGATATGTCGTGACTCATTTAGCAAGCCCCCCAGTTCAACTGGGGGGCTTGCATTATTCGTTTCTTCGCTCTAGCTAATGAGTATATTCAATGTCAACTAATTTAGTACTGTCATTAGCTATATCTATCTAATTTTCATTGGGGTATATTCCGTAACAAACATGTGCTGCATCATAAGCGATTTCCCGCCATTGTTCCGCTGCTGTGTTGTTCATTTTGTGAACTCAGTTTAATATCCCTCGTCCCTCACTTCCCAGCCTCCGTCTTGGCTGCGGCAAAGTATCCACGTCCAGTCCGGATACACAGCATTCGGATTCAAGGCTGGACTGACCTTGCCCTCATCGCCGGTGACATATTTCCCCTGAAGTACCATGCTTTCTTCATGTGAAACATTTGCGATTGCACCCGGCTCTGAATCTGCCGCATATCGGTCTTGCCGATCTGTCTCCTCGTCTCCAGGATAATATAATTCCTTCAATTCACAATACGGCTTAGACTGATAAAAGCGTGCCATCACAGCTTTTGATGCCGCATCAAAATCCTCTTCGCTGTAGTACTCTGAGACGAAGGATGAACGGTCTGCCAGTTCTTCGCCTTTTCCCTTAAGTACTTCCTCCTTGCATTCCAGTATCTTATCTATGGCAGCAAATTGCCAAGTTTCTGTAGTATCATCGTCAAACATCGGTTTCCATCTATCGATATAGTCTAGCGCATTTTTATATTCATCATCGTACATAAATGCATCTACAACCGATATTTGTCCGTCCGCGGTTCTGAGCGCAATGCAAAAGACATCTTCATGTTCCATTGTACTGTCAGAGTAAGTACATACATAATCAACTGCAGCACGGAACGTTATAACTCCATTATCCCATCTTTTTAGCATCTCATCGCTGGTATATCGATAATTATCGTCCCCATCAGTATCCAGCCGTACAGTTTTGACTGAAATATCTGTTATGCCTTCAGGCTGTTCGGCAAGCGCATAGCTTCTCCTCGCCTCGAAAAGCTTTGCGGTCAGATACGAGAATATGTTTGCGTATGAATTCCATGAAATATGTATAGCACTGCCCGCTTCCATCGCTTCGAGCAACGAACCAAAATACTCTCGAACACAATTATCAAGTTCTTCTGAGGCATATTTTTTTGCGGCTTCTTCATATATTACTTTTATTGCTTTGGGGTTCGCTTCAGGCACGGCTTCCGAAGCATTGCTGTCCGACTCTTCTATTGCTTCGCCATTCCCTGCTCCCATAGAGGAATCACTACCCGATCCAACTGTGGCATCAGCCGAGGCATCAGACACAACACTGTCCGCAAAGCCAGATATCAACTCCGATCCGGCTATTGAATCAGCTGTACCTCCGACCACTGATCCGGATATCGAATCCGACTGTATGCCAGCAGCATTTCTGGCTTGATCTGTCGGATCGGTCACAAGACAGGCGGCGAGCATGAAACAGCAGGCCGCCCCTATCAACGAAGCACCTATGCCTTTCCTCTTATAGTTCATAATGTTCACAATACGCTCCTTAACGCTTATGTCTCCTATCGCAAGCTGCACCACGGAAGCATGGTCATTAATCCTGCTGTTTAACAGTACATTCGCATAGCTTCTTTTGCTATCCTTATCCAGTTCGCTGACAACCAGCTCGTCACAGGCAAACTCTATATCCTTGCACATAAAATGGTACGCAACCCACATCAGCGGCTGAAACCAACAGACAACGAGCACCATATATCCCACAAGTTTCCAAATGTGGTCTTGCCTCTTGATGTGCGCCAGCTCATGTTTTATTACATAGATCCGTTCCGTCTTATCCATCCATGAAGGAATATAGACCTTCGGATTGAACAAGCCAATCACGAACGAAGTTCCTATATAGTCACAAAGATACAAGCCTTTTGCTATCTTGCTTGAAACTTTGATCCTTCTCTTAACAGACATATAGTCGGCAATAAACTTTAACATCATAACAGACATGCCGACAGCCCATATGGATGTTGCTACCATTAAGACATATTCACTCGCCGCTATCCCGATTCCATCCGGCGATCCTATGTCCTGCTCTCCTTCCCCGATGGGATGTATTCCTGAAATCTCCTCTGCTTTCCCTGTGCTTTCAGCCAATCCCATGTTTCCTGTCTTCACTGCGCCTTCAGCCAGTACTGTGTTTTCTGTCTTTCCTATGCTTTCAGCCAATTCTGTGTTTCCAATTCTCTCAATGCCTTCAGCCTTCTCTATGTTTTCATCAGATTTCGATCCTGTCATGCCGACAGCCGGTTGCTTTTCGTGTGATGAGAAAACGGAATACAGCTTCTCAGTATCAGGCATTAGGCTGATAGGGCTTTTTATTGAGAACGGAAGCAGTATTCGCACTCCTACCAGAATCCACATCACCACAAAATATTTTCTGGGCGTACTGCGGAACAGAAAACGCAGCAGCAAGACAGCGAGTATTAGCCATCCCACAGCTATGCAGCGGTTTAAAACAATCAAAAAAAGTACTGTCATATTCTATCTCCTGCCAAAAGCCAGTAATATATAACCATATTTAGTTTATTTTGGCTGTTTTACTGCTTGTCTATCAGCCTCCGAAGCTCTTCTACCTCGCTTTCAGATAGCTTTCGACCTGATGAGAACGCTGCCAGAAAGGCCGGAAGGGAACCTCCGAAGGTTTCATCCACAAATTGAGTGCTCTGAACCGAGGCATACTGCTCCCTAGAAAGCAAAGAAGTCACTTTGCCGCCCACATTTTGAAAAATCCCCTTGTCACACAGTCTTCGAAGAACCGTGAACATCGTTGACTTCTTCCAGTTAAGCTCTTCCTCAGTCAGCCTCATAAGCTCCGTTGAAGATACCGGTTCCCTGTCCCATATAATATCAGCGAATCGTTTTTCCAGAACTCCCATCTGATAATGCATAACTCCTCCTTATTTAAATAATAATGCCATGACGCTAAGCAATTATTCAAGAGTATTGTATTATTGTTTGCTAGCTGTTATTTGGTCGACACGTGTTAAACCTATGTACAGTCTACATCATTTAGACCAAATGTGCAAGCATTTTCTGTGTTTTTTCGGCTGTTTTTTTGGGCTTTTTTTCAATCCTTTTTTCAATTGCCTACATGCCACATTCCGTGACACCACCAACAATATAAGTCTCGGCGTGGCTCCGTGCTTCGCACTCCCGCCCCGCCGACAGGTATTCGCACTTTCCGCCTGCTTCGCAGGCCCGTGCTCATACCTGTTGTCTTTCGACAAGCTGTCAGTAGGCTGAAAGCGAGCTTTCGCCTACTGACAGCTTGCCTCAAGGACTTATACATAAAAAAACTCCTCCGCCGTGAGAACTCAAGCGGAGGAGTCTTGTATTTCTTTTTGTATGTGGAATGCGCCTCACGGCGTCAGTCCGTTCTCGAGACACCACTTCTTGAACTCTTCCGACCTGGCGAAGCCGCGGAAGACCTGATCCCTGGTCGCACCATAGTACATAGCCTCGCTCCAGCTCTGATATCCCTTCGCGTCAAAAACCCTTCCGACGAAGGCCATATACAGATCCATGATATACTGCATGCTTTCCTTGTTCTTGGCAATATACTCATCGCTGTAGAAGAAGCCCTTGATGACCTTGCTCGCCCTTGCCCCATTGTCCAGCGCGTTCTTCCACGCGGCGAACCCATCTTTGTCAGCTATCCTTCCAAGGCAGGTATCATATAAGCGTCTTATAAAAGCATCTATCACCTTCTCATGCATCCACTTCTCATCGATCTTCAGCTCCTCGTCATTGATCATGGCAAGCGCGTTTGAGAGGATCTCCATCTGCGTCTCATCCTTCTGCCCTGCCTGAGGGAAGCAGGCATGATAATTATTCTCATTCCGCACCACATCGACATCGGGCACGTCAAAATCTCTGCCCCGGACGCCGTGCCATCCATCATAGATGATCTCCATCTCCGGGTATCTATCCATCATAAAATCGATCATAGTCGAAGATTGAGCCATGCCATACTCCGCAACAAAAGCATTTTCCTTGTTGTTATTTATTATGATAAACGCGTCATTGGAAAATTTAACATAACGGGCGACTATAGCCTTATCATCGTCATAGAGCGGAATAAAATCAAATTCATAGTAATCATCCGGAAGCATATTCTGGCTGCTGACCGGTGAGTACAGATAATAAACCGCCAATGCAAGAGCTTCTTTTTTGCCTATAGACTTGTCATCGGCAGCCCTTTCCGTCTCTTCTGTATTTTGGCCGGTCTCGTCATGCTCGTCAATCAATAATTCCTGATTGTTTACTGCGTCCGTCGGTTGGCTCACTGTCGCCGCCGGAACAATCGCGGATACCGCCGTATTTGACATTGTTGCTGCCGTTTTTGACGCTGTCGCCGCCGGGACGACCGACGCTGCCGCCATATCTGATACTGCCGCCGGCTTCTCTGCGGCAGCTGCCGCAGTGCACATGCATGCCATAATCAACGTTCCGAACAGAAGGCTGGCTATGCTTTTTTTTATACCATTCATAATTCCTATGACACCTCTCTTTTATGTTGACTTCACATATGGGCCATACATGCATTACAGCCCATATTTCTTAAGAAGCATGGTAAACTCCGGAGAATACGCGAATCCGTTAATGACACTGTCCCTGCTGCTCCCACTGCTTAGCCTGTCAGTCCAGCTGGCTAAGCCAGCCGCATCCGCTTCTCTTCCCAGAAACACCCTGTACAGAACCTTACAGAACTCTGTATCATTCAGGTTCTTGTCAAGGAACTCTTTGGAATGCAGGAAACCTTCTTTTGCAGTCGCTATAGCCACAGCCCTGTTGTCAGGTCCTATAAGGATCTTTGAAGTCCAGTAATTCAAGCCGTCTATGTCAAATGATCTTCCCAGTGCCTGGGTATAGCACCTTGTGACATAGCTTGTGACACCATATTTCTGGTCACGGGCTTCCTTGACACTGATATCGCCCTTTACCAAGCCATATTTATCACAGATCGTCGTGAATTCGTCACTCCTGACAAAGCCTCTCACCAGGTAAGTCCTGCTGACTCCATCGGCAAGAACATTCAGCCAGCTTTCCTTGCCGCTGCTGTCCGCGTCCCTGTCCATCATTACCCTGTAGCACCTGTCAATGAACATGCCGTCGTCAAGCTTCAGGTTTTTCATCTCATCACTCATAAAGAAGCCAAACACGACCTGAGCCGCCGTCTTGTCGCCGCTCTTCAGCATAGTCACCCAGGCATCAAGCCCATTCGTGTCGGGATCCCTGTTCAGGCACAATTTATAGAGCCTTGTCACGAAAGCGGTCACCAGATTGGTGTTGTCCTTGATGCCGACCGACTCCGCGTCTACCCACATGGCGGGGCGAACACCGACTATCCAGTTGCTCTTGCTCTGGCCGTCGTACAAAATCTTGCCCGTATAATGCACGTAACACTGAGAATAGTCGAACATTCCAGGTGTTCTGACCCAATAATACGACGTGTTGAGGTAAGGATGCTCCTCCGCGCTGTCGCTCTTATTCGTGTTCGGGTTTATCGAATGAGCCGATGGAATGCGGCTTGCCATCCTGTCCTCGTTATTGCGGAAGTATTGATTGAGCTCCGTCGCGCTGAGGACATACAGCCTGTTCACTGAGTAGGTTCCGCCCTGCGTCCCAAAAACAGGATTCTCATCATCATAGACGGCAGTGGTGACGATTTTTTTCTTCTCTGACGCCGAAAATGCGGACTGGTAGAATGTATCGTTCAGCCAAGTCCTAAGATTGGAGTCCTTCCAGGTAAACTTGGATTTCATGGGGCTTCCGTAGGAATGGTATTTTATAAACTGCAGTATATGCTTGCTCATGAGCAAAGCCTTGCCGTCCTTGACATCCAGGACCAGCCACTCGATGTCCTGATCACCCCAGCGTCCCATATTCACGATAGTCCTGCTTTCAGTGACATTTGACGGAATGGACTTCGGACAATTCCTGAAGGCATTCTCCCCTATCCTGACTCCGCTTCCCAGGCTGACTTCGGTAAGCTCCCCACAGCCGTCGAAGGCATATCTTCCAATCTCACCGCTGTGCATAGTGACCTTTTCTATGGGCGCATACCTGAAAGCAAACGGTCCTATGTATGAAAGGCTTGAGTGGAACGGCATCTGCGTAAGCTTTATGTCTCCCTCAAATGCCTGAGCTCCTATGGCAGTGACAGAGGCTGCTCCAGTGACCCTCTCAAGAGACTCATTTCTGAAGAAAGCATATTCACCTATCTCCTTGACAGAGTCAGGGATGCTCACCGACTTGATGTGCTTGGCACAGTAGAAAGCATAATCGCCCACTCTGGTCATCCCATCCGGAATCGCGATGTCAATGATCTCCTCGCCGTTCAGGTAGATATGGTTTCCACCATCCTTCATGTTCTGTTCCAGAGGATTCGAATTGTTGCCGCCGAAATAAATACTGCACCACGCGGCAACATCATTTATATATACTCCTTTTATATTCGGGCAGGATTCAAACGCGCTGACCCCGATGGCCGTGACGCCTTTTCCTATATATACTCGTTCCAGATTGGCGCACTCGATAAACGCGGCCTCGCCGATCTCGCCGGCTTCGATATGAACCTCCGTCAATTTGTCACAGTCCTGGAACGCAAAAGCCCCTATCGCCTTTACATTGGCGGGTATAGTCACCGAGGTGATATTATGGAAATATCTGAACGCGCCAAAGCCGATATATGTGACGCCGTCCCCTATGACAATTTTGTTGACGCCGTCCCTTACGTCTTCCCATGGCTGAGGGCCCATGATATCGCCCATCTTGCCTTCTCCTTCGATAGTGAGGGTACCTCCGGAGATGCTGTAAGTAAGATTCCCGGTTAACTCATCTTTCTCATTGAGTTCTCCGCAGCCATTAGGATAATTATCCCTCAGCGAAACCTCCACCGCCTCCGCTTCTTCTGTCGCCGACTTTGTGTCAGCTGCCGCCGGTGAGTTACCGGCATAGACAAATACTGCCCATGTGAGCAAAGATATAGCCAGAATCAGCGAAACAGCGCCTGCGATAGCACGCAGACCGTTTTCATCATTCTTCATATCAATATCAAAGCCTCCTGTCAATATAACTTAATGATGTGTATAAATTATATGTAATTATTCAGCACCCCAGGATAACTGTTAAAATGCAGGACGAAATGCTTGCACTTCGGACGTATTTTTACTGTTATCCTTGGGCGGATAAGGCGCGCAGCGCCTCTGACCGCCCCGAAACGAGGGATGCGCAGCATCCCGAGTCTGGGGGTGCTGAATAATTACAATTATACGTAAAATTCATGTCCGGTTATGTATAGTAATGATATGCAGTAATCATCTTGCCTCTGTATTTTTCCATTTACATCATTGATATGCAATAATCGTATCTTCCGTCTGTATATTGCTGATTGCAATAACGATATGCTGTAATCGTATGTAACAACCGCTCCCATCAGCGGTATGTCGCAGTCACATGTAAATCCATATTAATTAGTACGTATCTGACTGAAAATGTTACATGCATGGTTACCATTATATTTCGAAACAGCAATTAAGAGATATTATACACCAAAAAACCAGTTGTGACAACAATACTGTATTTGCATAGCCCTACGCCTATAACCGTCAGTTTATTTTCGGTATTATGCTTAATGCGGTCATGGTTTGTGAGCCCGACCCCCGCTCGCCGCGCGGTCCAAGTCCGCAAAGCCGGGATCATTCCCTGTACATACCAGCGCATAAAAAATCAGAGGACCGGCTCTTGTGTCCTCCGCTCTGGTTGCCACTCAAGCCCATCCTCTGTGTATCGCAGGCATACAGCTCATTAGTGCTCCAATACACCATTTTACGCTCCGCGTTTCTTCTGAATCCGCAGCTTTCTTTTGTCGTCAGCTGTCTTGCTTATGCCTGTCTGTCCCGGCTGTCAGCCTGATAATTATCGCAATTATCAGCCTTTACTCCGATTCTTCTTCATCCTCCTCGATGTACGCGCCGCAGACAGGGCAGAAAAGCGTGCCCTCATCGATCTTCTCACCGCATGCAGGGCAAGTACGCGACTCCTCATCCTCATTCCCGGACTCTTCCGCGATCTCAGGCATCCTGGCGCCGCACTCCGGGCAGAACACCGCTTCCATGTCCACCAGCCTGCCGCAATCAGGACATTTCACCAAAGATCTGATGAGATTCTTCTGCGCCTGAAGCCCGGCTATCCGCTCCTCGGATTCCTTTATGGCAGAGATATACTCTTCAAGCATCTCATCCGGCTTCTCCCCAAAAAGCTCATAATACGACTCACCGAGCCTGCGGAAGGTGCTTGCGAGAGCTTTTTTCTCCTCCGCGATCTGGTTGTTGAGCTTGATAGTATCACTAATCTCCTTGACCTTCTGCGCGGCGTCACGTCTGCCTTGACTGAATCTCTGACCAACTTTCTCAAAAAAAGACATGTCCCATCCTCCTCTGTTAGTTTTGGTTTTACAGCATTAGCATCTGACTTACGGACACAGACTATGCGGCTCCTCACTTAATGCCCGCAGCTGTTCTGGCATAGAGCCTCATACGAAAACCGCCTCAAAAGCTGTTAAGCCGCAATCGTCATAGTTCACGAATCTGCCAACCTCCATGGCATTCCATTTAATACATTTTACTTTATGCAACGTAAAACGTCAATGGGACGAGACAGCACAATAGAAAAAAGTCAGGCCAACGTCAGACCCAAAAGTCAAAATATCTGTATATGTTATGACTTACAATTCTTCTTGACATGGCTTTGAAAAATAGTATAATAATGATACTATGTTAGCGTATGCTAATCATGGTCAAAGAGGATTGACATACTTGATCCTCTTCTTTATTGAACCTGTATTAGCCATTGCTAACTTACTTTATAAGTCCCTGAGGAATGGTTGCCGTCAGGCGAAAGCTTGCTTTCGGATGAGTGCGAAGCGCGGAGCCACGCGGGGACTTATATGCATGGTGTTGCCGGCCGCCCGGCATACGAGCTTATTTAGCGAAAGGAGAGTACGATGGTAAAGAAGATTGCGTCAATTATGCTTGCGTCCTCTTTGGTATTTGGCATGGTCGCCCCGACCGCCCTCGCGGATACCACAGGCGCAAAGTATAAAGATGGCAGCTACACCGGTCAGGCAAGCGTCCTGCCCGACGAAGATCAGGATTTTGATGCATATGACATCAAGGTTGACGTCACTGTGGAAAACGGAGCGGTCTCCAAGGTCGATTATTCGGCAGACACAGCGATCGATCCCGACAATCAGGCTTATGCAAACCGGGCTATGAACGGACGGGGGAATAAGCCCGGCACGGCAGCCAGGATCATCGAGGCGAACGGAATCGAGGGAGTAGATACCTTCTCCGGCGCCACCTGCACATCCAAGGGCATACTGGAGGCTGCGGGAAAAGCTCTTGAACAAGCCGTCAATACAGAGCCTGTGACCGAACCCCCTATCGAACCGGCCACCAAACCCCCTACCAAACTTGCCACCGAACCTGTGACCGAGTCCCCTACGGAGTCGGCCACCGAGCCTGTACCTGCCGAAACACCAGTATCCGGCTATGTCCTTATGAACATCCCATACGCTAAGTTCTATGGGGCAGAAAAAGCAGCGAACGCAGACGCGGTTTCCAAGGCAACTACAAAGGCCTTGAACAGTGGACTGGCTGCCGGTTCTTACCATGCAGGTTATGCGGCTCCCGACCCGGCGTCGAACGCTCAGATGCTCGGCGTGACCTACCCTGTATATGTCAACGACATGAAGCTGGTAAGCACAAAAGGCTCTCCCATTCCCAATTGTGTAAACAAATACTTCACTCCAGAAAAGGCGGCAGTAAAAGCAGAGGGCATCCTGATAAGAAATAATAACTGTATGGCGATCCTAAGCAGCTTTTTCAGGTCAACATTTTTCAGCTTTTCTATGACAGTCTTCACTTGCGTGCCTCCTCAAGAGCCGCGCCGACCGCGCTGATAATGCCATTTGAACTGAAAGTCGCGCCGGTTACTGTATCCACATCGGCAGTCTGAGCCCTTATTATATCCTCAACCAACGCCTTTGCGCTGTCAAAATATGCCGCGTCTTCATTTTCATGCGACACCATTTCCACAGCTTTTATTCTGCCCTCCGTCACAGTTACGGAGACCACGATAGGACCTCCGAAGCCCTGGCCTTCTCCTTCATATACACCATCAACATAGGCGCCCGCGGCGGCGAGCTGTTCTTTATAAAACCGTTCGGCTTCTTCCCTCTCTATGGCTCTTACTCCTTGTATGCTCTGATATCCACAAAGGGCAGCGCCTATGATCACCAGACTCGCCAGCCTCACCCAAAAAGTTTTCATCTCTACTCTCCCCCGTACACATAATTATGGCTTCTCTTACACCCACGCCCGGCAGTTTACGCGCCCTGCTTAGCGCTATAAACCAATCGCGCGGCTCAGGCTTCTTAACAGCAACCCTGAGCATTGCTGTTTTTCCTGACGGTTGAACGTCAGTTTTTCGCACGTTCCAGTGCTTTGGCGCAGGCTCTTGCTATGGCATTGGATGTGCATGTGGCGCCAGACACGGCATCGATACTCTGCTCACCGACGATATCTGCTCGGTTCAAGAGCTGACCGAGCAGACCGGAAGCCGCTTTCTTGATATACCGTTGATTCGTCTTTGCGCCGTCGCCGCTGACATTCTCGACTGCTGTGATCACATCGTTTTCTATCTTCACATCAACGATGAGATTGTATGGTTCAAAATCCTCATATTCATCGGGGGCACAAACCACCTTCACCGTATATGTGCCGCTCTTGAAGCGGGACGTCGGTATGTCTGTCGGATCACCACTGCTATCCGGCTCTGTTTCAGAAGAGGGTTGAGCCTTATCCGTATGGGGTTCATTATCGGATGAAGAAGCTTCCTCTTGCGAAGTATCAGCAGCACCCGTATCCTGTTCGGATATCGGCTCGCCTGCGTTCCCCGTCTCCGGTCCTGATACCGGCTCGGCTGGATTCCCCGTCCCCGGTCCTGATATCGGCTCGGTTGTACTTCCTGTCCCCGGTCCTGATATCGGCTCGTCCGTGCTCTCCGTCCCCGGTCCTGATATCGGCTCAGCTGTCGTTTCTGCCTCTGACGCGGGCTCTGTCCCCGATGCCGAACCCTCCTCCAATGCAGGCTCAGCCGCCGCGTCCTCCGTCTTCGCGTCCTTCAAGGCAGCCCTGACGGCACCGATGATCCCCTCCGAGCTGTAAGTCGCGCCACTCACCGCGTCAACATTCGTAGTCTGTCCGCTTAACATCTGATCTATGAGCGTCACGGCTTTTTCATAGAATTCGGGTGTTTCATCCTGAGAAGTAACCTTGATGGAGGTTATCCTGCCTCCTTCAACTACGACCTCCACAACTATGTCATCCACGAACCCCTCCGCGGTACCGGTATATGTACCGTCCCTCCATCCTTCTTTTTCGTCAATTGTCTCAAGAGGAGCATTCGTCTCGCGTTCCATGTCAGTCATCGTGGGGATAGTTTCATATGTATCCTGAACCCCAGACGCACCTCCCCCTGCCTTTGAGAGGGCATTTCTCACCGCGTTTATCAGCCCCACCGAGCTGTAAGTGGCTCCGCTGACCGTATCGACATTTGTGCTCTGCGCGGAAATCATCCTGCTTAATACCTTTTTAGCCTTTGAATAATAAGATGATGTCTCGTTATGTGACGTCACGTCTATAGTGGAAATCCTGCCATCTGACACGGTCACACGGACGCTCAGCCTGCCGCCAAAACCGGTTGCCGAGCCTGAATATGTACCGTCCTTGTATGCCGCAGGCTCGCTTATCTTCGAAACTGTCCGTGATGCCCCTGCCTTGCTCGTTGCTTTTGCTGCGGTCGTGGCCTTAGCAGCGTCAAATGTGCCTTCTCCGCCGGCGGCCTTATCGAGCGCATCCCTGACAGCTTCGATGATTCCCTTCGAACTATACGTGGCACCGCTCACAGCTTCCACATTCGTTGACTGCGCCTCCACGATATTTCCGAGAAGCGCTTTAGCGTTCTTAAACCAAGGGTCCTCGTCCGCGGCGTCCAGGACGACAATCTCAGCTATCTTTCCTTCTGCGACAGTGACTTTAACCGTCACCGTACCACTGAAGCCGGTGCCCCTGCCTTCATATTCGCCATCTCTGTATATCCCGCTCTCCTCAATTACGGCAATCGCCGTCTCTTCCACAGTCTCAGCCTCTGTGGTCTCGGCAGTCACTGTCTTCCTGTCAGCCCCATCCAATCTGCTTTCTGTGTCCAGAGCATTCTCTTCTATAGCATAAGCAGGAGCCTTGTACGTGGCCACTGACACTCCTGCACATATTGCCACAAAAGCAGCTGCGGCAAGCGGCATGTACGGCAGCATTAAACTGATCCTTTTTATGAAATTCAAAATATCTCCTCCCCCTCATACATATCATCAACAAGCGTACTTACATTGAAAGTCGGCCCCCGCGAAGCACGGAGCCACGCGGAGACTTATATAGTATGGTTGTGCCAAACTTGGCATGTAGGTTTACTTAACTATTGTCCGTCTCTGCATTAGCATTTGCTAATGTATGTTAGTATATGCTAACTCCCATATAATTATAAAAAAATGAGGCTTATATTGCAAGCCCCATTTGTGATTATTCGGCGCCTCTGGCCGCCTCGCAATGAGGGACGCGCAGCATCCCGAGTCTGGGGTGCTGAATAGTTACCTCCATTTTAGGTATTACGTCACCCTGACTGCTTCATTTTTTTCTTATTCTTATACATCTCCTGGTCAGCGCGGGCAAGGACACTTTGCACCGATGTGTCCTGCTCATCATCATAAAGCGCATAACCAATGGCGGCGGACACTCTTTCCCATGGCTGCAGCCGTATATTATCCTTTAGTATACTTACCTTCTTCTTGAATTGAGTCAACAGCACGTCTATATTTCTATAATCCGATTCCCTGAGCACGATGACGAATTCATCACCTCCGATACGGAAGACTGGCGAATGGGTGAAGGTCTCGCAGATAAGCCTGCAGCATTTCTTGATCGCTATATCCCCTTTATCGTGTCCGTAACTGTCATTTATCGTCTTCAGGTTGTTCAGGTCGACCATCACAAAACCGAATTCATGATTACCGGAATTAAAGCTTTCCTGAAGGAGCCGGATCTGGTTGTCATATGCCGTCTTGTTGCGGATGCCGGTGAGCGCGTCCCTAGTGGCAAGCCTGCTCATGGCATCGGCGTGCTGCTGCGTATTCATGAGTTCCCGCATCGTTATATTCAGACGGTCCACCATCTCGTTAAGCCTGCTTGTTATGTCTCCGATCTCATCATTTCGATAGACCTTAGCGCGATAATTCATGTCTCCTTCGGAAATGATCTTCATATCCTGACCCAAAAGCTCCATCGGATAGGTTATGCTGGAGACGGCATGGTTTACAACTATGATCTCAATGATAATGATGATACCGACGACAATCATGAAAAGCACAATGGCGTAGTGGATCGCCCTCTCCGCGTCTTCAATGCTTTCATGTATGATTTCTTTGGGAACGCAGGCGCAAAGAGTCCAGCCTATCCTTTCTATATTTGTACGCACATATACAGCATCTTTTATCTCTATGATCCCGTCCGAATCATTCATGAATTTTTTCATCTCATCGGGAGAGAGCTGCGTGATCTCCTCAACCGACAATTTGTCCGCGTCCGGTGAGATCAGCACACCGTCCTCGTCCATGGTGAAGGTAAATGCACCCTTCCCAAGATCTATGTTCAGCAGCTCGTTGTACAAACCGGTGATATCAAAATCCGCGCAGTCCACGCCCATGAAGCGTCCTTCTTCATCCCTGAAAGGTGACGCGATGGTGATGGTCAGGCCACGCCCCTGCGAGTCCACATACAGGTCCGTATAAAATATCCCGCTCTCTTCTTTGCCCTGGGAATACCAATCACTCTGGAAATAATCGTAATATGCCTCATCGCTGTCTTCAGAATAGCTAAGATATGACCATCTGTCGTATGAGGTCAGCAGCCCCACTGTCGTTCCCGCGTATACGGTGGAGATCAGATCTTCGTTTTCTTCAGCGATAAGCTTCCATACCTGTTCGAGATTGCTGAAGAAAAGGAGTTCCTCAGACAGATCCTCCGCTTTTACATCTTCATTGGCCAGCATCCTTGTCAGTTCATACTCATGCGTGTTGCTGGGACCATAGTATATGCGCCCACGATCGACCATTTCCTCTTTATTGAGGTACATGTTTTCGATATAGTCTGTTACCAGCGTAATATATTTTTCATAATGCTCCAGCCTCGCATCCGCTGAGACAGCTTTCTGCCTCACTACTGTCTGAATATTGCCCTCGAGCTGCCTCATGAAAGTAGCTTCGGAAAACCTCTCGATCCAACGAATACATGCCATGCCAAAAATACCGGCCGCCACTATGCCCACCAGTGTTGTAAGCAACACTATTTTCAATACCCTTCTGCGTATTGGCACTCTTCTACGTATACTTGTGTCATTCAATTTCAATTTCCTTTTCCTCGTATGGGGTTGATTACAATTGATGTCTCGAATCACAAAGACCGCAACCGCTGATAAGCATTCTCATCCGGATTAACAAAGATCTGAATAAAATGAATCTGAGAGCTGCTGAAAAACTTATAACGTGCATTTAAGAAGCTGTAGACTTGGCTTTCTCAGAAATGCGGATAACAGGACTCGAACCTGCACGGTCTCCCAACAGAACCTAAATCTGCCGCGTCTGCCAATTCCGCCATATCCGCAAATACGACCGGGCAGATAGAAGCACTGCCCGGTAGCACCATAAAAAATTAACTATTATTATATCTTAAAACTGTGATGATTACAAGCACAATATACGCGAAGTTTGAACTGAAGCTTTAAATTCACAGCTCCAGCCCCGGAACGGCGTTGAGGCTCCAATCAGCCCTATCCCCCTTCAAGAAGTGAAAATATCCCGCCGACGCGATCATCGCGGCATTATCGGTGCATAGGATGGGTCTTGGCCTGTAAAGCCTGATTCCTTCCCGCTCACATGCCGACTCAAGCGCCGCCCTCAGCGCACCGTTGCATGCAACCCCGCCCGCAAGGACAAGCCTGTCCTGCTTCAGGCTCAGCGCGGCAGCCACCGCCCGCTCCACGAGAACATCCACTACCGCCTGCTGGAAGGACGCGGCGACATCCTCCTGCCGCACAGTCTCACCGGACATCGAAGCGTGATTGAGGAAATTCAGCACGGCGGACTTGATTCCGGAAAAAGTAAAATCATAAGGATGATCGGTGACCTTCCCCCGCGGGAAATGATAGGCTTCGGGATCACCGCGCTTTGCCGCCGCTTCTACCTTTGGTCCGCCGGGATAACCCAGCCCTATCGCTCTCGCGACCTTGTCAAAAGCCTCTCCCGCGGCATCATCCCTTGTCTGCCCCAGTATCCTGAAGCTGCCGTAATCCTCCATCATGGCAAGATGCGTGTGTCCTCCGGACACTATCAGGCAGAGAAATGGCGGCTCCAGCTCCTTGTAGTCTAGGAAGTTCGCGCATACATGGCCCTCCATGTGATTGACACCCACCAAAGGAAGCCCTCTGCCATAGGCAAGAGCCTTCGCCTCAGCTACTCCGACCAGAAGAGCCCCTACCAGACCAGGACCAAAGGTTACAGCAACGGCGTCAATATCGTCGAGCGTAACTCCGGCATCAGAAAGCGACTGCCTGATAACACCATTGATGTTCATGATATGGTTACGCGATGCCAGTTCCGGCACGACGCCGCCGTAAATAGTATGTATAGGGACCTGCGAAGATATGACATTCGACAGGATATCCCTTCCGTCCCTGACTACCGCCGCTGCGGTCTCATCGCATGAGCTTTCTATACCAAGCACCAACGTACTCATGCCGCTTCTCCCTCCTCTATTTCAATCCTCATCGAATTTCAGCACCGCCGTCCTGCCGTCTCGGCTCATCGTGGTTCTCGGAAATATCTTCCTCGCGTCATCGAGATAATCCTCCGGATGGTTCAACGATGGTGAATAGTGCGTCAGCCACATAGTCTTCGGATCTGCCTCCTTTGCAATCATGGCCGCCTCACGGATCGTCATATGCTTATGCTCGATGGCCTTCGCGTCCTTGTCGTCGTCCCCGTACATGCCCTCGCAGATGAAAATATCCGCTCCCGAAGCCGCCTTTACTATCTCCCTGGTCGGTCTGGTATCGGTGCAGTATGTCACCTTCAGCCCGCGGCGAGGAGGACCCATCACCATGTCTGACGTATATATACTGCCCTCGTACTCGACATCATTTCCTTTCTGCAAAGGATTCCAGAGCTGAACCGGAAGTCCAAGCTCCTTCGCCCTGGACGCGTCGAACCTCCCCGCCCTCGGTATCGCTATAGAATATCCGTAGCAGTTAACGTTATGGTTCACTCTGAAAGCTGTCACCATATAAGGTCCCGACTGAAAATGCTCTTCTTTTTCGATCAGTTCATGGAAGATGATGGAAAATGGAAGCTCCGGCGCTATGACACGCAGCGAATTTACCACATGCTCCACGCCTTTCGGACCATAAATGTGCAGCGGTTCCGTCCTCTCCGCATTCCCCATGGTCAACAGAAGACCGGGAAGTCCGCTCACATGATCCGCATGGAAATGGGTTAGCAGTATCGTATCGATGGGCTTAAAGCTCCATCCCTTTTTTTTCATGGCTATCTGGGTACCCTCGCCGCAGTCGATCAGCACCTGGCTTCCGCCGAAGCGGAGGAGCAGCGCTGTCAGCCAGCGATAAGGAAGCGGCATCATGCCGCCGGTTCCAAGAAGGCAGACATCGAACATTTTCACTCTCCATCCAATTAATAATGCTCATCGCACAATAAACGTCTCTTTGATCGATCTCGTCCCATGAGCAGCCCTTATCTGTCCGGCACATCTTATCACAAGCAGCCCTTGTGTGGCCGGCACGTCTCGTCATGGGCAGCCCTTATGTAATCAGCACATCTCGCCTCATAAGTATCGCTGCCTCCCCGGTGTCGCGGTAATAAGCCTTCCGGCGGCCTATCTCGATAAATCCAAAAGAGCCATACAGTGATATGGCAGCCGCATTATGCTCCCTGACCTCGAGGAACCACTGCTCAACATCCTTTTCGGTCCTGCGAAAGACCTCATCAAGCAGCCTGCCGGCAAACCCTCGCCTGCGGAACCCAGGCAGTACTCCTATGCGCAGTATCTCGCCCTCCCCCGCCACAGTGCGGATCAAGACATAACCCGCCGCAATGATATCTGTTCCATGATCTCCTGGCACATCATCCGGATCAACACGGTCTGCTTTATCATCTCTTGACAGATCATCCGTGGCAGCGGACACAATAAAGCCCCTGTAAAATTCATCCCGCAATTCTTCCGCGATACCCTTCTCACTCCAGGCATCGGGAAATATTTTCCTCTCCAAGGCGGCCGCCGCGGCAGCATCTTCGGGCAGCATTTCCCTTATCGTCATGGCTGAACCTCCTGCCGCTCTCACCATCATTTGCTGACATAAGCTCACTCCTCAGTCACAACGACCGCGTCCGCTTTGGCGAGCTTCTCCTTGCGGACACGTTCAGCCTGCGAATCCCGAAGATATATCGGCATGAAATCATCCGCCGGGACAGTCTTGCCTTCGGCAAAATATTTCGCTCCAAGAGATGCCACCAAGGCTGCCCTCTGCCTGGCACACGCCGGTATCGCGAAATGTGCCAGGCTGCCCAGCCTGTCGATTATCCTTTCGCGGAAAACCGGAACTCCGTCCCCTAAAAAAACGACCTCATTCTCAAAATTTTCCAGCTGTTCCAGCAGCGTCTCTATCGCGACCGCCTCATTCTCCTGGATCACCTCGAACTCATCCTCAAAGCTGTAAATCCCGGTGTAAACCTGCCCCCTGCGGGCATCCATGATGGGGCTTATCAGCCATCTGCAGCCCTGAAGCCCATAGGCCATGGCATCCACTGTCGGCACATGGATCAGCGGTTTTTCAAGCGCGAGGCCCAGCCCTTTGGCCGTAGCCGCTCCTATGCGCAGACCGGTGAAAGAGCCGGGTCCTGCGGATACAGCGATCGCGTCCACAGTCTTCAGATCCTGCTCCGTCATCCTTACTATCTCATCGAGCATAGGAAGCAAAGTCTGAGAATGTGTCTTTTTATAATCCACTGTGTATTCCGCCGTCACTATGTCATCAGTCACAATGGCGACCGACGCCACCAGAGACGCGCTCTCGATTCCGAGTATCTTCACTATAGCCCTCCTTAACTTCGCCCCTCCGCGAATGTTTCCAAAGCCCTATGTAGCCGCCCGACTTTGACATAACCCTTACCTGCCTCTGTCCGGATATACCACTATCCGATGTTGTCATAGCCCGGCTCTATCTTTGTCCGTATCTCTCTGTCCGACTCTGTCTCTACCGTCTATATCACTGCCGTTTCTATCGCTTCCCGCTCTTTCATCGCAGGCTCTATCGCTTCCCCGGCCTGTCACTGCCGCTTCCGTCACTTCCCTGAGTCCAGGTAATAGCCCTGCAGGAATCCTCCTTACCGGGAACACGGTTAATCCTGACACGGACGGCTTCATCGGGAATGAGCTCCTGTATATTGTCCGACCACTCCACGAGGCATACGCCATCTCCGAAGAAAAACTCCTCGTATCCGATGGCTTCCATCTCCTCTGGTTCCTCTATCCTATAAACATCAAAATGATAGAGCGGTATGCGGCCGCCCCGGTAGATCTGAAGTATGGTGAAAGTCGGACTTGTGACAGGCGACCTGACGCCAAGTCCCTCCGCGAAACCTTGCGCGAACACTGTTTTGCCCGCTCCGAGGTCTCCGTCCAGGCATATTATCTGTCCAGGAGTGGCCGACTCCGACCACCTTCTCCCCAAAGCCCTGGTCTCCTCAAAACTCTCTGAAATGCAGCTCCCTTTAATGACTCCGCTCATTTCCTTCTCCACGCATCCAATTGATACTTTATACAACAAAGCCCCGCGCCGTCATCTGTAAGTCCTGCACGACGCCGCGGGGTTTCACATTATTACATCCTGTTAATACAATAGAATCGGTCTTATCTCTTCGATGCTGTCTTATCTCTTAGATATGATCTCATCTCTTCGATACTGTCTTATCTCTTAGATATGATCTCATCTCTTCGATACTGTCTTATCTCTTAGATACGATCTCATCTCTTTACGCGGAAGCGGGAAATAAAGCCTTCAAGCTTCGCCGCTTCAGCGACATCGCGGTTCGTGATGCTGCCGGTGATGAAGCCGATTTCTCCTGGTACGCAGCCTTCAACGACCTGAATCGGACCCACTACCGCCTCGACAGCCTCTTTTCTGTCAGCATCTCCTAAGAACCGAAGCAGGAACACATGCTTCCACTCATCGTATTCTCCAAGGCGTATCTTATCTCCGCTCCATCCGGGATAAATGATCCTGCCCGTATGAGCCGCCGCATCAACGACATCCGACATAACCGCGCTTGCGGTAGGATGAGAACCCGCGCCCTGGCCGTAGAACATGACCGTGTCAAGCATATTTCCGTGAACCATGATCCCGTTGAATACTCCGTTCACGGCAAAAAGCGGGCTGTTCGAACCAACCATATACGGCGCGACCTCGGCATAATAGGTGCCGTCCACCTTGCGGCAGGTTCCAAGCAGTCTTATGACCCGGCCAAGCTTCTTAGCGTAAAGCACATCCTCTTTTGTCACATGGGTGATGCCCTCCGTAGGAATCGACTGATAATCGATCTGCTGTCCTGTCACTATCGAGCCAAGGATCGCTATCTTGCGGCAGGCATCATATCCTTCGACGTCCGCTTCCGGATTGCGCTCCGCGTAACCCTTCTCCTGCGCCTCCTTGAGAACACTGGCCATCTCGCTTCCATCATGGTACATCTTGGTCAAGATATAATTCGTCGTTCCGTTCAATATGCCTGTTATCTCATCGACATCATTTATAGGCAGCACGCTGCGCGTCAAGGGACGGATGATCGGTATGCCTCCGCCGACGCTCGCTTCATACATGAAATTCACGTTATGTTCGACGGCGAGCTTCATAAGCTCAACGCCCTTCGCCGCGACGAGGTTCTTGTTGGAAGTGACCACGCTCTTGCCGGCCTTGAGCATGCTGCTTACGAATTCAAACGCCGGATGCTCTCCGCCCATGGTTTCAACCACGATCTCGACCTCAGGGTCGTTGATTATAACGTTGACATCATGGACAAGAACACTCTCGACAGGATCTCCGGGAAATTCCCGCAGGTCCAGAACATATTTTACCCTGAGTTCTTTGCCCAGGTTTCCTTGGATAATCGCCTGATTGGTATTAACAACATCGTATACGCCCGAACCAATCGTCCCATAACCCATAATAGCTATCTGAACCATAAGAAATCCCTTTCTATGCTACAAATAATGCAGACAGGCATATCGCCCGATCTGTTAAATCTATGTAATACTGTATCCATTCAGCTCCCATAAGCTCTCAGACCCGCGATGCTGCGCATCCCTCATTGTGGGGGCTGAATGATTACACAATACTAACAGCACTAACAAACACTCTTACTCAAGATCCGCTGCCTGTCCCTCTTTGCCTCCAAGGCTCAGCCACTTGAGATACCCATTCAGGAACATGTCGATATTGCCGTCCAGAACGCCTGACGCGTTGCTCGACTCAACCCCCGTTCGAAGATCTTTTACCATGGTATAAGGCTGAAGCACATAGGAGCGGATCTGATGTCCCCAGGCGATATCGGTGACCTCGCCGCGGATGCCCGATTCCTTCTCCGCCTGTTCCTGCTGTTTCAACAGGAACAGCTTGGCCTTGAGCATCTGCATGGCCTTGTCCTTGTTCTGGAACTGTGAGCGCTCATTCTGGCAGGTGACCACGATGCCCGTAGGATAATGGGTGATTCGGATAGCGGAGGACGTCTTGTTGATGTGCTGGCCTCCTGCGCCGCTCGACCTGTATGTATCGATGCGGATATCCTCATCCCTGACCTCAACATCCAGATCCTGCTCTATATCCGGCATAACGTCGCATGAAACGAATGAGGTCTGGCGCTTTCCCGCGGCGTTGAAGGGCGATATGCGCACCAGACGGTGCACGCCTTTTTCTGACTTAAGATATCCGTAAGCATTCATGCCATCTATCTGCACTGTGACGGATTTTATGCCCGCCTCTTCGCCTTCAAGCATGTCCAACACTTCAGTCTTATAGCCCTTCTTCTCTGCCCATCTCGTATACATGCGGTACAGCATGCCGCACCAGTCGCAGGATTCTGTGCCGCCGGCACCCGCGTGAAGGGTTACTATCGCGTTCTCTTTGTCGTATTCTCCGGACAGCAGTGTGCTGATCCTCATATCATCCACGTCTGCCTGCAGCGCGGCCAGCTCTTCGAGCACCTCCGGGATGAGGCTTCTGTCCTCCTCCTCATTAGCCATCTCGATGAGCGTCTCCAGATCATCATAGCGGGTCTGCAGATCCTTGATCCTCTGGACCGTGTCCTTGAGACCCTTCAGCTCGGTCGTGGTCTTCGCCGCGGTCTCAGGATTCTCCCAAAAATTGGGTTCCTCCATCTTTCTTTCATACTCAATTATACGGTTCTCTTTGCCAGCGAGGTCAAAGTGAATCCCTTACTTCCATTAACGGCTGTGCGAGGGCTTCAAGATCCATCTTGGGCTGATCAAGTTCAACCATTAATCTCACCAACTTTCTTTTCTTGAAAAAGCCTTACCGGCCTTTGTGCCCGCCAAGGTTCATTTCCTGACGGTTATCTATGTATCTCTGATCGTTCTTACTGAAACGTATATCCGGCCATTCCATCACCTTCGCGCTTCGCTGCAGCAGCTGCTCAATACATAAGCAGGCTGTCTTACTTCTTAGCGGGATGGTACTCGGCGCACTTGCAGTTCTTCCACTTCAGGCCCGAGCCGCAGGGGCAGGGATCATTTGGATAGATCTTCTTGGTCGTGCGCTTGACAGGTTCCTTCTTGGTCGTATCATCGCGGTTCGTGCCCGTGACCTTGGCGGCAGGCTCGCGCTCCACCTTCTCCTCACGGCGCAGGTGCAGCAGAGCCCTGACCGTGTCTTCCTGTATCGAGGTGGTCATGTCGTTGAACATGTCATAGCCCGCCATCTTGTACTCAACCAGCGGATCTCTCTGGCCATAAGCCTGCAGGCCGATGCCCTGACGCAGCTGCTCCATGTCGTCGATGTGATCCATCCAATGCCTGTCGATGACCTTCAGCAGGATCACGCGCTCTATCTCACGCATCTGCTCGGAATCTGGGAACATGGTCTCCGCTTCCTCATAAAGCTTCACGCATGCCTGCTTTACCAGCTGTATGAGATCGTTCGCCTTGAACTTCTTCTTCTGCTCCTCCGTCAATGCGATCGGCTCATGGAGCGGGAAAACCGGCCTCATAAGGGCGTTGAGCTCGCCCATATCCCACTCTGATGCGTGCCGCTCATCGGAAATGCACTTGCTGACCAGATTCTCCGCCGTGTCGGTAAGCATGTTCATGACGGTATCCCGCATGTTCTCGCCGTTAAGCACCCGGCGTCGCTGGTCGTATATCAGCTCGCGCTGCTCGTTCATGACCTCATCGTAATCCAGCAGGTTCTTGCGGATTCCGAAGTTGTTGCCCTCTATCTTCTTCTGCGCCCTCTCGATGGCTTTCGAAAGCATCCTGTGCTCTATAGGTTCATTGTCCGGGACGTTGAGGGCGTTGAATGTGTTCAGCATACGCTCTCCGCCGAATAGCCTCATAAGGTCATCTTCGAGGGAGATGTAGAAAATGGACTCGCCCGGATCGCCCTGTCGTCCTGAACGGCCGCGCAGCTGGTTGTCAATACGCCTGGCTTCATGGCGCTCCGTGCCGATGATCTTCAGTCCGCCGGCAGCCTTGGCATCCTCATCAAGCTTGATATCGGTGCCGCGGCCGGCCATGTTAGTGGCTATGGTGACAGCGCCATGCTGTCCCGCATCGGCGATGATCTGGGCTTCAAGCTCATGGAACTTCGCATTCAGGACGTTGTGGCGTATGCCTTCCTTCTTGAGTTTAGAAGAGAGCTCCTCGGAGGCTTCGATGGTGACCGTGCCGATCAGGACGGGCTGCCCCTTCGCATGGGTCGCCTTGACTTCCTCGACTATGGCGTGGAGCTTCTCCTTCTTGGTCTTATAAACCTGATCTTCATAGTCAATGCGGCGAACTGGCGTATTGGTCGGGATCGTGATGACGTCCATGCCGTAGATGTCGCGGAACTCCTTTTCCTCCGTCATGGCCGTACCGGTCATACCGGCTTTCTTCCTATATTTATTAAAGAAGTTCTGGAAGGTGATGGTCGCAAGCGTCTTGCTCTCACGCTTGACTTTGACATTCTCCTTCGCCTCTATTGCCTGATGCAGACCATCCGAATAACGGCGTCCGGGCATGATACGTCCCGTGAAATCATCAACGATGAGGACCTCATCGTCCTTGACAACGTAATCCTTGTCGCGGAACATGATATAATTCGCCCTCAATGCCAGATCCATGTTGTGCTGGAGGTCAAGGTTCTCTGCGTCCGCAAGGTTCTGGATCTGGAAGAACTTCTCGACCTTCGCAACGCCCTGCTGTGTGAGCGTGACTATCTTGTCCTTCTCGTTGACGACGAAATCTCCTGATTCCGTCTGCTCTACTCCCATGATGGCGTCAATCTTGGTCAGCTCCGTCCCCTCGCCCCTCTCAAGGCGCTTCGCAAGGTAATCACAGACCTCATAGAGCTTGGTTGACTTGCCGCTCTGTCCGGAAATGATGAGCGGCGTCCTGGCTTCATCTATGAGAACCGAGTCAACCTCATCGACGATGGCGTAGTGAAGCTTGCGCAGAACCAGCTGCTCCTTGTATATGGCCATGTTGTCGCGGAGGTAATCGAAACCCAGCTCGTTATTAGTTACATAGGTGATGTCACAGGCATAGGCCGCCTGCCTCTCCTCGCTGGTCATGCTGTTGAGGATGACCCCGACGCTAAGTCCGAGGAAACGGTGAACCTGGCCCATCCACTCCGCGTCACGCTTGGCCAGGTAATCGTTGACCGTGACGACCTGGACTCCCTCCCCATCGAGGGCATTCAGATAGGAAGGGAGCGTGGCCACGAGGGTCTTGCCTTCGCCGGTCTTCATCTCGGCGATTCGTCCCTGATGGAGGATGACGCCGCCCATGAGCTGTACCGGGAAATGCTCCATGTGCAGCGTGCGCCTCGCAGCCTCCCTGACGGTGGCGAAGGCTTCGGGCAGCAGGTCGTCGAGCGTCTCGCCGTCCGCATGCCTCTTCTTGTACTCTTCGGTCTTCCCCCGCAGCTCCTCATCTGAGAGAGCCATCATCTGAGGCCGAAGATTCTCTATCTTGGTTATAAGCGGCCTTATTCGCTTAAGTTCTTTCTCGCTAGGTGTTTTGAAGAAACCCATTAAAATTACTCCTTGTACTGCTTAGAACTATGCATATAGCCATGCATACATTCGTGAGAAAAAATGCGTCAGACATTCCAAAAATGAAAATAGAGCGCATATCCGCAATCTTCTACATTCTAACATCAAATCTACGTTTATTCAATCACTTATTGAATCCGCAACATGGTTCAAAATCAGCTTTGATATAGGAGTTAAAATCCCCGATGATGACCCGGTGCGCCTTCTGGATGCATTTGTCAACGGCATGGACCTCTCAGGGCTTTGCGGCAGCTACGGGCGGATGGTCAAAAAACAGCGGGCTCGATAAAGTTGTTCAAGATTGTTGGTTACGGCTTCCAGAAGGATCGGACGGAACGATGTTGATCTTTTAGGCATCGTGTTTGATGCGGTTAAGAATGGCTTCAGCAGAAGCCATTCATCAATAATGAAAAGGAAGGTGAGAAACTTTAACGACAGGACCGAGTATAACAACGAAGAAGGCCTTGTCAATGAGTTTTTAGAATATATTTGATCTGTTGTCATATCTAGAGAAGATACTTTATACTATTGCCAAAAAGTCAAGAATGTGTGTCGCGACCGCACATAAACGCAAAGGTAAAAAATATTAAACATTAATGCAAGATAATAATTGACAAAATGTGTATATAATGATAGTATAAAGTAAATATTATGATCAGTCTAATTTATATAACTAATTAAATAAAATTACTCTTATTTAAGAATATAATATGCTATAATCACGAAAACTAACGTGATTGTGCGGTGTATGAGATGTAAGATGACATGATGTGCTTTGATTGGAAGACATATTGGTGGAATTGCGGTGCTGTTATCTGAACTCATTTGGTCTTGATTTTTATAGTGGCATCAATAAGGGTGCATACACCTATCAACCAAGAGGAACTAGAGGCAAGAGTCGGGATTGTTGTCGGAGAGGTGGTGGTCATTAAAGTTTCAGCTGTGAATATGATGCTATAATTATAACTCGATGTTAAATTTACTTTCAACGTGAAGAAAGAGAGGCGTCCATGAAAAACAATAAATTATCCGGGATTATTATCGCATTGGTTTTTTTTCTTGGAACAAGTATGCTTGATGGGACTAATGTTTTAGCATCAACAAGAGGGATGGTTGAGCCTGAAAAGGCACAAAAGATAGCAACTATTCATGTTTCCTCAGTAATACAAAATGAAATAGAAAACGATGTCGAAGGATGGAAATGGGGAGTGATTTTAAGTGAACCCAAAGAGATGTATGATATCGATGGTAATATCAGTGCTTACTATATGACAATTGTTGATGAGTATGGGGAGGATAAGGGGTACGTCGTAGTAGGCGCAGTCGATAAATGCGCTCCCATAATTGAGTATTCTATGAATGGACGGTTTTATCCAGAGTATGAGATGAAACAATTGGGGGCAAGAAGAATGATTTATAACGGTGGATATAACTATTATATAGAAACAAACGAAAATATTATAGATGTGTCAGATTTTGGAGTGGCTCGAACAGTAGATGATTGTTGTCGAATAATCGGGGTTGAGAACGATTATTCAGATGAATGGAGCGGTTGGTTAGAATTGCTAGAAGGAGGAACTAAGAATAGTAATCCGCCGTCTTCAGGGACTGTCTATATTACGAATCCTGATAGTTACGAGAGTGGATATGACAGCAAGATATCGGCAAATGTTACAGGATATAATAAAACATATAAAACTACGAGCAGCTTCAGCGGATATAATAATCACTGTGCGCCCACGGCAGCTACCAATATAATGCTATATTGGTACGGGCGAAATAATTCAACCTATTCGAGTCTTAGGAAAAATGGGGATGCTACTTGGACAGATACCTTTATAGAGCTTTACTCTCTTATGGGGACTTCTTGTGGAGGAACTCCTAATTCTAATCTTAAGGCTGCCTACAAGACTTATCTGATAAATGCCGGTTTTTCACCCATAGTAACATATTATTCCACTGCGTCATGGAGTAATATGAAATCAGAAATAGATGCTAACTATCCGTTTCATATGGTAATACAAAATCATTACCTATATGGAAATCATTCAGTTGTTGGTCTTGGATATGTACAGTATAAGTATGGATTGGCATCTTATAGCAGATACATTAGAATTGCCGATGGATGGACAACATCTAGCGGAAGATTTGTTCATACAACCGTAGGAAACGACAAGATAAGGATGGTTAAGGTACATCCTAATTAAATCGATTTATGATATGTCTATGACATGAATATGCTTATATGTAGTTGTATGTTGCTATTGATAATTGCAGGAATCCGTTTTCAGGAGCAGACGAATATAATATTAGGGCAAAGCAATGAAAAAAAAGAAAATATTGGTTATCGGAATAATATTGATTGTTGTTATTGTATGTAGTTGGATATTGTTGCATGAAACCGGTAAGAGGTTTAAAATAGATAAGACAATAAAGGAGATAAGAATAAGAAATGGTAATACAGGGAATATGGTGAACATTAATGATGAGTATCAAATTGAAGTTGTCATTAATAGATTGAATGAACTTGAATTAAAAAAATCATTGTTTCCCGTTAAGAGTTATACTGGATGGAAAGTTATTCTTGATTTGTATCCTGAAGATGGAAGCAAAGACTACGCTGTTACTATTCGCAATGATGGCATAATATACAAAAATTATTATTATGGGACAAACAAGGAAACCGTAAAATTACAAGACTATTTACTTGAAGTAGCTGAGAAGAACGGATGACAGATGATGGTTAAAGCTATTGCGTCCATTATGACACTGAAGGAAGCCCCACATTCATATCGTACAGCGTCAATGGAGATATCCCACAGTGTGGTCAGATCTTCTAAAATTTCCTGAAAATGCTGTCTTGATGGTTTATGGAATTTTAAGCGGACCTGACCACAAGGGGGAGAATCGGCTTGGGACCGGGACTGAAACTGAGAGCGGGACTGGCAGCAGTACCGGCTTTGGATTTGGAAGCCTTTTGAAGAGAATTGCCAATAGGATAGGAATTAGATGGAAAGGCGCCATTGCACGCTGATTGTGCCTTTATAAACAACCATCACCTAGAGATGGCGGGCAGCTGTTTTGCGTAGCTGCGGAATTGAAGGAAACTGACAGGATGTGCTTTTATGGACATGATAACTGTCCCCGGTAATTGTCAAGGTAGTTGTCAGGTGCAATGGGCTGTCGCACATAATCTTATGAGTGACAGCCCATTTTTCGTGGCAAGAAAAATCAAGAAGGAGCCAGCCCTTGGTCTTCTGTCCACATTTTTCACCCACCCATTTTTATTTTAATCCAAAGGGCATCAGGCCTGGCCGGAACTCAAAAGCAAGCTCTTTCAATGCTTTGTTAATCATTAACCATGACGTTTTTCGGACAATTTTTGTGCCCTAAGTTGATTTTTAGCTTGACATAACAGCCCCATGCGGTGCAATAGGTATATACCTATAATGCTTCATGGAGGCTGTTATGTCAACTGAAAAAACGCAAAACCCGCACTCTGTCGCCCAAGCCAAATATGACAAGGACCATACCGTCGGCGTTTACATGAAATTGAACGTGGAAAGCGACTGGGATATCCTCGACTGGCTCCATCTCCAGAAATCAAAGCAGGGGGCCATCAAAAAACTGATCAGGGAAGAAATTGAGAGACAGTCCAAAAAATATTAAGAAAGTAAAAGGCAGCCCGGTATCCACCCCCCAGACTGCCAGTAAAAAATCATGGCACTACATGACATTTTACAGGGGAATTATAACACGGCCGGATCCATATTTCAAATTAAACTTCCATTTGGAATGTGTCAGTTACACGTCACACCTTAGCCAGAATCGAAATACATATACTTGAAAGCATGGGTATCACCCATGCTTTTTTGATGGCACCTGTTCGCTCACCCTCCCT
>CACXUY010000018.1 GCA_902770965.1 uncultured Lachnospiraceae bacterium | reverse complement strand
TTTAATAAAAACGCTTTACACGTTCTTATTTATAATCTTTTCCTCAAAGGTACCACTTTCCAGATCAATGAAACGTACAAACAGGGAAACCTTATTCTCCGCGTTCAGGTTCTCCCAGAGAAGGTCCGTAAACGTATCGATGTCTCCGCTGATGTCGACGCGCTCCGGCTCTCCTTCAAAGCTGGGAAGCGGATTGCCGTCCGACATGTAGGTGTGGATAAAATGCCCCTCGCCCGCTTTCGGATTCTCATAAGAGAAGGTGAACCTGCGGCAAGAAGCAGGATCACCGTCCGCGCTCTTTAGGATCGAAAGCGCGTAATTGTACTTGCCGTCAAATACATGCATGATGCCGGATATCCTGGGTGTATAGTTCGGTGCGTCAGGCTCGAACTCCCGGCAGCGAAGAGAACTCTCGAAGGTCTGCTGACGGTCCATCCCCTCATAAATAGTATCTGTCTGATCGCCATTGGTCACGATCGTCTTGTTGCCAAGCACGCGGACCGGCGCGTAGATGATGAGGCTGGGATCCTTCATCTTGCTCGGATCAAAGGCCTGCGTCCTGATGCCCTCTCCGTCCTCTACGAAAATACGGTTGCGGCTGTTCACACTGCGGCCCATGATAAAATATGCCGTGACAGCATATTTTCCATCAGCGGAGCGACCTAAGACTATGCCTCTGCCCGGATAACTGTTTCCTGCCAATTCCTTCTTAAGATCCACTGTTTTCATCTCTGTCTCCTCCACATTGATAATAGAGTTTGCTTTTTCAACTGTCCGTTGATGTTTTGAAAGACTGAAGCGGCTGGACGCCGAAGCCACATAGACGATGAGCCAGCTCAGCCACAGGAAGCCCGACGACGGTATAGTAATCACCTGAGATTCCCTTGACAAGCACTGCCCCGCGGCCTTGGATTCCATAGGCTCCCGCCTTGTCCATCGGTTCACGCGTGCTCACATAAGTGCTGATCATCTCATCGCTGAGGGGATAGAACTCGACCTCGGTGGCGGATACGAAGCTCTCGCTCCGCTCCTTAGATAGGATGTTGACGCCGGTGTACACCCAGTGCTTTCTTCCTGAAAGGCTGCGGAGCATTCGCTTCGCGTCGTCCTCATCAACGGGCTTCCCCAGTATCCTGTCATCCGCCACGACTATGGTATCGGCTCCGATGACTATGTCGTCGGGACGTTCCGCGAAAACCGCTTCCGCCTTTCTTTTAGCCAAAATCTCAACCGCCTCCTTGGGCGATAAGCCGGAGGCTATGGACTCGTCCGCGGAAGAAACGCGCACTTCAAAAGAATAACCGATGAGCCCGAACAGCTCCCTCCTCCTCGGAGAGGCAGATGCCAATACTATCATCGTGAGACCTCCCAACACCTGCTAAACCTACATGACCCGCATGACGCTGCCATGAATATAAGCCCATGTCTTCGTTCTTTTCGCCCGCTGCGCGGACCCGTGCTTCTCCCGAAGCCGGGATGTCAAGCCTCATAACGTCTTCACAGACAGCGCATCACTATAGAAGGCCGTCCTTCTTCATCGATCTCAAGCAAAGCATAAGAAGGCTTCCGCCCCTCCTGCCGTGGCTGTGAGAGGCTGCCCGGATTGACATATATGATGCCGTTGATCTCCTTGCAGAAAGGTACATGAGTGTGGCCGAAGCAGGCTATCCTCACGCATCTTCTCTCGGCTTCGTCCTGGAGCATATCCAGACCTGAGCCGACATAATAATTATGTCCATGTGTGATAAATATAGGAAGACCGCTGATATTTATCTCCACATCCCTGTCAAGGCTGGTCATATAATCGCAATTGCCCCGGACACCTATGACCGGCACCTTCGCCATGGTCTCTATTTCCTTCAATCCGCCCACGGAATCACCCATGTGCAGTACCATGTCTATGCGCCCCGCCTTTCTCAGCGCGTCGGGCAGCCACTTGAGCCGGCCATGGGTGTCACTTATCAGCAATATCCTTCTGCTGTTCATATCAATCCTTTGCTCCTGCCTGTCAAACCATCTCGTAAATAGTCCCATACCCTATAAATATATCGCGAAACTGCTCATAACGCTAAAGTCTTTATGACCCACGTCAAAGGTTCTCGCTTTATATTCTCGCTTTATGTTCTCGCTTTATATTCTCGCTTTATGTTCTCGCCTTATGTTCTCGCCTTATGTTCTCGCTTTATGTTCTCGTTTTAAGCTTAGCTCTCTTAGTTATCGCTCCCGCCATAGACATCGCTCTCTTGGTAACCAATCCCTTCTTTTTGCGCCACTCACTTAGTTACCGATCCCACACAAGGCATCCCATCTGTGCGAGCTACCTATATAAACCTACATGCCGGCGGCGGTCTCGCTTATCCATCTCATTATCAGAGGCTTGATCTCCTCAAGCGCCCTGCCGCGATGGCTTATCTTGTTCTTCTCTTCCGGTGGCAGCTGGGCTGTAGTCACGCCCCTGGACGGAAGATAGAAAATAGGATCATAACCGAATCCATTGGCGCCTGCCTGTTCAAAACCTATCTCGCCCTCTATCCTTCCGTCAGCCATGGCCTCCGTACCGTCCGGAAAGACTGCCGCGATGGCACAACGGAAACGAGCGCTCCTCTCACTGCCGCGCAGTCCCTCAAGCCTTCGTATGATCTCGGCGTTCTTTACGTCATATGAGGTATCCTCCCCGAGCCATCTCGAGGAATATACTCCGGGTTCTTTACCCAGAGCGTCTACCTCAAGCCCTGAATCATCTGCCAGTATCAGAGATTCAGGCAGCAGCTCATGAACCGCTCTCGCCTTAATTATGGCATTCTCTTCGAAGGTCTCCCCATTCTCATTGATAACCGGGTCTATGCCGACTTCCTTCATGGATCTGACCGGAACACCCAAGTCCGCAAGTATCTCCCTGATCTCTATCATCTTATGCTCATTTGCTGTGGCAAAAACGATATCTTTTATCATTTCTCTATCTCCGACATCCTATAATACGATATGCCCCAACCGAAGAATAAGCAAGAAAGCCTCATTTATCATGCTTTGTAACTATTCGGCGCCTCAGACCCCGGATGCTGCGCGTCCCGCGTTGACGTATGATCACCATACGTTTTTCTTCTGGGCGGCCTGGGTCCCTGGAACTGATAGAAACGGGTCTTCAGCATCCCATTATATATCTTCCGGTTCTTATCCGCTTTTCTGCCTATGTATTTCTCCGCGTCCTCATACCCCGTGAGAATATTCGCCGACCATGTTTCCAGAAATCGTAATCTCTCCCCTATCGTGCGGTAAAGCTCCGGCAGCGACTCTCTGTCTTCCATCCTCTCGCCGTAAGGCGGATTCATGAAAAGAAAACCATATTTTCCGGGATGGCTCAGCAAGCTTACAGGTCTTTGCTGAAAATGAATCAGATGGTCAACACCTGCGTTCCTGGCATTGCTTCTTGCTGCCTTAACGATCTCAGGGTCGATATCATAGCCCTGGATGTCCGTGTCCTCCGGCTGCCTCTCAAGAGACAGCGCCTCGTCCCTTGCCCGACTCCATAACCTGGCCGGCATCAGTCCCTTCCAGGTCTCACCGGTAAAATTCCTCTCCACGCCGGGAGCGATGTTAGCCGCCATAAGCGCGGCTTCTATACAAAATGTGCCGCTGCCGCAGAAAGGATCGACGAAAATCCTGTCGCCTTTCCATGGAGTCAGCATGATCAATGCCGCTGCCAGCGTCTCCGTAACCGGCGCTGCGGAGACCCAGGTGCGGTAGCCTCTCTTGTGCAGGGACTCGCCGCTGGTATCAATGCCGACAGTCACTCTGTCCTTAAGTATGTTCACCCTTATCGGGTATGAAGCGCCGCTTTCATCGAACCACTCGATACCATAGACCTGTTTGAGCCTCTCGACCATGGCTTTCTTCATTATAGACTGTATATCCGAAGGTGAAAAAAGCTTGCTGTTGACAGAGGTGGCCTTCGTGACCCAGAACCTGCCGTCCCGGGGAATGAAATCCTCCCAAGGACATGCCTTCGTCTTCTCAAACAGCTCATCAAAGGTTCTGGCCTCGAACTCAGCCGCTTTCAGAAGCACTCTCTCGGCTGTCCTAAGATTTATATTCGCCCGGCAGCCTGCGAAGGCATCTCCCTCAAAACTCACCTTGCCATCCTCGACACGGCTGACCTTCAGTCCCAAAGCCTCTATCTCCCTGCGGCACACAGCCTCAAGCCCGAAATGGCAGGGCGCGATCCATTCTAATTGCCTGTCTTCCACTTTCTCCCTCCGGTATCCGACCTCTCATGCGGCATCGCGCGCTTATCGTCTGACGTTGCTTGTCGTCCCGACATCCCCCGGCCACAGCCGTCCTCTCATGCGGCATCGCGCGCTATCGTCATATATCTTTGGCTCTCCCGGGTTCCGGCGACAGCCGCTGTTGATGAACCATGCCTGCTATCTCATGTCCATGTGCCTGACTATAAACCTCACCGCAAACCATATCGCCAATGTCACCCAGAACCACTTCGAGGTCAGCAGGCTTATGGCTGCCTTGAAGAAGAATCCCGCTATCACCAATATAGTCATTATGACCGCGGCTGTTATCAGTATAAAGCGCAGATCCCAGCCCGCCCATACCGACTTATCAAAATGGGGCTGTCTGGGCGGACGATTGTCTCTGTTCATACTCTCAAACTCGGGAGCCTCGCTGTATTCCTCGGTTCCATCCTCATCGTAACCGTCGAAAACAACCTCTTCACAATCCCCCCGGCTTACATAGCCCATGTCAGGAGACCAGACACCGGCTTCCTTTTCCTCAGCTTTGACTACATCCTTGATCGATCTTGCTATAAGCCTGGGATCGCCCAGCTCGTTGAGAATATCCTCTTCTGAGCGACCCCTTTCAAGCTCGCTGCGGATATAGTCATTATAATACTGAAGGTTATCCAGCACAGTTCCGGAAGAAACCTCACCGTCGAGCGACCGTTCCAGTTCCTTCAAAAATTCCGTCTTATTCATATGCGGGCGCCTCCACACACTGATACGAACATTCCCCCCGCCGGGCCGATATAAAAAGACCGCAGAGGGAGGAATGATGATTCCGCATTCTTTTATATTTATTCATTTCTTGGATTTCTTGCCGTAGACCCTGTTCAAGGCACTGAAGAACGCCCTCACAGAAGCTCTGGTGATGTTCGAGCTCACGCCGACGCCGAAGGATTCACGTCCGCTGTCAAGATCCATGAGCTGAATATAGGCGGCCGCGTCAGCCCTCGAACCATAGGTCAGCGCGTGCTCAGTATAGCCGTTGATCTTACAGCTGAGGTTGACCTTAGACATGACTGCTGTCTTGATGGCGTCAAGCGGTCCATTTCCCATGCCTTCTCCGATGAAATGCGAGCCGATATATGAAAACTCGACCCTGGCGTTCGTATCCATGCCTACATCCGTCACCTCATAGTGGATGAGCTCGAAAGGCTGAGTGAGGTTGAGATACTCGCGATTGAAGGTGTCATAGACCTCCTTCGATGAGACCTCGCCATGCTCCTCCGCGCGAAGCTGTATGGCATCCGCGAACTCCCTCTGCATTTCTTTAGGAAGCTTGAAGCCAAAATACGACTCCATGACGAAGGCAACGCCTCCCTTTCCTGACTGGCTGTTTATGCGGACGATAGGCTCATAGACCCTGCCAAGATCAGAAGGGTCGATGGGAAGATAAGGAACCTCCCAGCGGTCCGGATGCTGCTCGCGCATAGCCTTCATGCCCTTGTTGATGGCATCCTGATGCGAGCCTGAGAAAGCGGTAAATACAAGAGTGCCGGCATAAGGATGGCGCTCGCCGACCTTCATCTTACAGCAATGCTCATATACAGCGACTATCTCGTTGACATTCTCAAGGTTCAGGTGAGGATTGATGCCCTGCGAGAACATATTATAGGCGATAGTGGTTATATCGACGTTGCCCGTTCTCTCACCGTTTCCAAGAAGTGTTCCCTCGACGCGGTCCGCGCCGGCAAGAAGCGCGAGCTCCGTGGCGGCGACGCCGGTGCCTCTGTCGTTATGAGGGTGGACAGAGAGGATGATCTCATCGCGCTTTTTAAAATGGGTGCTCATCCACTCTATCTGATCAGCATAGACATTCGGAGTGGTCATCTCGACGGTGGCAGGCAGGTTGATTATGATCTTGTTGTCAGGACTCGTTCCCCACTCCTCCTGCACCGCCTCACAGACCTCAAGGGCATACTCCATCTCGGTGCCGGTAAAGCTCTCGGGTGAATACTCAAGAATGACCTTGCCGGGATAGAACCTCATGTTATCCTTCACCATCTTCACGCCGTCAACGGCGATCTTGAGTATCTCCTCCTTGCTCTTCCCGAACACAACATCGCGCTGAAGGATCGAGGTGGAGTTATATATATGCACTATGGCCTGAGGAATGCCCTCAAGAGCCTCAAATGTCCTGCGGATGAGATGCTCGCGGCACTGTGTCAGCACCTGTACCGTAACGTCCGCGGGGATGAGCCTGCGCTCCACCAGAGTGCGGAGGAAATCATATTCCAGCTGTGAGGCGGAGGGAAAACCGACCTCTATCTCCTTAAAACCAAGCTTTACCAGCAGGTTGAAGAATTCTATTTTTTCTGAAACGACCATGGGTTCGACCAGAGCCTGGTTTCCGTCCCTAAGGTCAACGCTGCACCATATAGGTGCTCTCTGGATCTCTTTGTCAGGCCACTGCCTTTCAGGATAGTGGAGAACGGGATTTCTCCTGTACTTTGAATAGTTAAGCATTTTTCTTTTCTCCTATCATTTATCATTCATAAATCATAAATCCTTGTAACCATGCAGCACCCCGGACTCGGGATGCCGCGCACGTAACAGGGCAAATAATATCTTTAAAACACGCTCTATTGACGCTTACACGTATGAGCATGGGTCGGCGAAACCGATGAAAAATGCGCATACATGATGCAGATTGCGGGAGCGCACAGTGCGGGGCAATCCACAGAACGTTATATACATGGTGTTGTCGGCTGCCTGGCATGCAGGTTTACATAATACAACATATTATGCTATACGCCCCCGGATGTCAATATGCTCTGTGGTCCGGGCGTATTCACTCCAACCCATGCTCTATGACCTGAGTCAGAACATCAAGGGCCTCTGTCTCATCAGGTCCGTCGCATATCAGTTCTATCTCATCACCTGTCTTAATACCGACTCCCAGGATGCTTATGACGCTCTTGCCATTGACCCTGTCGCCCCCGGCCTCTATCGCCACGCTACATGCAAAATCCTGGGCTCTCTGGCACAGTATACCGGCGGGCCTTAAGTGAAGCCCAAGCTTCGTCTCTATGACTATCTTACGAGATATCATATTATTACCTCCGAAGCCCCTCCCACTATAGATTCCGTCACGATCACGTCATATATGCTTACTGCACTTCCTGCGCCGGCCATATCAGCCGAATCGGAAGCTCCGTCCGAACCGGCAGCATGATCCGAGCCGGTTACTCCGCCCGCACCGGTCACATGATCCGAATCGGTTACACCGTCAGCGCCGGACACATGAGCCGAGCCGGTTACGCCGTCCGCGCCGGCCACATCATCAGCATCGGCAGCATCGTGAGTACCTGCCGTATCATCTGTGCCCGCCGCAGCCACATCCTCAGCTGTCGAAACGGACACATCCTCGGCAGTTACTTCCGGAAGCGCGGCGCCGTTCCGATTCAGTGCCTCCGTCTCGTCAGCAGCAATATCCGCCTCATCAGCCGACCCGGTCTCCCCGGCTTCCGAAGTATCTGAAGCAGTGCCTCCCTCTGGCTCAGTCTCGGGCGATAAGATACGGACTCTGACAGTCGATGTTCCAAGTTGAGTAAAATCATCCGGAAGCTCGACTTTGACAATAAGATTGTATTCACCCGGATGGTCATGGGATGCCAGATCAACCGAAGCCTTCATGACTCCGTTCCCAAGCAGATCTATGTCCCCTCCAAGTCCCGACACCGTCAGGCTGTACGTCTCTGAGACAAATGAATATTCAAGCCCCTCCGGAACATTATTCACTGTAATATCCTTGGTTGGCATCTGGATGGTGCGCTGTTCAAGCTCCTCTATCCTCATGGTAACGCTGACCGTGCCGGAGTTATTGTCCGTCAGATAAACTCCGTCCGGAAGATAATTATTGATGTCAAGCACAACGGTCACGTTCTCGGTAGCCCCATTGACCGTCAGCTGATCGTCCTGTATCTCTATGCTGGATATAGCTGCCAGCGTGGCCTTCAGGCCAGAGACATTTATCTTCTCAGGCTTAATGGTAACACCGGTATATCTGTAGCCGGGAGCTACCCTGTTGGTGTCTTTTACGACCGCGCTGAGACCCACGGATGTCGTGTTCAATATCTCTATGGATGCCCTCACCATGTTCACGCTCAGCTCGACATCACTCAGGCTATATTCATCTCCCCCAAGCAGGTCTATCCCATACGCGTCTCTTAGCACAAGCTCCCTTGTGACGTTCAAGGACTGCGATGCCCCATCCACATTCACGGTCATGGTAGCGGATCTCAGCTTGTCTATAAGTGATTCGGGCGCGGTTACCGTCACGCTGTTCCTGTTGGTGGATATCTCGCCTATGGTGTAGCCTTCGGCAGGGGTGCCTACGGTCAGGACCTCCACCTTCACGGTCTTCGACTTGATCGATTCCATCTCTATTTCAAGGCTCGTGGTGAGAAGAGTGATATTCGAAGGAGATACCTCTGTGTTCTGGCAGGTCACGGTAACAGGAACCTGGTTCATACGAAAAATATTGTTAAAATCCGCTATCGCGGTAAAGTCCGATGATTTAAGCGACGATGTGATCGAACGTCTGGCATTCACCCTCACCGATGCCCTCTGACTGCCCACTATCCTGTAGACACTGCCTTCATTCTTCAGTACATCATCGTTAACTATCTGTATAGGTATGCCTGAAATAGTGACTGTCTGCGACGGATTGTTGATATTGACGACCACCATCCATATCAAGACTGACAGCAGGATAGACAAGACCTTCATCATACCGTTATGCATGAAACGCTCCGCCGAGATCTTGACATCATCATTTTTCTTCATCACGCAGCTGCCCTCCCTTCATCATGGGAAGCCACTTCAGCAGATTATAAATGCCGTATTTTTCTGTCTCTTTTACGGCATCCAGACGGATGGCTTCTAGCCTGGCTGTGAGCTGTTCCTTGTTGAGGTTCAGCAGCAGCTTGCCTCCGACGGCCAGGGATACCTGACCTGTTTCCTCCGATACGACTACGGTGACGCTGTCCGTCTGTTCGCTCACGCCAAGAGCCGCGCGATGGCGGGTACCGAGCATCTTGCTTATGTCAAGATTCTGCGACAGCGGCAGATAGCAGGTGGCTGACTCTATCCTGTTGCCCTTTATGATCACTGCGCCGTCGTGAAGAGGCGTGTTGTGCTCGAAAATATTGATAAGGAGCTGGCTTGTGACCACAGCGTCCACGGCGATGCCGGTGTGGACGTATTCATTCAAAGGCACCTCTCGCTCTATGACGATCAGGGCGCCGGTCCTTGCGACGCCCATCTTGAAGGAAGCGGTCACTATCTCATTCACCGTCTTTTCGTCAAAATTCGCGGCCACGGACGAGGACGATGAAGAGAAGAAGCTAAGCAAGGCATTCTTCCTTCCCAGCTTCTCCAAAGCCCTCCTCATCTCCGGCTGGAAAGCCACGATCAAGGCCATCAATATTAGGCTCAGACATTTCTGAGCAATAAAAATAATCGTATCGAAATGAAGCAGATATGCTATCCCAAAAAAGATGAGTATGACCGCAATGCCGCGAAGAATGAACCAAGCGCGTGTATCCTTTAATAGTTTCAGTATATGGTAAAGGATGAATGCCATTATGGCAATCTCTATGACATCGGTAACACCCACTCTAGGCAAACTGAACCGTTCGAGAAGTGCTGTAATCTGTGCCATCTTAAACTCCATGACGGAGGCCGCCCGTCCTGATCATCCAGGCCTTTGCGGCGCCGGTTGTGCCGGCGCCTTGTACCTTTTATCGTCCGGGTTATTCCCCCGCCTCATAATCGTCAATGATAGGACCGGTCTGAGTCCTGTCAATTATCTCCTTGTGTTCTGCTTTCCTTATCTCCTCCGCGTCCTCACGGTCGATGCTGTGTAAAAGATCCATCGCCTGCTCAATCTCCCTCTCCTCGGCTTCGTCCGATTCGCGGGAGTTGATCTCCTGCACCCTCAGGTGTTGTTCGGTGATGTTGATCTTGGGAACCGCCTTCACATAGTAGACGTAATCATCGTCCTCATAGTGCAGGAATTCCGTGCGGCTGTAGTCCACTGCCAGTATGCAGAACTGGACCGCGATGGCTATCGCCAAGGAAAACAACGTCCCAAGGATGACTCCCAGATAAGGAACTGTGACATTCAGGCTGAATCCCCCTAACAGGAAGACAAGCATGTTCACCACGGCTCCCGCCGTAATGGCTATAGTGGGCGCATAGTCGAAGGACAGCTTGTGGAAGCAGTAAACGATTATGGCTACGATGCAGAATGCGAATATGCTCAAAAGCATGAGCTTATTCCCCTTAAGGGCGTCAAGCAGGACAGAAAAGCGTGTGAGTGCATTCGAGTCCGTCACGGTACTGGAAAGGACATTCGCGTTTCTCTGCACGCACTTGAGGAAATAGTAAGAAAAAACGCCAAACCCCACGGGAATAAAGGACGCGGAGCCTCCCACCAGGCCTACGATGACAGGAACAAGGTAAGGAAGCTTCAGCACATATGCCAGAGGCATCAGGACTATCGCCAGGCTGCAGCCCGGCATGAAAAGGTAATGGGCTATGGCCATCAATACGATAAAAGCCGCCGCCAGTGCCGCCACCTCCCAGGAAAGGGCGGTAAGCTGAAGTACCGAATACAGCCCTGTCACCGCCGTGATCGCCTTCCAGGGCAGCAGCGCGCATACCAAGGCTATGATCACTATGATCGTCCATCTGGACAACAATGCCCTGTAACCAACGGTGCTGTTGACCATCAGCAAAACGGCAAGAGCAGTAGCGAACTTCAATGCCGGTATGAAATAGTAATCGTAGAGGGCATAAAGCTGTCTGAGCTTTGCCCTTAACGTGAGCAGTTTATCCATAGGGCTTACCTCCGTCCCTTGCTGTCTTTGTTGTAGAACTGGTTGAGCTTGCGAAGGCTGTCCACATAATCACCCATGGACTTCCTCGCTTTCCAGTATCTGGATGCGTATATCAACGAACAGATAAGTATGGTGAGCAAGAGCACCGCCACATAGAGGACGACAAAATCTCGCACAAGCACGAAAATATAGCTTATCTTGTTCTCCTGAAGAATCTGCTCAACTCTGGTCAGAAACCAAAGGGCAACTCCTATAGCATAAGCGATCGTGATGCCCACCGCGGCTTTTATCACCTGCACGCTTATATAATCGTAGGCATAAAAATGGCTGGCAAGGTAGTTGTCCTTGCCCTGCTTTTTGGAAAGCAGTTCGGTCTTCGTCATCAAGCGGATCTTATCAACATTTACCATCTGGCTCTTCTCTCATAAGACATAGTCATCAGTTACTGTTCGCTGCCTAAGAAAACGGCATGACTTCCTTAATTTAGCAGTTATCATCATAGGATTATAACATAGATTGACGGAAATAAACAGACAAAATATCATTAATTAATGCTTGATGGTCATTTTTATTCATTTAGCACGGACATGGGCTTAAGTTTTCTTGTTCATCATCTTGACGAAATACAATAAAACCGTTAGACTTATGACCATAATATTAATGTAACTATTCAGCATCATCTTAAGTTCGTCCCAAGACATATTCGACATCACATACGTTTATTCCGGTTCCAACAGCCATTTCTGTATATTTATATCTGTCGTCTCCGATTGAAAATCTTTATTATTTATCGCGATCAATCATCTAAAGATGCTTCATGGTCACAGACAGCCACATACCGGAAAATGGTAAAGGGATATTAAAAGGGTAATAATATGAAAAAAAGAATCACCTACCACCTGCTGCTGTGCCTCATCGGCATACTCATCAATTTCCTTGGCGCCCGCCTGGCCTCGGTTTGTGAAATCCCCCTCTTCCTCGATTCCATAGGTACGATCGGCGTCGCCGCTACGGGCGGCCTGCTGCCCGGCATCATAGTCGGCTTCATCACGAATGTCATCAACTGCATCCCTGATACGGTTACTATTTATTACGCGTGCATAAGCGTGATGCTGGCCATCTGTTCAGCCATATTTGCAGCGAAGGGATTCTTCAAGCAGTTTCCAAATATACTGATAGTCGTCATCTCGCTGGCGCTTATAGGCGGCGGAATAGGCTCTGTCCTCACCTGGAATCTATATGGAGGCAGCATAGGAGAAGGCATCTCAGCCCCTTTGGCCACCGCGATATACAGCAGTCACAGGATGAATATGTTCATGTCGCAGCTCACCGCGGACATAATCATAGACATCATCGACAAGGGCTTATCTGTCGTAGTGGTTTCTTTCGTTCTGTTGCTCCTTCCGGACAGCCTCCTCTCGAATTTTTCACTGTATGGTCTGTCTGATATAGTAAAAACAAAGGAAAACCAAATCATGCTTGACGGCATATCCCTTGGCACGAAGATCCTGATCATAATCTCTGCCTTGGGGGTCATTATCACCTCGGCAGTGACCTGGACCTCATCCAAACTATATCACGACGCGATAATTCAAGAGGAATCAAAAATCGCCTACGGTTTTTCGAACATCTCAGCAGCTTGCTTTGATCCCGAAAAAATCAATGAGTACATGCAGATGAAAAAGACCGACCAGGAGTACGCGTCTATCCTCAGTATGCTCTCAACCATAGCGGAAAGCGATAAAGATATAGCTTATGTCTATGTCTATCAGATACAAGAGGACGGCTGCCATGTCGTGTTCGACCCTGACACTGCCGACACTCCCGGAGCTGAACCCGGAGAGGTGATCCCCTTCGACGAATCCTTCTCAGATCAGATCCCCCTGCTGCTGACGGGCCAGGACATCACCCCTATGATCACTAACGACACATACGGCTGGCTTCTGACAGTGTACCAGCCCGTATATAACTCCGATGGAACCTGCGTGTGCTACGTCGGGGTTGACATGGCGATGTCCGACATCCTGAAAAATGAACAGGTCTTCGTGACGAAGGTCATCTCTCTTTTCATCAGCTTCTTCACCCTCGCGTTCGCCTTCGGGGCATGGGCAGCGGATAAAGCAGTCGTCACGCCCATCAACGCGCTCGCGAAGGCTGTGGGAAGCTTCGTATCCGATTCTGAGGCATCGCGAAACGAATCCCTGCGCAGGCTTCAGGAGCTCGACATACATACAAAGGACGAGATCGAACACCTGTACCACTCGGCAGTATTATCCACCAACGAGATAGTAAAATATATCACGCACTCCCAGAAGCAGAGTGAACAGATCGCCAACATGCAGAACAACCTGATCATGATTCTGGCTGACCTGGTCGAGAGCCGCGACAAATGTACCGGAAACCATATCAAGAATACCTCCATCTACACGAAGATGATCATGCAGAAGATGAAGGAGAAAGGAATCTACGCGGATCAGCTGACTGACCAGTTCATCCATGACGTAGGCAGCGGCGCTCCCCTGCACGATGTGGGCAAGATCCACATATCCGACGTGCTCCTGAACAAACCCGGCAAGCTAACTGATGAGGAGTTCGAGATCATGAAGACCCACACCACTAGCGGAGGGGAGATCATCGAGCATGCCATGGAGATGATGGGCGGCGAAGGCTACAGCTCGTATCTCTCCGAGGCAAAGAACCTGACCCTGTACCACCATGAGAAATGGAACGGAAAAGGTTACCCCGCCGGGCTTAAGGGCGATGAGATTCCGCTGTCCGCCAGGATAATGGCGGTAGCTGACGTCTTCGACGCGCTGGTGGCAAGGCGAAGCTATAAACCCGGCTTCCCCTTTGAGAAAGCGGTGGCGATCATAAAGGAAGAATCCGGGACGCATTTTGATCCGAAGATCGTTGACGCTTTCATGCTCTGCCTAGATGAGGCCCGGACGGTAGCCGAGGAAGCTAACGAAAAGAGCAAAAACGATTATTAAAAAAAGCATGCCAAAGACTCAAGGAAATACCGAGGTCTTCAGGCATGCATTTTTTATTGATCTGTTCAGCCGCGAGGGATCCAGTCCAGGGAGCGGCGGACGGCGCGGTTCCAGTTCTCAACTCTGCGGAGCCTCTCGGCCTCGCCCAGCGCGGGAGAAAAGCTCCTGTCCTCCCTCCAGATATGTCTCAGCTCAGCCTGGTCTTTCCAGAAACCGGAAGCCAGGCCGGCGAGGAACGCGGCGCCCATAGCTGTCGTTTCCACGCATTCAGGGCGAATGACAGGAGTGTCGCTGATATCCGCCTGCATCTGAAGCAGCAGATTGTTCGCGCTCGCCCCTCCATCCACCTTGAGAGACGTCAGCCTTGCCCCCGAGTCCGCGCACATGGCAGACAGCACGTCATTCACCTGGAAGGCTATCGACTCAAGGGCCGCCCTTATGATGTGATATTTGTTCACGCCGCGTGTCAGCCCCACGATAGTTCCCCTCGCGTATGGATCCCAGTAGGGCGCGCCGAGTCCTGTGAATGCAGGCACTATGCAGCAGCCGTTCGTGTCAGGCACCTTATTTGCCAGATATTCGGTGTCGTCCGCGCTCTCTATGAGATGCAGCTCGTCCCTGAGCCATTGCACCACGGCGCCCGCTACGAAGACCGAGCCTTCGAGAGCGTAGTTTACCACGTCACCTACGCCCCAGGCAATGGTCGTGACAAGGCCATTTGACGATGTCACAGGGCGCGTCCCCGTATTCATCAGCAGGAATCCGCCTGTACCATATGTATTCTTCACTTCTCCGGGGCTGAAGCAGGTCTGTCCGAAGAGCGCGGCCTGCTGATCGCCGGCCGCTCCGCCTATCAGGACAGGTTCTCCGAAGAACCTGGTGTCCGTATATCCGAATACAAAGGACGAAGGCCTTACTTCAGGCAGCATGCAGGACGGAATCCCCAAAAGCTTCAGGATGTCATCGTCCCACTCCAGCTTGTGGATATTGAACATCATCGTGCGAGAGGCGTTCGAGTAATCCGTCACATGTGTCCTGCCGCCGGTCAGCTTCCATATGAGCCACGTCTCCACTGTGCCGAAGAGCAGCTCGCCCTTCTCTGCCCTTTCCCTCGCCCCCGGAACGTTCTCCAGTATCCAGCGCAGCTTCGTCGCGGAAAAATACGCGTCCAGAACCAGGCCCGTCTTCTCGCGGATCATCTCCTCGCAGCCGTCCTTCCTCAGGGAATCACAGTAGGCTGCCGAACGGCGGCATTGCCAGACAATAGCATGAAACACAGGCTCCCCGGTAGCTTTATCCCAGACGAGAGTAGTCTCCCTCTGATTCGTGATGCCAATGGATGAAATCTGGGAGGCGGACACATTTATCTTTTGCATGGCCTCCACGGCGACTGACAGCTGTGTCGCCCATATCTCATTGGCATCCTGCTCGACCCATCCGGGCTGAGGGTAATACTGGCGAAATTCACGCTGCGCCATGCTGCATATCCTCCCCGACTCGTCAAAAAGTATGCAGCGGTTGCTCGTTGTCCCGGAATCCAGTGCCATCACATACTTCTTCATTGATCCATCCTCCCTCTGTTCCGCGCTGGTCTATCTGATATCCGTCTGATCATTCCTGCTCATGGACAAGATTAACAGTCTGATCAAAAAATAACCTCGCCCTGACACGGCATGTAATCGCGATCTGGTCACTGCCACGCTCTGACGCAGCCTGATCGGACCTTCTTATCTCCCGCCTTTTCTCCGAATTATGTCGTATGGCTCCGCGATTGGTTCACGGCCAGGCGCAGGCTCGCTCACGGCTTCGAGCTCCACGTGGAGCAGCTGGCTTGCATGCGGCGCGCTCTCCATGGGGCTGCCGTCATCGGCATATATACTCCGCACGACGGCCTCTATATTCCTGCCGTCAGTCTTCATTACCTCGACGGTCTCACCCACGGCGAATTTGTTTTTCTGAACCATCAGGATCCTGCCGCTTCTGTCTGAGCCCTCCGAGGTCCCCAGATAAGTATAATTCTGGACATAAGTATTTCCTTCATAAAATATGCCCTCACTCCCAGGCTTTCCGTAGAAAAAGCCGGTGGTAAAATGACGGAAGGTACAAGACGAAATCTGCTCCATATACCACGGCAGCCGCCTCTCATACAGCTTCGGGTCCCGGCTGTACTCATCCATAGCGATACGGTAGGTGCGGGCACAGACAGCCACATAAAGCGCCGTCTTCATCCTTCCCTCAACCTTAAAGCTGTCGATGCCGGCCGCATAAAGATCCGGCAGGTGGTTTATCATGCAAAGATCCTTGGAATTGAACACGAAGGTGCCTCTCTCGTTCTCTTCTATCGGCATGTACTCTCCCGGCCTTGTCTCCTCCACCACGGCATATTTCCAACGACAAGGATGAGTACAGGCACCGTGATTGGCATCCCTCCCGGCAAGATAATTGCTCAACAGGCACCGCCCCGAATATGAAACGCACATGGCGCCATGGACAAAAGCCTCGAGCTCGAATCCGTCAGGAAGATGGCGGCGGATCTCCTTTATCTCTTCAAGCGTCAGCTCCCTTGCCAACACAACCCTCTCAGCTCCCATATCACGCCAAAAAAGGCAGGACGCGTAGTTAGTAGTGTTCGCCTGAGTGCTTATATGAATGGGAATCCCGGGACAATACCGTCTCGCCGCCATGAACATGCCTGGATCCGAAATCAGGACGCCGTCCGGCTTCAAGGACGCCACTTCACGCAAAAAGGATTCCGCTTCCCTCAGATCTTCATTGTGCGCAAATATATTCGCGGTGACATAAACCTTTGCACCGGCATTATGGGCGAAATCTATGCCCTCTTTCATCTGGTCAAATGTAAAATTGACGGCTTTCTCCCTCAACCCGAAGGCTTCTCCGCCGATATATACGGCATCCGCCCCATAGTGGACGGCCACCTTCAGCACCGGCAGGCTGCCGGCAGGTATCAACAATTCCGGATGTCGCATCTGCTGCTCTCCTGTCCCTTTGCCATAAGGCATGCCCTGATGTTCAGCATCAGGTCCCGCGCTTCGCGCTTTCGCGCCATGCCTTTAGATTCAATTGAAAGTCGGCTCCCCGCGAAGCGGGTGGCCATATAGGGATGCACGCATACACGCATGCAAGCAGCCACGGCCTTTATACGTCGTGGCAGCACGTGCGGTGCTACGCGGGTTCACTTTTTTTGAGGCATCCGGGTAGTCTTTATAAGCCTCTCTATCAGCTCCGGATACTCCCTGTGCCTCATGTCAGGGAAGGCCCTCAGCAGTCTTCCGGCACCGAAGAGCCCCTTCCCGTAAATAGCCCGGAGAAGCCCGGATATCCGTTCCTCCTTCTCCTTCTTGCCTGGCGACACCTTCCATCTCACCTGACCTGCCTGTACGCGGCGGCGAAACTGAGCGGCGGCGGAAGCATACTCTGAACGCTTCTTTTGCAAGGCATCGCGAAGCTCTGCCTTCGCAAGGGCAGCCTGAACCTGGCCTTCACCGAAGCGCTGTGAGGTATAGATGGCGTTCCCGCCTATCCTCTCGCTCATGGCATTACTGACAGACCTCAAGGATCTCTGAAGCTGATCGAGTTCCTTCAGCTTCTTGTTCAGCCCGTTCGCAACCGCTGTGGACACCGTCACATCCACCGCGAGCACAGCGAATATCAGCGCCAGGATCGGCCAGCCATACCTCTGGTCGATAGCTGCCACCGAATAGCTGCGGATAGTCGGATGTACTATACGAACCACAAAGACTATGCCGAGGCCCCAGATAATACTGAACTCCAGACAGATGTAGCCGCGGAAATTAAAGGGTTTATTGCTGTAATCCCACCACCTCGCGTGGAAGAGGATGTCCAGCGCCCATCCGGCGATCAGCTCAACGGCGGTCGTCAGAAGCATGCCCATGAAAAATACGATCCAGATATTTATGTCCTCAGCCTTCTGTGGAGCTCCCGCCGCGGAAGCAGCGAGACCGGCTGCCACAGTATTTACGGCGGCAAAGACAGTCAGCGCTCCAAAACCGTATACAGGACATATAGGACCGTTAAGGAAACCTCGGTTGACCACCTCTCCGTACGTCACCGCATGGTATATCACCTCAACGATCCAGCCTATGAACGCGTATATCAGGAAAAACCAGCAAATCTGGTAAAATGACATGCCTGCCACCATAAATCATACCTCATCTGTTCGTATAAACCAAATGTCCATAAAAGGAAAATCCCAGCCCGGCAGACATCAAGCAATACCGGGCTGAGCAATATACAGGACGAAGCGCTTGCGCTTCGGACGTATTATAACAGTTATCTTGGGGCGGACAAGGTGCGCAGCGCCTCTGACCGCCCCGCGACGAGGGATACGCAGCATCACTTATTTTTCTGTGCGTCGTATCTGGCAAAATACTCCCTGGTGAGCTTGAACACGACAGGACTCAAGGCAAACAGAGCGATGAAGTTCGGTATGGCCATGAGACCGTTGAGGGTGTCAGCGATATTCCACACGAAATCCAGGCTGGATACGCTGCCCACCACTATCATAATAACGAAGATGATCTGGTAGACCTTGGCCGCCTTAAGCCCGAAAAGATGCTGAATGCAGCGGCTGCCGTACAATGACCAGCCAAGTATCGTCGAATACGCGAACAATGCCAAGGCGACCGCCACGAACACTGCGGCGACCTTGTCGCTGAGCACGGTTCCGAAAGCGCTTGAGATAAGCTCGCTGCCGGGCTTGACACCGAACTCGATGCCCACGCCGCTGATGATGATAGTCAGCGCGGTGAGGGTGCAGATAACTATCGTATCCATGAAAACCTCAAAGATTCCATAGATGCCCTGATCGACCGGACTCTTGCACTGAGCTGCGGCATGCGCTATAGGCGCTGAGCCAAGACCCGCCTCATTGGAGAAGGCGCTCCTGCGTAACCCCCAAACGACGGCCTGACGAAGAGTGATGCCGCTGGCGCCGCCGAGCACAGCCCTGGGAGTGAACGCGGCCCCGAAGATCTTGCCGAAGGCAGGGACTATGCCCTTCCAATCTCCGACTATGACGATCAGAGAGACCAGGATATAGAGCACGCTCATGAAGGGGATCAGCTTCTCGGTGACAGCGCCGATCCTCTTGATCCCCCCAAAAAGCACCAAAGCCGTGAGGGCAGCGAGGGTAAGACCGATAACCCAGTTCAGCACGGTCTGACCGGCAAAATCCGGATTCATGGCCGTGACTGCGCCGTTAAGGGAGCCGACAATGGAGTTAGACTGTGACATGTTGCCGATACCGAAGGACGCGAGAGCCGCGAGCATGCTGAATGCCACCGCCAGCCATTTCCACCTCGGACCCATGCCATTCTCAATATAGTACATGGGACCGCCTACCCAGTCGCCGTCCTCGTCTCTTTGACGATACCTGATGGACAAAGTGACCTCTGAATACTTGATCACCATGCCAAGCAGCGCGGCTATCCACAGCCAGAACACAGCGCCGTATCCGCCCATGGCTATGGCCTGCGAGGTACCGACAATATTGCCGGTTCCTACAGTGGCCGCAAGCGCCGTGGTCACGGCCTGAAGAGGAGTGACAGCGCCCTTCTCCGCTTTTGTCTTCTTGAACATCTTCCCAACGGTATTCTTCATGGCGAAGCCAAAACGCCTGAACTGTACGGCCCCGCTTCCGATGGTCAGGAAAACTCCCCCGATGAACACGCAAGGAAGCAATATATACAGCCATGCGATGTCATTCAGTGGTCCCGTGAGAAACTTATATATCGCAGAATCATAGATCGACATTCCATTTCCTCCCTTTCATATTGCGTCAGGCACTGCTTTTATGCAGCGTCGCTCTTTCTGACAGCCTCCCTCTCATAAGTGCTCAACCCCCGGCTTGTCGTCCTGTCTCACAGCCTCTCTTTTTTCTCGATATCAAGGAAATACTTATAGGTATCCACAGTAAGTTCACCGCAGGCAGCCTCATCACAGGCGATGATCGCCCCATTGTGAAGCTGCAGCGCGGAACAAGTCCACTTATGGCTCACGCCGCCCTCAACAGTCGCGGCAAGAGCGCGGGCCTTGTTGTGGCCGCTGATAAGGATCAGGACCTCCTTGGACTCCGTCACGGTGCCGATTCCGACAGACAGGGCTTGAGCGGGAACCTTTTCTGGATCATCGCCAAAGAAACGGCTGTTGACGATCCTGGTGTCAGTCGTAAGGTCACGTACTCCGGTGCGGGACGAAAGACTTGTAAAAGGCTCGTTGAAGGCAAGATGTCCATCTACGCCGATGCCGCCCATGAAAAGGTCTATGCCGCCGTATGAAGCGATCTTCTCTTCATATCTGGCACACTCCGCTTCAGGGTCGTCCGTCATGCCGTTAAGAATATTAATATTATCGGGATTCATGTCTACGAGGTGATCAAAAAGATTCTCATGCATGAAATACCAGTAGCTCTGATCGTGGTCATGGGGCAGACCAAGATACTCGTCCATATTGAAGGTAACCACGTTCTTGAAAGAGACTTCTCCTGCCTTGTTCATCCTGACAAGCTCGCGATAAACGCCGATGGGGCTTGAGCCTGTGGGCAGTCCAAGCACGAAGGGACGTTCCTCCTTGTGGGCGTTGATCTTCGCGGCAATGTACTTCGCGGCCCAAAGACTCATCTTCTCATAGCTATCCTGAATTACTACTCTCATGTCTGTATTCTCCTTTTTTAAGTGATATGTGATATGGATATGAACAGTGTGAGAGATCCTTTGTTGCAGTGTCGATTCTGTTTTTTGCTATCTCTCTTTCGACCCATCGATCCTGGCCGTGAAATCTTATTATCGCGGCTTTCTGTCTTATGAGCCGTGGCAGCATCCGCCGATTATTTCGATAACTGCCAACCTCGTCGACCGTCTTCGGTCCTGGCGCTAAATGCCTTCCCACCCTCTGTATGGGCCATGGCACCTTTAGATAAGCATAGCTCCCCACGTTTTTACCGCGCGGCTATATACCGTTCCGTGCTTTAGAGCTGCGCGGCTATATACCGTTCCGTGCTTTAGAGCTGCGCAGTTATATAACAATAAAGCCGTGCGAAAAGCCATACGCACGGCATTATACTATAATTCACCCCTTAAGGTCAAGAGAAGCCTTTCTTGATAGTTCTTTTTCGCAGGCTTCCCGCGGACAGTGCCAGCAACACAGTGACCACTGCCCAGAATAAAGCCACACTAAGGCACGTCATGAGAGCATTCCTGACATAGCTTACCATAAGGTTATAGAAATGCTCCGGTGAAAGCAAAAAATTCCTGTATATGCCTTTTATCAGGACGTAAAAAGGCAGACCGAAGCTCATCACCGCGGCAGCGCCGGTGGCATAGGCAAGGTATCTAAGACCTTTGTACCTGCGGCGATACATCATGATCAAAGTCGCCCCTATAAGCACTACGAGTCCAAGCAGGATTATCAGCGCCGGGATCAGATAACGGTCATAGACCGTCTTGGCCTTGACGATATACTTCAGAACAGGCATCTTTATGTTGTTGATGTAGACGTTGTTGATATCCTCCACATAGGCATCAATTATCTCATCCTGATTCTCAAGCTCCAGCCCCTCAAAAGAAGCCTTCACATTCGCCCGAAGCTGCTCGTCCATCTTGGTGAGGTCAGGGGTGTAATCACTTCCCTCAAATATACTGTACATACAGCCGTTCAGATCCGACATGATATCGTCAACACTGACAATACCCTCCACCACACTGACGTCTATGCCCGTAGGTATAGTGTACGACCGCATGCCACTCGTCACCTCGTCATAGACCGCAGTGTAGTAATTCCTGCCTACCAGTCCCACGAAGCTGTTCTGGTTGAATAAGCTGATCTCAATAGCTACGAGAACCGAGCCGCACAAGAGGATCAGCGACAACACAAAGCTCAGCACATAGCTTACGATAAAACGCGCGTCTATTCTTCCCTTCATCAATCAAACTGCCCCTCTATCCACTGCACGTCAGGACCGGAAATGCGGTCACAAAACAGCGTCATCCTGTCTGTCTTCCTTCCGACCACTACATGGAAGGGATAACAGGTGTACATGACCAGCTCTTCTTTCTCATCGAGATTGTCAACCACGTAGCTCCACAGATCATTCTCATCATAGACCTCGACTCGCTTCACCTCGTACTCATATTCGCCATAATAGGTGCTGAACTTGAATATATCCCCAACCTCCGCGTACTGGAAAGGCAGGAAATAGGTCTGGTTGTGCCCTGCGAGAAGCACCATCCGGCCGTACCCGGGAGGAAATGAACCGGTGTAATTCCCGGCGCCGTACTCAAGAACCTCATCGCTGTCCCCCCAATATACATCGCAGGAGATGCCGATGCGTTCGCAGCTGATCTCCCCGTATTTGCTGTAAAGCTCAGGGAAAGGGATATCTGAAGAACGCACTATCCCTTCGGTGACCGGCTTCGATCCTTGCTTCGGGGCATATGCTTCATAGATGTTGCCAAGCTTTGACTCAAAGACCGGCTCTCTGTCGCCCATGAACATCGTGGCGGTTCCCAGTGCCAGATCCCATACCGGTTTCAGAGCCACCGCAAGAAGAACATATCCTAGTATAGTAAAAATTACTGGCATGATGATATATGCCAGTAATTTTACAGAATTCTCTCTTTTCATGTCAGCAATCTGACCCCGGAATTCACTCTGCGGGGCTGACGACAAGACCCTTCTTGCCGACGACCACGAAGCAGGCTCCGACTGCCGCTACAAGCATAGCCGCTACAACGACCGTAGCTGACAGGTCATATCCGGTCTGCCTGATACATCCGGAACCACCGCTGCTGCCACCCTGACCGATATCGTCAACTGAGGTATACTTGCCGTTACAAATCATCTTGACATCAGCATACCTGTCAGAGGACAGCGAAACCTTAATGCCATACTTGTTGGCAGTGGCGTTGACCATAGCCAGAACATCTCCGGATATAGCCTTCAGGTCACTGGATGACTGGGGATTCTTATCGGCAATGAAGGCCGCGACTCTGTCAACACAGGCCTGAAGGTCATCGCAAGTCGTCTTATTCAGCTCAGCGACCAGCAGGGCTTTTTCTGCCTTGCGCTTGAATTGATTTCCGCGATCCTTGCTCTTCTGGTCGAAGCTGAACCACTTGTTGACGACAGCTACGAATGAATCGTACACCCTCTGTTCGTTAGCTGTAATTTCGTTCGCCGCGAAAGCCGGAACAGCAAGACCAAACGTCAGCACAAGAGCCATCATCATAGTAATGATCTTTTTCATGACTGTTTTCTCCTTTACAACTGCTTTATAAATATTACTATTATGTGGGTATCAGATTAACAAACCACACTCACACTAAGATAGTATAATGCAAGCAAAAGCTCATGTCAACACCCATGTTTGTAAACATCGCGAATTATTACATGGTTTTTTCGCATATTACAGGTTTATTACGATTCAGCATCCGCAGCCGAACTAACCGCCGCTCTCGCCTTGATCGCGTTTCTGATCTGCGTGCTGCTGGTACTCTGAGTGTAAGGAAAGTACACTATCTCGACCCCTTTGTCCTTGAAGAATTCCTCGTATCGCCTGAACCTCTCAGTTCCCTTATAATCAGAGCCTACAAAGAGCCTGTCATAATGCCACAGCTCCCAGGCGTCAGAGTCCTCCACGCAAGCGTCCACCACCTTGTCGACATATCTGCACGCGGCGATTATCTTCTTCCTCTCATCAAAAGGAATGAAGGTCTCCTTCCCCTTCCATTTCCCGCTGTCATGAACACCCACTATAAGATAGTCGCACATAGACTTGGCGCGGCGCAGAAGGTTCAGGTGGCCGATGTGGAAAAGGTCAAATGTTCCCGACAAAAAGCCTATCTTCACCCGCTTCACATTGTCAAGGCGATCGGATTTCTTCTTATAATAATAGCTGCTCAATCCAAAGGCATGAGGATCCTCACGATACCTGTCTATGACCCCTTTTAATGTCTCCTCATACTGAGGGATAAAAAGCTCATCCGAGGACTTCAGATGTGAGACGATCTCTTCCGCCAGACCGGAGAGCAGCGTGAGGTCATTCTCCCCATGATAGAAACGAGAGCCTCTGAAGGCCGAAGGAGCTACGGCCAATATACGGTTGCCGGTTCCGCTGACCTCAAGCTCGATGTTCAGGCTCTCTATAAACCTGCACAACGCGGCCTTAGAAGCGGCGTAAACGGCGGCGCATGGCGTAGAGACCAATCCCGCTATGGAACACATCACGCCGCACATGAAGCGTTCATCTGATTTTATCCTGTCATAGAAAAGCCGGATGACACGCATGGTGGATGTAGCGTTAACCGTCATCATCTTCTCTATCTCCGCCGTGTGAATGAACTCAAAGTCAGCGATGCGCCCGAAACCTGCCGTGAGCATCAGCAGATCCAGGTCGCCGTCCATGGCACGGGACAAAATAAACTCCTCGTCCGGCTCTTGCATATCCATAAAATGATAGTCCGAGCAGCCGGCAGGCAGCACGCCCTGCTCTGGCTCAACCTTGTCTATCACCTCAACGAAATAGCCCTCTGATATGAGCTGCCTGGCGATCGCGAGCCCGACTCCATTGCTGCCCCCTATAACAAGTGCCTTCTTCATCTTCCCTTTTCTCCTCTGCAGCTCATCGCGGCAGCCCCTTTATACGCCGCCATGTAAACGCTGCTTTTTCTACATTAATCGTAACTATTCAGCACCCCAGACTCGGGATGCTGAATAATTACAAAAAATCTAAGTCCCAAAGCTTCCTCAGGAATCCTGTTCCCTACAGCTTCCTCGGAAATTCTGTCTTGCTGTCGCGTCCCATCAGCTCACGTACCACCGCCCTGGGATCACGGCCGTGATTGATTATCCCGTCCACAGCCTCGGCGATTGGCATCTCAACCTCATATCTGTCCGCCAGCTCAAGCGCGGCCGGGATGGCGTTGATACCTTCGACCACCATGCCGACTTCCTTGACTGCCTCCTCAGGTGTACGCCCCTGTCCGATGAGGTATCCGCAGCGGTTATTCCTGCTGTGCAGGCTCGTCGCGGTGACTATCAGATCTCCCATACCGGCAAGTCCGGCAAATGTCTCCTGGCGGCAGCCCATCTTAAGACCCAGCCGCTGTATCTCCGCAAGGCCTCTGGTTATGATGGCTGCTTTAGTATTGTCTCCGTAGCCAAGACCCATGGCAATTCCGGACGCGAGAGCCATGATGTTCTTCAGCGCGCCGCAAAGCTCAATGCCCTTGACATCCGTATTCGTATATACTCTCATGACCGGATTTGAGAACACCGCCTGAACCTTCTCGGCAACAACGATGTCCTCATGAGCGGCAACTATGGTCGTGGGCAGGTCCTTCGCCACTTCCTCCGCATGGGTAGGACCTGACAGCGCCACGGCGAAGACCTTTACCTCCATCTCAGACAGAATGATCTCGGTCATAGTCATCAAGGTGTCAGGCTCTATGCCCTTTGCCACGTCAACTATCACCTGTCCATCCTTGATGAATGGCGCCGCGGCTCTCGACGTCTCTCTGACATACACAGACGGCACCGCGAAAAGAAGGATATCCTTGCCTGAACAGGCCTCTCCTATGCTGTATGTAAACCTTATCTCGTCAGGTATGACCATATCAGGAAGGTTAACCTGCCTTCTCGTGGCCGAGAGCTGCTTTATCTCCTCAGGCAGCGCTGACCAGACCTCCACATCATGACCGCTGACGCATAACATCCGCGCAAGAGCCATCCCCCAGGTGCCGGCTCCTAAAACACCGATCTTATTCTTCATTTCTCAACCTTTCCATAAAAAACCCGCAGGTCAAGTAATCACAGTTAACCCTCATCATAATCCATTTGAATAAAAATGTCAAACATGATTCATTTCCGATAATTATTCAGCGCCCCACAACGAGGGATGCGCAGCATCCCGAATCCGGGGTACTGAATTATTACTCCGATATAACTGTATAAACCTACATGCCAAGTTTGGCACGACCATGCTTTGTTTAAACCGTTACACCGATTCATGATCGGATTTAGTCGAATAATAATTATATTTTGTCAACCGCATACCTTTGTTCCATATAACACTTGTAATTATTTAGCATTTGCGCTATAATAATAAATACATTTCAAGTAAGACATGACACATAAATCAACACCTACAACTACGCGCAGACAACGCACATGCGCATTTCTCTATCCGGCCTTCGCTCACTGATTCTTCCCGCCATATGCGCCGTCTGCTGCTTGCCTGATTCAGACCTTTCCGCCAATTCCTGAGAGGAGGCACTCTGTCTTGAAGCGCCTTGTCGCTAAATACAATTTCATCATTTTTTTCTTGCTGGCTCTCCTGATACAGCCTGCGTTTTCTTCGTGTTCCATGCCTCAGCCAACCGGTCCATCCGATAATTCCACTCCATACAGTCATACGTCTTCCGACGCAGTCCAAAACCCGATCTCCGACACGTCCTCCTACCTTACTGTGATCGAGGACGAACCGGACACCGTGGATTTCCAATGCACATCTATTCACTACACCATAGCGCTGAATGTGTTTAACCGCCTGGTGGAGACGGAGAAGCAGCCTGACGACGGCATCGCTATCGTGCCTTCGCTGGCCAGCGCATGGGAAGAATCCGAAGACGGCCTCACCTATGATTTTCATTTGAGGGAGGGAGTGACCTTCAGCAACGGCTCCCCCCTCACTTCATCAGATGTTTTATATACCCTGACGAGGCTTATGAAACATCCGGATTCCTGCAACCAGGCTATAGCCGAACCAATCAAAGGAGCGAAAGCCCTGGGCAGAGGAGAAGCAGACCAGCTTGAAGGCTTTGAGATCATAGATGACCTCAGCTTCCGGATCACGCTTGAGCAGCCCTTCGAGGCCTTCCTCTCCTGCCTCTCCATGGCGGGCGCTTCCATCCTCGACGAGGAGACGACGGAGACTGCCGGCGCAAGCTTCGGACTGGACCCGGAATGGACTGTGGGAACCGGTCCATTTATCATATGGAAATGGCTGCCCGGTGAAGGCATACTCCTCATCCCGAACGAAAATTGCTGGAGCGGCGCTCCTCGCTGCAGCGGCCTCAGGCTTCTATTCACGACAGAGGACGCGGAAGCCAGGCTGATGTTTGAAAACAACGAGATAGACATCCTTGACCTGGATGAACTCGGATATTATTCCGAATACTACATACACGGAGATATTTACCAGGATCGGCTGTACCAGGTCAGGCAGACAGGGATATCCTACATCGCGCTCAATGAATCCGTGACGCCTCTCAACGACGTCCGCGTCAGGAAAGCGCTGCAGCTCTCCTTAAACCGTTCACTGCTTCTGGACGCTGTTTACAGCGGCAGAGGCACCGTGGAAAACGGCATCTACCCCAATGGGCTTTATGGGCACAATCCTGACCTGCCCGAAATTCCCTACGACCCCGATGAGGCCCGCCGGCTTCTCATGGAGGCCGGTTACCCTGACGGCTTCGAGCTCACCTTCAGCGTTAAGAACTCCTCGACGCAGTCCGAGACGATCCTTGCGAAGATGGCCGTCCAGATGTGGAACAAAATCGGCATAAAAGCGTCAATCAAGGTCATCAATGAAGAAGAATTTATGAGATGCCGAAAAAGCGGTCTTCTCGAATGCTATACCGCGACATGGATAGCAGATTACAACGACCCCGACAATTTCATCTACACATTTTTCGGGAACGATGCCAACACCACCTACCGAAGCATCTGCTATAAGGACGAGAAGGTCATGGCGCGTGTCGGGGCGGCGAGGACGATCACAGACCATGAAAAACGGCTTGAAGAATACCATCTTCTCGAGGAAAAAATAGTGCAGGAAGACGCGGCCTGGATACCTCTCTTTTCCCGTCTGCGCTACTATGTGACCTCCGAGCGGCTAAACGGCTTCACTGTCCCATGGAACGGATCCGTAAAACGCACATACAGCCGGCTGTCTACAGACAATGAATAAATCCACAAGCTACACTTTAACTCACCTCAGGAGGAAATCAGGATGCACTCCATCCGCTTCAAAATAACTTCAATAACCGTTTCGGCGATACTGATAAGCATACTCCTGATGTTTCTTGCCACATACCTGACGGTACATGAGGAAAATGACAACAGTTCTGTACAGAGGATGAACCTGATCGCTGACGACACCAAAAAGTCGCTTGAAATATATTTCGAAAGCATAGAACAGTCGGTTGAGATGACCGCCAATATAGCCGTTGACAGCCTGGACAGCATCATTCTTGTCGAAAACGGCATCACCCCATCCGCCGCCTCCTCCCTGGCACGCACAGACGAACAACAGTCACGGATCGACGCCCATCTTTCCTCACACATAAAGAAGACGGAAGAAACCCTGGCGAGCGTCGCGACCCGCACGCACGGCGTAGTATCATTTTACTATTATATCCTCCCTGAGATCAGTGAGAATGAACGCGGCTTCTTCTACTCTCGAGTCGGCAAGTCCGGCTATGAAAAGCAGGCACAGCTTATCGTCAGCGATCTCGATGCCGACGACACGGAGCACACTTCCTGGTATTTCCTGACTATGCAGCGATGCCGCCCTTCATGGGCAGGTCCTTACGTAGACCCCTACAATGACAATATATGGATCTGCTCTTATCTCATTCCGGTCTATAAAGTCGGAACGATGATAGGCATAATCGGCATGGACATACCTGTCGATACCCTCGCGGAATCCGTCAGAGAAATACATTTCTACAAATCAGGCTTCGCCTGCATGCTGAACGACCACAACCGTGTCATCTATCACCCCAGCCTTGAAACCGGCACTACCCCCGATATTAAAATGATGTCCCTGACGGACGAGCTTTTCAGGCAGAAGACTAATGGCGAAGAGCTGATACGCTTCAATACCAACGGTGTGCTAAGGCAGATATCCTTCACGACGCTGACCACCGGCATGAGGCTTCTGGTGATCGCGCCCGTAAGTGAAATAACCGCGACATGGACGCAGCTGGTACACAGCACCCTGATCTTAGCCGCGATCATCACCGCCCTCTTCGCCGTCATACTTTTCGTCTTGATGGACGTGCTCACGATGCCGTTGAAGAAGCTGACCGATGCTTCCCGGAGACTGGCGGACGGTGATTACAGCATAGGGCTTGACTCCGAATACAAGAGCAATGATGAGATAGGCACCTTGACAAGAGCCTTCACCCGGATGCGTGACCAGATGGGGGAGTACATAGCGGACCTGAACCACCGCGCCATCACGGACACCCTCACCGGCCTGCCCAACATGCGGCATTTTTTCACTCTTGCCGAAGCGGGCAGAAGCAAAATAAAAGAAGCCGGCCGGCATCCCGTGATCCTCTTCTTCAATCTGGTCGGAATGAAATACTACAACCGACAGTACAGCTTCGAGGAGGGCGACAAGCTCATATATGAGATCTCGAAAATTCTCGTTTCACATTACGGCGAGAACAATGTGAGCCGCTTCAGCCAGGATCATTTTGCCATACTGACCGATGAAGAAGGATTAGAGGAAGAGCTTCAGGATGTGTTCGAGGAATGTAAATACGCCAACAACGGACGAAGCCTTCCGGTCAGGGTTGGCATCTGCCCGAACCGCCTGGGCGAGACCAACATAAGCACCGCTTATGACAGGGCAAAATACGCCTGTGACCAGCTTCGCGGTACGTATGTGTCAGACTACCGCTTCTTTGATCTGAGCATGCTCACCCAGGTGGAAAACTCACGCTACATACTCAATCACATCGACCAGGCTATATCAGAGCACTGGATCCAGGTGTATTATCAGCCCATCGTCCGCGCGGCTAACGGCCTCATATGCGATGAGGAAGCCCTCGCACGCTGGATCGACCCTGTAAAGGGAATGATCTCCCCCGGGGAATTCATCCCTGTTCTGGAACAGTCGAAGCTGATATACAAGCTTGACCTCTATATGCTTGACATGATCCTTGATAAGCTGAAGAGGAAAAAAGAAATGGGCATGACTCTGGTTTCTCAGTCTCTGAACCTTTCCAGGGCAGATTTCTGCTCGGTTGACATAGTTGATGAGATCCGCCGCAGGGTAGATGCCTCTGGTTTTCCCCGAAGCATTATCTCCATTGAGGTGACCGAGAGCTGCGTGGGCAGCGACTTCTCATTTATGAAGAACCAGATCGAACGGCTGCAGTCCCTGGGCTTCCCTGTCTGGATGGATGATTTCGGGAGCGGCTACTCCTCTCTCGACGTGCTTCAGGACATCCGGTTCGACCTTATCAAGTTCGACATGCATTTTATGCACCGCTTCAACGATGGAGATGAAAGCAAGATCATACTGACCCAGCTCATGAAGCTTGCAAGCTCACTTGGAGTAGATACCGTGACGGAAGGAGTCGAGTCGAAAGACCAGGTCGAATTCTTGAGTGAGATCGGCTGTTCCAAGCTCCAGGGTTATTATTACAGCCGCCCCATCCCCTTTGAAGAAATGTTGGAACGTATCAGCTCCGGGACGCTTACTGATTTTGAGAACCCGGAGGAGGCAGATTACTACAGCGCGATCGGCCGTATCAGCCTCTATGACCTGGGCGCAGTCACGAACGACAGCGGCGACGATATGTCGGATTTCTTCGATACTCTTCCCATGGCCGTCGCGGAATCTGACGGCTTCTATGTCAAGATCGTCCGCTGCAACAAATCCTACAGGGACTTCATGATACGAGCCTTTGGCGACCTTCAAAAAGAAATGGAATTCAGCCGGGCCACCGTCAGCGAGGAAATCGGCATCCCTCTTCTCGACGCGGTGTATCAATGCCGCAGCGAAGGGGCTCGTATCTTCATCGATGAGGATGTCCCCAGCGGATACATCCACTCGTTGGTGCGCCACATTGCCGTCAACCCCGTAACCGGAATATACGCCTGCCTTGTGGCGGTACTCGAATACATAGGGAAATAAAAAGATGTCTCCGCTCGTACCGGCACGGCGGAGACATCTTTTTTTATCTTTAATCCCTGCGGAACAGGTCTCTTGTGTAGACTTTTTCTTCTACGTCATCAAGCACCGGGTCGTATCGGTTCGCTATGATGCAGCCGCACATCTTCTTGAATTTCTTTAGGTCATTTACCACTACTGAACCGAAGAAGGTCGAACCGTCCTCAAGCGTAGGTTCATATACGACCACAGTGGCGCCCTTGGCCTTGATACGCTTCATTATACCCTGTATGGAGGACTGGCGGAAATTATCAGAGTTTGACTTCATGGTCAGCCTGAACACGCCGACAACGATATCCCTCTGCCTGCTCTCCTTCGCGGTGGAGAAGGACTCGCTGCCGCAGTATGTTCCGGCGATCTCCAGCACGCGCTCTGCTATGAAATCCTTGCGCGTGCGGTTTGACTCCACGATAGCTCCTATGAGATTCTCCGGCACGTCCTTGTAATTCGCCAACAGCTGCTTCGTGTCCTTGGGGAGGCAGTATCCGCCGTAACCAAATGACGGATTATTGTAGAAATCACCGACTCGGGGATCGAGGCACACGCCCTTGATGATGGGCGCGGTCTTCAGGTTCTTGATCTCCGCATAGGTGTCAAGCTCATTGAAATAGCTTACGCGGAGCGCAAGATAAGTATTCACAAACAGCTTTGTTGCCTCCGCCTCGGTGGTCTCCATGAAAAGCACAGGAACAGATGTCTTTATAGCTCCTTCCGAAAGGAGCGCCGCGAAGGTCTCAGCCGCCTCCCGGTTAGCCTCATCGGTGCCCACGATGATCCGGCTAGGATAAAGGTTGTCGTAAAGAGCCTTCGACTCCCTGAGGAACTCCGGGCTGAAAATGATATTGTCCATGCCCTTCATTTCCCTGATATGAGCTGTATAACCGACAGGGATCGTGGACTTTATTACGACAGTCGGTTTCGTCTCACGGTCCGTATTCACTTCCTTGATCAGATCCAGAACGCTTTCCAGCGCCGAACAATCGAAATAGTTCGTCCTCGGGTCATAGTTAGTCGGAGCCGCCACTATTATGAAATCCGCGTCCGCGTAAGCGGAGCCCGCATCGAGAGTGGCGTGAAGCGAGAGCTCCCGCTCCGCATGCTCTGCCAGATATTTCTCGATATAATCATCCTGTATTGGACTCTCCCAGGAATTGATCTTCTCGACCTTCTCCGGCACGATATCCACAGCCGTCACGTCGTGATGCTGGGACAGGAGCACCGCCAGCGAAAGGCCCACATAGCCTGTACCGGCTACCGTGATCTTCTTCCGCGCCACCGGGACGGTCTTTATCTCCTCGTCGACGAGTACATCGGATGGGGAGAAGCCGAGCACCTCCGACAGCGACAGCAGCTGGTCAACTGAAGGGCTGTAATCTTGTATCTCCAGTCTGGAGAGGATTGAACGGTTCATGCCGACCTTTTTCGATAAAGCCGACTGAGAAAGCTTCATGGATTTTCTCTTGGTGACCACCATTTCAGAAAGAAGCTTAAGAGAGAGATGCTTCATATCGGGATGCCTCCTGATCTTTTACCTGATCTTATACCTGATCTTGTATTAACTGTAGCTATTCAGCGCCTCAGGCTCGGGATGATTAGCTGTAGATACCCAGCGCCCCGGACCCGGGATGTTTAGCTGTAGATATCCAGCGCCCTGAACTCGGGATATTTAGCTGTAGATATCCAGCGCCCCGGACTCGGGATGTTTAGCTGTAGATATCCAGCGCCCCGGACTCGGGATGTTGTCCGGCATCGCGGCCGCGAGCTAGCGGCGCAGTCACGACGCCTTATAGTTTTGACGCTGTCAGCATCATTTATTACAAATATTACGTAATTATTATATCAGGAGTGGCTCATGAATACAACAGAAATGGTATTATTTTGCAGAGATTTTTACCGCTTTCGCATCTATTTTTAGAATATTTGACGCTGACAGCGTCATACTGCATTGTGCGATTGATGCTATCGGCATCATTTATCCTTCTATGCATAAAAAAAACACCGGTAGATTCATACCGGTGCTCTTATATTACATGTCTGGTATATATTCAGGACAGCCGCTTCCAGCGTCCGCGAAGATCTTGAACAGCAGCTCCAAAATATCGAGCCTTGCTGCTTTCATCAAAGAAATTAACGGTGTTGTGTCCGCTACTACAATCATACCGCTCTTTTCTCCCTCAGTACTGCAAATCCGGCGATCTCAGCATCCAAATCCTCCCTAGACTGATTCAAATAAGGTATGCCCATCTTATCGTAGAATTCAATGAGGGTCCATTTCCTCACCCCAAGAATCTCAGCGGCTCGTCCGTGCGAAATAACGCAGTTCTGGATCAAGGGATAAAGCAGCATGGCAGATTGCTCAAAAGAAAGCCCATTTTTTTCGACATCCAGATAAGAAACCATGTCTTTTGGCATAGCTACAGGAATCGTAATCCTCTCCATGATAGTACCTCCTCCCATAGAGACCGAATAATTGAAAGCCCAATCATCCAAATACATTATACGCTAAAAAGCCGCTGAAATCAGGCTTTTCCAGTGCTATTCATTATCTGCTTTAACTCTTCACGTGTGACATCCGCAAATATCTTGTTGCTCGTGACCTCTTTATACATCTGGTCGAAGCTATCAGTATGGCTGCTCAAAGAACGTACAAGAATAGCTATAAATTGCCGCCTGTTCTCCTCA
>CACXUY010000017.1 GCA_902770965.1 uncultured Lachnospiraceae bacterium | reverse complement strand
CTTGTCGTCCACGATGACAAAAAGGGTTTCGACCGCGCTATCCACAACATCGAATCCTCTAATTTCCGTCCCAAGTTTGACCGAGATATCCCTCATATGAAGGGCAATATCGGCATAGGCTGCATCTCTGACTATGAGCCTCAGCCCATCATCGTGCGCTCTCACCTTGGCACTTACGCGCTGCTCACAGTGTCGAAGATCAACAATGTCAAAGAGCTCACTGACATGCTTTTCGCCAAGGGTCACTCTCATTTCCTTGAGATGAGCGGAGGCGACATCAATCCCACAGAACTTGTGTCTTCCCTCATCACCCAGAAGTCAACCATCGTCGAAGGCATCCGCTATGCACAGGAGATGATCGACGGTTCCATGTCCATGCTGCTCATGACAGACAAGGGCATCTACGCCGCCCGCGACCGCTATGGAAGGACGCCCGTGGTCCTGGGTCAGAAGGACGAAGCCATCTGCGCCTGCTTCGAGAGCTTTTCATATCTAAATCTGGGCTATTCCCCTAAGAGAGAACTGGGACCCGGCGAGATCGTATACTTTGACAGCGAACACGAAGAGACCCTCGCCCCCGCATTCAAAGATATGAGGATCTGCAGCTTCCTTTGGATATACTATGGCTTTCCCGGCTCGACTTACGAAGGTCTGAACGTCGAGGACGTCCGTTACAGATGCGGCAGGATGCTGGCAAGGAGAGACAAAACCAGGGAGCATGTCCGGCCTGACTGCGCAGCCGGCATACCCGACTCCGGCATCGCTCACGCCATGGGCTACGCCAACGAATCCGGCATCCCATATTCGCGTCCTTTTGTAAAATATACCCCCACTTGGCCGCGTTCCTTCATGCCGACCATACAGAGCCGCAGGAACCTGATAGCGAAGATGAAGCTCATCCCCATCCACGAACTCATCACGGGCAAGAGCCTGCTGATGATCGACGACTCTATCGTCCGCGGGACACAGCTTCGTGAGACCACGGATTTCCTCTATAAGAGCGGCGCTAAAGAAGTCCATATACGCCCGGCCTGCCCTCCGCTGCTTTACGGATGCCGCTACCTGAACTTCTCCCGGTCAAATTCCGAGATGGAACTGATCACGCGGCGCAAGATAAAACAGCTTGAGAAGACAGAGACCCCCTCTGAGAAGATATTGGAACGCTATGCCGATCCTGACTCTGAGCAGTACCGCGCCATGTGTGAGGAGATCCGCAGCGAGCTGAATTTCACAACGCTCCACTATCACCGTCTGGATGACATGACCAAGGCTCTCGGACTCGATCCCTGCAAGCTCTGCACCTACTGCTGGAACGGGAGGAAATAGAAATACAATCGAGTAGGGGGAGTGATCTCCCCCTCTCACACCACAGTACGTGCCGTTCGGCATACGGCGGTTCAGCTTAATTTCAAAGCATGTCTCTCTAAGAGGAGTTTGGACAATTGTGTTCTGATTACGGAATCGTGAGATAATGAAGTGATAATAACAACAGGATTGGCTCACAATAGTAATGAGCCACCCCCGGTTGTATGGTTAAATGTAGTACTCAACTTCCCCAAAATATCCAATCCATTTTTGAACCACTTCCGCGCTTCGCGCTTCTATGATACGCATGATATTTCTCAAGGTATGCGTAGGTATCTTCGATTTATTGTTGCATAACAAGCATTTGCCACTTCTCGTGATCCATATCTTTGTGGTGCTCTCCGAAGGTTTTCCTTGCGCGACATGAACATGAATAGGTTCAAGGGGATCATTTTCATTTGTCCAGAAGAAAACAAAATAGGACCCTATTTTAAAGACCTGAGGCACTTTCAAATCCTCCTGTCTGTGAAAATTCCATAATCAGATGGGCGGTATCTTGAATGATCTGGATGTACCTTGCCATCTCATCTTGAGAAAAGCCATGAACTTCTTCAACAGTATACCCAGGCAGAAAGATGGTTGCATGATGAAAACAATCTTTTTCGTCTGGTTTCTCTATATACACTTTGACTCTGCCGTCTGGCTTCATCTCTGAGTGCACAATCTCTGTTTCATCTTCTAAAGTCAGGAACGGATAAACCATCTCAAACCTCCTTGTATAATATTTTTTGCTGGTTATATTATAAAATGATTAAGGAGGCATCGCAAGCCTTTCTACTGCATTTGCAGCTTTGATAGCCATTTGACAGTAAACATCCATAGCACGCCTGTGCTGCCACAACGTATGAAAGTTGTGGCAGCATACAGGCGATGTATGAATGCATCCCTATATGGCCACCCGCTTCGCGGGGGCCGACTTTCAATGTAACAGTTAATGTTATAGTTCAGACCCCCAACGAATACATAGTTTTATACACAAGTAGTTGTAAACTCTTGCGTCATCTCCGTTATAGTGTAAATAGAATTGACGGTAACACTATGTGGAAGTGAGATGCGTAACCTTAGTTAAGGTTCATAATAAAGTTTGAAATATAACATAGATATGAATCGGTTTCCTATTGGGATAAGGACCTTAAACAACCCCGTTCTCATCGTAAACTGATTGGACGTCTTGATCCGGCAACAGATACCCTGTACCACTTATTTCACACGCTAAACAAGACCGTGTCCAACAAAGCCAGAATAATTCCCTGCACGGGTTTTTGTATTTAAAGAAACTGCCGCACGTTCAACATGCGGCAGTTTCTTATTTATTCTCATTCCTCATCCTTCACTATCTTGATATGCAGCTCTTCAAGCTGGGCGGGAGTGACCTCCGAGGGCGCGCCCATCATGAGGTCCTGCGCGTTCTTGTTCATGGGGAAGGGGATGATCTCGCGGATCGATTCTTCTCCCGCAAGCAACATGACCATGCGGTCAACACCGGGAGCGATACCGGCATGAGGCGGTGCTCCGTAGCAGAACGCGTTGTACATCGCAGGGAACTTGGCTTTCACATCGTCCTCTCCGAGACGGACCATCTCAAAAGCCTTGATCATGATCTCCGGATCATGGTTACGAACGGCTCCTGAAGAAAGCTCAACACCGTTGCACACCAGATCATACTGGTCAGCAGTTATGGACAGCGGATCTATCTCGCCCCTCTCCGCCTTGAGCAGGGTCTCAAGACCGCCCGAAGGCATAGAGAAAGGATTGTGGCAGAACTCCAGTTCGCCCGACTCCTCCCCTATCTCATACATCGGAAAATCAACGATCCAGCAGAACGAGTACTGTTCCTTGTCCATATGTCCAGGGACGGCGGTTCCAAGAGTCTTGACGAGAATGCCCGCCGTCTTTCTGGCAGCGGACAGGCTTCCGCAGCCTAAGGCCACGAAATCCCCCGGCTTAAGTCCAAGGGCATTGATCACCTGTTCCTTGATGGGCTCGACGAACTTCGCGATGCCGCCGACGATGCTGCCATCATCGCCTACGCGGAACCAGTAGGGCTTCGCGCCGGCCTGAACCTCAACGGCAGCCAAGGTCTTATCTATGAACTTACGGCTTTCCTTAAAATCAGGGACTACAACAGCCTTAACGCTCTGCCCCTTCATAGGACCGAAATCACTCTCAGCGAGAACCGAAGCATCCCTGACGGTAAGGTCTATGCGAAGATCAGGCTTATCCGTCCCGTAACGCTCCATGGCTTCCTCAAAAGGAATACGCATAAACGGAGCCCCTGATGCCCGGTTATACCTGCCATACTTGGCAAATATAGGAGGCAGAACATCCTCAAGTACCGCGAACACATCCTCCTGGCTCGCGAAGGCCATCTCCATGTCGAGCTGGTAGAACTCTCCGGGGCTGCGGTCTCCTCTGGCATCCTCATCGCGGAAGCAGGGAGCTATCTGGAAATATCTGTCGATGCCGGACACCATGAGCAGCTGTTTAAACTGCTGAGGTGCCTGGGGCAGGGCGTAGAATTTGCCCGGATGCTTGCGGGCAGGCACCAGATAGTCTCTCGCGCCTTCAGGTGAAGAAGCGGTGAGTATGGGAGTAGTGATCTCAAGGAAACCGTGTTCGGACATCGCCTGACGAAGGGCGGCGATTACATTGCACCTGAGTATGATGTTGTTCTTGACCTCAGGATTGCGAAGGTCGAGATAACGGTATTTTAGCCTTGCCGACTCGTCAGCCTCCCTGCTGCGGTTGATCTCGAAGGGAAGCTCTCTGTATCGGCAGCTTCCGAGCACCTTAACACTCTCAGGCACGACTTCGATATCGCCGGTGGGCTGCTTGGGGTTCTTGCTGCTTCGCTCCCTTACGACACCTGTGACATTGACAGTGGACTCCTTGTTTATGCCCTTGAAGGCCTTCATCATCTCTTCCGTCTCGATGACTATCTGGGTCGTGCCGTAAAAATCCCTGATGACAGCGAATCCAAGGCTACCTCCGACCTCCCTGAGGTTCTCCATCCATCCGGCCAATGTGACCTTACTTCCTGCATCCTTTATGCGGAGTTCCCCGCAAGTATGTGTACGTGACTGCATCATAGCTATATTCCTCTTCTCTGTGTCGAACTATCCTGCCAATCTCATAAGCTTGCTAAAACTGTTCAGAGGCACTCTGACAATAAAAAACCTGAGCAGTATATGCTTCAGTCTTCTCCTTCATTTTTCGAGCGTACATATACATGCTGTACGCTGCTGTTGCCCGGAGCCGGTCTTCTATTCACCTCAAACACTCCAAGCGACTCTATGAAGGGCGTGAGCTTCGAGAAACCATAATTTCTGACATCAAAATCCGGATATCTCTTGGCAAGAGTGTTGCCAAGATTCGCTGAGAATATCCAGCCGTCCTCGTCAGAACCCTCCTCAATGATGGCTTCCACTGCCTCTATGATGGTCTCGAGCTTGGTCTTGGGTTCAGGCAGCTCATCATCATGAGCCTCTATGTCAACAGCATCATCGGCATCCTTGTAATCATAGTCCGCGTCCATGACCTGTTCAAAGGCTGACTTGCTTGCTGCCTTGCCGTTATCCTTGGCTGTTTTCTTCTGATCCTTGCCCTTGGCGGACTTGACATCCTTGGCCGCTCTCGAATCTTTGCCGTCCTTCAAGTCCTTGATATCTTTGCCGTCTCTGATATCATTAAGATCTTTTCCATCCCTGATCTCGCCTGTATCACCGGATACAACTGCTCCCTTTGATTCCTTCGAATCCTTGGCGGCCTTGGCATCCCTTGTGTCCTTGCCATATTCGCGTCCGGATTCACGCGCTATATCCTGATAGCTGTCGCGGTCCTTCGCTCGCCTGCGCCCACCTGCCGCGGCGTAATTGGATATCACCGCCAAAGCGCCTGTCCCCCCTACCGGAACCAGACCTGTTCCGACAGACATATCTTTATTAAAGGAAGATACGCCTGATGAAACGACCTTGACAGAAGCTTTCCTCCGGGTCCTTCTCTCCGCCTTTCTGGCGTTGTTGTAGAGGATGTCAAGATATTTGAACTGGTTGCAGGCCGCGATGAAAGGCCTGGGTGTCTTGCTCTCCCCCATGCCTATAACATTCATGCCTGATTCGCGCAGCCTTACGACAAGCCTGGTGAAATCACTGTCCGAAGATATGATGCAGAAGCCGTTGACACTTCCGGAATACAATATATCCATGGCATCTATTATCATCGCGGAATCCGTGGAGTTCTTGCCGACAGTGTAGCTGTACTGCTGGATCGGTGAAATAGAGTAGTCCAGCAGGACGGATTTCCATGAGACCAGCCTCGCCTCCGTCCAATCGCCGTAAATCCTCCTGTAAGTGGCAACGCCGTAGTTAGCCACCTCGTCAAGTATGATCTTGACATATTTATACGAAATATTGTCCGCGTCTATAAGTACGGCATATTTCAAATCCTGATTAATATCCATTAAACTCCTTTGCTTGTAAACCTGCATGACTGCGGTCATGCAAGCCATTTGCCCCACATATTATCGTTGTGTGCCGGTTATGCTCACACCAGCTCGGTGAGCATATGCAGGAAGTAGCAGATCGCAAGGAGGTCAGCACAGCCTCCGGGGCTTGCGTTCATTTCTATAAACCTGCGGTCGAGTTCGATCAGGTAATCCTCCGAAACGGATCTGCAGCTGTCGAGATGGTCGGCTATCCTGTCCTGTATCTTCCTGAAGCCTGATCTCCCGCACCTTTTGATCATATTTGTGTCATTTACATTTACTATAAGATGAAGCAATGCAACTCTGCCGGCATCATGGAAGCTCTCTCCGTCATCCATAAGCTGCTCAAGTATGGGCAGCCCTATCCTGCGGACTGACTGGAAGCCGCTCGCGGCCTCGCCCCTGATACCGGATATGCCATACTCCGCGTATTCTCGCTGACCCGCTGTCATCTTCTCATAGGGCGGAAGGTCCCTCAAGTCATTCGCGAGGGCAGGCGCCGCGATCTCGCCCGAACGCGTCAGAAGCCTGTCCACAGTGAGCCTCTCATGCCGTCCCAGGATATGCCCTATGGCGCAGCATATGATGCCCAAGGAGAAAATGAGGCCTTTATGGGTGTTGACCCCGCCTGTCGCGGCAAACATATCCTCCTCAGCCTGTATGCCAAGAGGACGGAGCTTCGAGAGTACATCCCTCGCGGATATGGATGACCACATGAGGCCGCATTCAACGGCATGGGTAAAATACATCTCTACCGTCTTCGCGCTCTTCTCAAAAAGCTTCACGTCCATATCCGTGTGAGAGCCGTTATTGTTAAGATCCACCAAACCAGGCTTCGGCGTTGTATACACCTCATGGAGCATGGCGAGCCGACATAGCCGGCCTATGAGCCTGGGCTGCATACCCTCGTGCCTTATGGAGTCGATTATGACCCTGAAGGTCTTCTCCTGAAGCTCCTCAACGGTGTGAAGGCGTCGGGACGCGCAGTCAGAGGCAGGAGCGCCGCAGATGATGCAGCTCCGAGCCTGTCTGCCGGTATCCAGCCTGGAGACCTTCTCGCCGTCAGGCCACAGCACGTCAATGTCGTACAGCCTACCTACCGGAGAGCCATCCTCTATCTCAGACATGAGTTTTTTCACCAACAGGCTGTCCGCGTCGACAACCCAGTAACCTTCATAGCCGTAGCTGTGAGGACTTAGTTCTGAAAACAAGATCGGCAGGCCATACGAGGTCAGCGCGTGACGTATCTGATCGTAACCGCGAAGAAATAATTCTTTTGTCAACGCTGAGACTTTGATGGGTCCCGCTATGTTCAAAGTGAAGCATATTAGGGTGCGGCGGTACAGATCGAGGATGACCTTCTGTCTCCCGGCTCTCTTCTCCCTGCCGCTTAGCATCTCCGATAGCTCGACTTTGTGTCCTATCGCCCAGATATCTCTCTGCAAATATATACCCCCTGTCATGTAAGTACAGTTCTGTCCGGAAAGCTTTATAATGACACACATCCAGATATTATACTATAAGCTGCCCTGACACGCAAGGGTTACAGTTTTATCGCCTCCCCATCCTGTCCACCATATCAAGTGCCTTGTCCACCTTTTTCCGGACTTCTTCATCCATTTCCAGTTCTTCTTCTGTACTCTCATTCTCATAACGCGTCTGACGATAATATTTATCGTCCCGCTCAATACCCACATGGATCTTGTTTTTAGGATGCTTGGAATTCCATTCATTTTTCATGGAAGTCACGATGACAAACATCAGCCACGCAAGTATATAGATAAAGACAACCGGACCGCTGACAGTCTCGAAAAAAGGAAAGATGACTGTCGAAATGATGATCACCATGAAGGCAATGCCATAAGCGACGCCAAGGCGCTGCTCAAGCACGTTGGCTTCCTTTTTCTCCTCATCCAAGGCTGCATCCTCCTCAGCTTCTGCGTACTCACAATCATCTATCTTCTCAGATTCGTCCCCCCAGGAATCCTCCGGATAATTCTTTCCCTCGTCTAAGACCGAATCATCTGCTTTCTGATATTCATCACTATTAATGCCTGTTATCGCGCCGCTTTTCCCGCCTGCTTTAATATTTTTTTCACTTGCTTTTGAAGCTGCCTTACGGCCCGTCTTCTGAGCAGGATGATCTTCATCTTCAAACACTCCGCTGTTCTTCAAAGACTGCAGCTCATCCTGCATTGATTCAACTTTTCTGCCAAATAACTTGCCCATATCCCTCTCCTGTTCCAAGGCATAAATCTCTAATTGATTCTTTTATAGTATATATCAAAATGATAGATAAAACCATATAGTACGCTGCAAGTTTAGTATTCGAAGCCAAATTATTATAATACTTGCTTTTTAATGCGCTAACGCTTATTCTAGTTACTATACAGTTTCCGGCCAAAGAAATAGTATTCAAGGCAATAGAACTTACGGAAACAAAACCGGATGGCCGAACATCGGTCTCCATGCTGATAATTTTGCGTTTTTTATTTCATGAGAGGAGAAAAGACTATGAAACCTAAAGCACTCCGAGTGGCATTTGCTCTAACCTTGGCATTGTCCATGGTTCTTACTGCGTGCAGTACAGTTCAAAAGCCCCCCGTTCAGACAGATTCCGCATCAGGTGAAGGCCTGACCTTCATCACCGGTAACGAACAGGGAACATACTACCGTTTCGGCGGTGTTCTCGCCGGAAAGATAAGCGACACGACTGAGACAAAGCTCCACACGATACCTTCTGGCGGATCTAAGGAGAACATCGAAGCGCTCCAGTCAGGCAAAGCCCAGGTTGGTTTCACTCAATCCGATGTCCTGGGCTACGCCTATGACGGGACACGGCTCTTCAAGGAGAAAGCAGATGACATTTCTGTCGTCGCGCAGCTTTACAAGGAACAGGTTCAGATCGTGACCATGAATCCAAAACTGAGATCCGTTTCCGACCTGAAAGGCAAGAGCGTCTCGATCGGTGCCTCAGGTTCCGGTGTTTATTTCAACGCCATAGACGTGCTCGAAGCCTATGGTATCACCGAGAAGGATATCAGCCCCACCTACCAGTCCTTCAGTGATTCGGTTGACGCGCTTCAGAGCGGAAAGATCGATGCCGCCTTCGTAGTGGCAGGCGCCCCTACGTCCGCCATATCCGGACTCGCAGCGACCACAAACGTTTATCTGATCGGACTCGACGATGAGCATATAGATAAGCTCATAGAGGCATCTCCTCAGTACAGCAAGGTTACTGTCAGCAAGAAAACATACAACACACCCTCCGATATAAATACTGTCGCGGTCGGAGCAGTGCTCACTGTCAGGGACGACCTTCCCGAAGAAGATGTATACAATATCATCTCCGGCATCTATGAAAATCTCGGGTCCATCACGGCAGCCCACTCAAAAGGCAGCGAGCTGAACCTCGATACTGCGGCATCCGTCGTCGGCATCCCCTACCACAAAGGCGCGGCGAGGTATTATAGCGAAAAAGGCATCACGGTCAATGTAAAATGATTGCCATGCATCTATCGCTGTATAAGTATTGCTGTATATAATTTTTCTGTATAAATATTGCTGCATAAATTTCGCTGTCATATGCTTGCTGTAAAATGAGCAATATTAATCGGAGGGAGAATAAATGAACATAATAGAACTTGACATGTATCAGGCTTGCGGTCTTGCGGTCTTCATGCTTATCATCGGCCGCATGTTTGTGAGAAAGATCGGTTTCCTGCGTAAATACTGCATACCCGCGCCCGTCGTCGGCGGACTTCTTTTCGCTATATTCCACGTTATAGTCAGGTCTGTCGGCATTATGGAATTTAATCTCGATACCACCTTGCAGAGCGTCTTCATGACTGCCTTCTTCTGCTCAGTCGGATACCTTGCTTCCTTCTCCGAACTGAAAAAGGGCGGCATCGGCGTCATAAAGTTCCTTATCCTTGCCATCCTGATGTGCTGCATCCAGGATATGATCGGTGGATTCGGCGCAAAGCTTTTTGGTCTCAGCGGTAAGCTCGGCCTTGCCATGGGTTCTATCCCGCTGGTAGGCGGACACGGAACTGCCGGCTCCTTTGGTCCATTCCTTGAAGACCTCGGCGTCGCGAACGCCACCACCGTAGCCGTCGCGGCAGCTACCTATGGGCTGATATCCGGCTGTGTCATAGGCGGTCCCATCGCCTATTCCAAGATCAAAAAGTTTAACCTGAGATCTACAGGCATCAATCTTCACGGAGTGCCTGATCCCGAGATGATAGAAGTACAGGTGAATCCTGATACAGGCGCTCTTGACGAAAGCAACCTCATGGACGCCGCCATCTATATCATCATAGCCGTCGGTCTTGGGACCATAGTGGCAGCCATTTTAGGCAAGGTCATCACACTGCCCGGCTATATCGGAGCCATGCTGGTGGGCGCTGTTATACGCAACATCCAGGAGGCAAGGAAAGCATCTATTCCTATGGCAGAGATTTCCGCCCTTGGCAACATCTGCCTCTCCGTGTTCCTGGGTCTTGCGATGATCAACCTAAAGCTGTGGCAGCTTATCAGTCTTGCGCTCCCCATGATCGTAATCCTCGTCGTGCAGACCGTTATCATGTATTTCTACGCGTCCTTCATCGTCTTCAACATCATGGGTAAGGATTACGATGCAGCTACCATCGCGAGCGGCTTCTGCGGTTTCGGCATGGGCGCGACTCCGAACGCCATGGCAAACATGCAGGCGATCACAAACAGCTACGGCCCCGCGCCTGTTGCCTTTATGATCGTACCTCTCGTTGGTTCTCTTTTCATCGATTTCTTCAACTCAGCGATCATCATAGCTTTCGCTAACCTGCTCTAGAGCTATATGATCCACATATCAACCGCGCAGCGGACGGAAAGTGCGAAAACCGGTTAGCGTGGCGGGAGCGCGAAGCACGGAGCCACGCGGAGACTTATATACATGGCGCTGACGGCTGCCCGGTATGTAGATTTACGTGCGTGTATGAGCACATCCCATAATGGCCACACCGCTTCGCGGTTGGCCTTTTTTTCTCTTTTTTATTTTTTGTAATTATTCAGCACCCCAAGATAACTGTCAGAATACAGGACGAAGCGCTTGCACTTCGGACGTATTATAACAGTTATCTAGGAGTAGACAAGGCGCGCAGCGCCTCTGGCCGCTCCACAACGAGGGATACGCAGCATCCCGAGTCTAGGGTGCTGAATAGTTACTATTTTTTTCGCTAGCGTTGTATGATAAAATCAATGTAATTGTAATTATTCAGCATCCCGAGTCGGAGGTGCTGAATAGCTTTGATATGATCTGTAGATGATTACTCAGCGATTACAGGCAAGGCAAAGGCTGGAAGGAGGACGAGTCCTTATGAGAATATTGATCGCGGAAGACGAACGCAGCTTGAACAATCTGATCGCAAAAAAACTCACGGCAGAAGGATATGGCGTAGACTGCTGTTTCGACGGAGAAGAAGCCATACACATACTCTCCTACACGGACTACGACGCTGTTATTCTGGATATCATGATGCCAAAAGCCGACGGCTACGAGGTGCTCAAATGCTTACGAAAAACCGGCAAAAAGACGCCCGTTATTTTTCTCACCGCCAAAGACGCTATATCCGACCGCGTGAAGGGTCTTGACAGCGGCGCTAACGACTATATCATCAAGCCTTTTTCCTTTGAGGAGCTGATGGCAAGACTTCGCGCAGTCACGAGAACATCCTTTGGAATGGCCGAGAACACCATAACAGTAGCGGACCTCGTTCTTGACTGCGCTGCCCAGAAAGTCAGCAGGGCAGGACAGGACATCATCTTGTCCGGGAAGGAATATGCCATCCTCGAATACCTCATGAGAAACAGCGGCATTATTGTCAGCCGAAGGAAGATCGAGGATCATATCTGGAATTTCAACTATGAGGGCGGAACGAATGTTGTTGATGTATATATCAGTTTTTTGAGAAGAAAAATAGACGACGGTCACGATATAAAGCTCATACACACAGTCAGGGGCAGAGGTTATGTGATAATGGAGGGAAAACCCAGATGAAGCATCTGTCGATCCGCTCAAAGATCACTCTGTGGTTCGCAGCCGCGCTTGTCATCGTTGTTTCTCTCACGTATGTCTGTATCCTATCAGTGAGCAATCAGGTACTCCAAAAGACCATAAAGGATAACCTCATCGAAACTGTAGAAAACAACATGGATGAAGTTGAGTACTACGAGAGTATGGACGCGATAACCGAGCCGAATGACGTGGATTATTTCATCCGTTACGGAGACGCCTTTCTTGAAATCGATGACGATTTCCTTGACTCTGTCAACCAAGTGTACACTGCCCTTTACAACAGCGATCTGTTCATGCTGTACGGCGAAAACCCTGTCGCCAAGCAATGTGCCTCTTTATCCCTGCAAAATATGACCATACAGACCGTGAAGGCATACGGCGTCAGATATTACGTCTTTGACCGTGAACTGACCGGAGAAGGCCTCGAGGGATTATGGCTAAGGGGCGTCGTATCTGAGAAGCAAGGCAAAGAAGATCTGTCTACTATCACAATGCTTTCAATGGTCATCATGCCTGTCATAGTAGCCGTTGCTATATACGGTGGAAGCTTGATCGCAAAGAGAACACTGGAGCCCATACAGAAGATATCTGAAACAGTGGAGCATATCAGCCGCGGAAATGACCTGAAAAAGAGGATTGAACTCGATAAAGGAGACGATGAGCTCCATCTTCTCGCGGAACAGTTCAACAGCATGTTCGCAAGGCTGGATGATTCTTTTGAGAAAGAAAAGAGGTTCACCTCGGATGTTTCACATGAACTGAGGACTCCTATGTCGGTTATCATGGCGCAGTGCGAATACTCCATGGATGAGAACAGCTCGCTCGATGAATATGCCGAAAGCATACAGAGCATATACAGCCAAGGCCAGAAAATGACGGTTCTTATCAACCAGATGCTGGATATCGCCCGCCTTGAGATGAGACCGGAAAACTATCCAAAAGAACGAGTTGATCTTTCTGCCCTTACAGATTCCATCTGCAAGGACATGGCGCTAATAAAAGAAAAAGGGATCGCTATATCAAGCCACATTGATGCCGGGCTTTTCATCAGCGGTAATCCCGGACTGCTTGCGAGGGCAATCTCGAACCTGATCTCTAATGCCTACCACTATGGAAAAGATAACGGCCATATCGACGTATTTTTGAAAAAAGTCGAAGAACAGGTGGTACTGACAGTCTCTGACGACGGTATTGGTATAGCAGAGGAGAATATCCCTAAGATTTTCGACAGGTTTTACAGAGAGGACAGCTCAAGAACCCAGAACGGAACCGGACTCGGGCTTTCGATCACAAAAGAGATCGTGCAGTTCCATGGCGGTACCATAGAGGTAAAAAGCTTGCTCGGCATCGGCAGTACTTTCACAGTCATCTTCCCATCTGAGCGCGGAAATGCGTTATAAAATAATTTTCGAAACTATTCAGTACTCCATGCTCGAGACGCTGCGCATCCATCGTTGTGCTGAATAATCACGCATATTCATTAATCATGGTTTAATCTTTCATGGTTAGGATGGAATCACAGAAACATATCACACAAGCAGCACTCATATTGGATGAAGCTATAATTGATGATTCGACATGCGAAAGGAGAATCAGGCTATGATCAAGAGATTCTTTTATACACCGAAAAAGGCGGCGATAATCACCATCTGCGCGCTGGCAATTCTCGCTTTTATCGGAACTGCATCTGTGTTTGCCGTAACTTCTGTTGCCGAAAACACATCAATAGGCGCGGACAAAGCCTCGCTGTTTGCTTTTGCCGATGCCGGTGTAGATCCTGTTTCAGCGAGAAATGTACAGTCTGAGTTTGAGTTTGAAAACGGCAGGTTCATCTATGAAGTGGATTTCATATCAGACGAAACTAAGTACGACTATTGGATTCAGGCATCCGATGGCACTGTGATCAAGAAGAATGTCAAAATACTTAACCAGAATAACACGAATAAGGATGCCGAGGTCATTCCGACCACTGATGCTTCAGCTGTCACCATACCGGATGCAGCCGACACAGCTAATGACGATGCCGCCGCCGCAGTCCCTGAAGCACCATTTGACGATGCCGACACGGCTTATGATGATGCCTCCGCTGCAGTCCCTGAAGTGCCATCTGACGATGCCGACACGGCTTATGATGATGCCGCCCCAGCAATCCCTGAAGTGCCATCTGATGCTGACATCTCTCCTTTGAGTGAACCATCGGCTGACGTTCCTGACGCCCCTGTCATTGACCTCGGTCCCGCGGACGAACCTGCGGAAGCTTTCCTGAATCCGCAAAAAAACGGCGAAGGCTCCGGCTTTATCGGAATTGACAGGGCAAAGGAAATCGCCCTGAACCATGCGGGAAAATCCTCATCATCCGTGTCCTTCTCAAAAGTCAAGCTTGATGATGACGATGGAGAGGTGGTTTATGAGATCGAATTCTATATAGGCAGTATTGAGTATGATTACGAAATAGACGCGTATTCCGGTACTATCCTGGAATACGAGATCGATAACGATTAATGTGCAATAATTGTAATTATTCAGCATATGCTTAAGACGCCGCCGCGGTAAGCGGCGGTTTTTCTTTCTCATCAGATACTGCTTTATCAAAGAAATTACAGTCAGAGAACAGCCGGAAAAGACATTAACAGTTCAAGACCATGCCTTCCTATGCCTTTACAAGTAGAAAATGACATGATACAATAAATTACCATATAAGTCCCTGAGGAATGGTTGCCGTCAGGCGAAAGCTTGCTTTCAGCCGGACGGTAACCATTCCGAAGGACAACCGGTATGAGCACGAGCCCGCGCAGCGGGCGGAAAGTGCGAATACCGGTTAGCGTGGCGGGAGTATCTTTTTCTGTTCTGTGTTCATTATCATTGCATATTAGCCTATAATAATAGCTTCACAAACATCTCTGATCATTGATCCTGCGCATTATTTCTGACATCGTTTTGCGCCTGTTTTGACCGATAGGACATACATGAGTATGAACATCCTCTGAATAATTTGTTTATACACAATAAGACATACATTATGGTATATGTTGCTTAAACATGCAATAAAGGCAATATCAGAAAAATACAAAGGAACGAAAATAAATGTCAACCGCAATTCATATAGAGCTTAATGCTCTGTGCCTGGTGCTTCTCTGCACTATAGTCTACCAAAGCCGGAAGAATGTCAATCAACAGATGAGCCGTATTCTGCTGAGGACTACAGCTTACGGCATTATCGTCCAGCTTATACTTGACATTTCATGGACGCTTGTAGAAGGACGTATATTTCCAGGCTCAATACCCTTGAACGGTATAATCAACGCATTTTATCTTGCTATCGGTGTATGTCTTGGCTGTACCTGGTACCTCTACGTGCTTGAAACCATGGGCTTCAGGATCACTGCCAGGTTAAAAACCATCGTAATGATACCCGGGATAATATTCACCGTCCTCAACCTTATTTCCCTCTGGACGGGGTGGATTTTCAGCATATCACCTGACAATGTATATGTGAGAGGACCATTGTTCTGGCTTCAGTCAATAGGCGCTTACGGGATGATCTTGATATCATTATTACATATCATCTTCCGTTTGATAAACAGGCGTGATAATCGGGCATCACACCGAGATGTTCTGCATCTTTTTAAATTCTATATAGTCACTGTCGTCGGATCTGTCCCCAGCATGTTCTTTACCGGAATGCCCGGTACATGGACAAGCGCTGCCGTCTCTATCGTTTTGATATATCTTGATGACCAGAATCGTGAGATCCTTCATGGAATGATCACTGCCATGGCCGCGGATTATAAAAGCCTGTACTATGTCGACCTGGACAAGGACGAATGCACCTGTGTTCAGGCAGCTGCTAAGCTGTCAAGGTACATGTGGGAGAACAAAGTATTCTCCTTCTATGACGGATTCGTAAAATACGCACGCCAATTCGTCTGTGAAACTGACAGGGACGCGTTTATCAGCTTTATCCAACCCGTTAATATTCGCTCTGGTCTCGCCAATGAACCCATGATCACTCATCGTTATCTGGTAAACAAAGACGGCATGGAGCAGTATGAGATGATCAGCATAGCCAGCATCAGTACTGTCTATGAAATGGATGGAAGCGCCGGCAAAATCCGCTCGATAGGCCTTGGCTTCTCGAACATTGACCGCGAGACACGCGAAGAGCTCAAACAGAAACACGCTCTCGCCGAAGCCCTTACAAAAGCCGAGGAAGCAAATGCGGCCAAGACCGCCTTCTTAAGTTCGATGAGCCATGAAATCCGCACGCCCATGAACGCCATCATCGGGTTGAACAACATTGCCCTGCGTGACCCGAGCATCTCTCCTGCCACTCGCGATGAACTGGAAAAGATCGGATCCAGCGCCCATCATCTGCTGTCCCTCATCAACGATATTTTGGACATGAGCCGCATCGAGTCGGGCCGCATGGTGCTTAAGTCGGAAGAATTTTCATTGCACGATATGACAAAACAGATCAATACGATCATAAACGGTCAGTGCAAAGACAAGGGCTTGACTTATGTGAACCAACTGGACGGATGCGCTGAGGAGTATTTCATAGGGGATGATCTGAGGCTCAGGCAGATAATCATAAACATCCTGGGCAACGCGGTCAAATTCACCGATCCGCCCGGAACTGTAACATTTACCGTTGAGCAGATTGATTTTAGCTGTAATAGGGATAAAGACACCATCGACGGCAAAAGCAGCTCTGTCAATGACGGTTGCTTCTATGGGTCTGACGCCGTTGAGAACAATAATTCTGAGAATGAAGGCAGTTTAAATAAGGTTGAGAGTGATCGCCGCGTACTTCGCTTTACCATGAAAGACACCGGTATAGGCATGGACGAAGCCTTCGTGCCACATCTTTTCGAGCCTTTCGCCCAGGAGGACGATACCTCCACTAACCGGTACGGCGGAAGCGGTCTCGGCATGGCGCTCACAAAAAATATGGTTGACCTCATGGGCGGCATGATAGTCGTTAAGAGCAAGAAGCGATTGGGTACGACCTTTATCGTCGATGTACCGCTTCAGGTCGCGCACCATGTCTTTACAGATGAGACCACAGCTGACTTGGCAAAACAGCTTGAAGAGGAAGTCTCCCTCGACGGACTCCATGTGCTAATCACTGAAGATGTCGAACTAAACGCGGAGATACTGACAGATCTTCTGGAGATGGAAGGAATCACATCCGAGTGGGCAAAAAACGGCAAGCTTGCTGTGGACATGTATGCACAGAGCGATGTCGGGCACTTTGACTTGATCCTTATGGATATGCGCATGCCTGTCATGGACGGCTTGACCGCAACCAGGGAGATCAGAAAATTAGACAGGCCTGACGCGAAACGCATACCCATCATCGCATTGACAGCCAATGCATTTGAAGAAGACATGAAGCGTTGCCTCGCCGCAGGAATGGACGCGCATCTGGCCAAGCCTGTCGATATAGAACAATTGAAAAATGAGGTGCGCAAGGTGCTCGCAAGACGCTGACCGATATCCTTACAGCTCAAGCACGACTGCCTGATAACCTCGAAGGATGACTTCTTTCTCTGTCATGTCTATGTCCGCAAGGTTATTCAAGACAACATTTGATACCCTGCCTGGAAGCTCCACGCTGCGTTCTTCGTTCTGGAAATTCGCGAGTATCAGCAGGGTCTGGGCATCTGTTTTTCTGAAATATGCCATCAGATTATGCTCTTTCTGGCAATAAGGTGTCAGCTCGCCGTAAACGACCGTCTCCTTATATCTTTCATCCTTCCGAAGTGCCGTAAGCTTTTTATAATAATTGAAAACCGAGTCAGGATCATCCTTTTGTTTTTTCAGATTCAGCCACTTATAATCTGGATTGACCCTCAGCCACGGTGTCCCCGTCGTAAATCCGGCGTTTTCGCTGTCATCCCACTGAAAAGGAGTCCGGGCATTGTCACGCCCATATTTCTCGATCATGTGAAGCGCGTCTGCCGGAGACACTCCCGCCGCCAGCGACACTTTATAAGAATCGATCGAACTGATGTCATCGACCTCATCAATAGAACTGATTTTTATGTTCTCCATGCCTATTTCCTGGCCCTGATAAATCCAAGGAAGTCCTTTTGTGAGGAAATAAGCTGTCGCAAGGCATTTTTTACTCGTCGGACTCTGGTCGCCCTCAGGTATATATCTGCTGGCTCCGCGTGGCTCGTCATGGTTCTCGATGATATTGCTGATAAAGCCTATATCCGCTATCTTCGCCTGGGTATCAAAGACACATCTCTTGTAGTCGTCAGGCGTGATATCCAGGTTTTCATGCCAACCGTTCTGGCTCTGTCCGAAGACAGTTTCAGAAAAATCATACATCGAGCTGAAATATCCGTTTTTGCCTATGAAATCAGGCAGCTCCTCCGGCTTCTCATTGAACACCTCACCGACTGTGAAAACCATCGTCCCTGTCTGCCGGATAGTCACGGAAGGGCAGGGATTTTTTAATATTTATGATCGCGTCCAGACGGAAACCGTCAAGCCCCTTGTCGAGCCACCAGTTTATCATGTCATAGATCTCTTCCCTAAGCTCCGGATTCTCCCAGTTCAGGTCAGGCTGCTTCTTATGAAATACATGAAGGTAGTATTTGTCATCGTGACCCGGAAGCTTCTCCCAAACAGGACCGCCAAAGTACGACCGCCAGTTGCAAGGCATCGGTTCACCCTCTTTAACATCCGCTATATAGAAATATTTACCATAACGGCCGTCAGGATCCGCGCAGGCCTTGCGGAACCACTCATGTTCATCCGAGCAATGGTTCACCACCAGATCCATGAGTATATAAAGTCCCCTCTTATGTGCCTCATCTAAGAGTCTGTCCATATCCTCCATGGTTCCAAAGCGCGGGTCGATCTGCCTGTAATCAGCTATGTCGTAGCCCTGATCCGCCAAAGGGGATACATAGATAGGAGAAAGCCAGATAATATCTACCCCTAATTCCTTGAGATAGTCAAGGCGGCTTATGATACCGGGCAGATCACCTATGCCGTCCCCATTGCTGTCACAAAAGCTCTTCGGATATATCTGATATGCCACAAGTCCATGCCACCATTTCTTCTCAATGCTCATACGCGCTCCTTAATGATTACATAAATTATTAATTCAGCACAAAGGATAACTGTTAAAACGCAGGACAAAGTACTTTGCACCTCGGACGTATTATTAAGCTGTTATCATGGAGCGGACAAGGCTCTTAGCGCCTCTGACCGCCCCCGCAACGAGGATAGGCTGAATCCCGCCTCTTAGAGTGCTGAATAATCACATTTCTTTTATGATATCATATGCCCCATAATATATCTACATCGATCTACTATTTGCAAAGCAATTAGTAATTATTCGGCGCCTCTGGCAGCCCACAACGAGGGATGCGCAGCATCCCGAGTCTGGGATACTGAATATTTACCAACAATTATGCTATAGAGCTTAGGAGATATAACGATGAAAAATCAGTAAACGATATAACATAAAGAGCCAATGGAGCACAGGACTCACAGCCTGTCTCCACTGGCTCATGAATATCATTTTTTCTGTATGTATGTGTCAAGCACCTGAGCAAGTACTTCTATATCGATAGGTTTTGTGATATGCTCATTCATCCCTGCCTGCTTGCAGTTGATCACGTCATCTGTAAAAGCATTGGCCGTCATCGCTACGATAGGCACTTCCTTGGTATAGACTCGATCCATAGCCCTTATCGCCTTCGTGGCTTCTATCCCGTTCATGTTAGGCATCTGGATATCCATAAAGATCATAGCGTAGTAATTGTCCGGCGCGGTCGCCATCTTGCCGACTGCCTGCACCCCGTCCTTCGCCCAGTCTACCTCCAGACCGGTCATCTCAAGGAAATCGGTCGCGATCTCGGCGTTGATCTCCTGATCTTCTGCCAACAGCACTTTAAATCCGTGAAGATCCATCTCCTCAAGCGTCTTAAGAGGCTCATCATAGTCACCATCATCGGATTGATTGCTGACCAAGCCTTGGAACAGCTTCGCAAGCTTAGTCCGGAACAAAGGCTTGCTGATGAAAGCATTTGCCCCGGCTTCTCTGGCTTCCAATTCTACATCTGTCCAATCATAGGCGGATACTATAACGATAGGCACTTCCTTCCCGACAAGCTCGCGAATCTTCCGCGTGATCTCGATCCCGTTCTGATCCGGCAGCTTCCAATCGATGATGACAGCGAAGAAATCCCTCCCCTGCTCTTTTCTTGTCTTGGTCCTGTCCACGGCGGCTTTGCCCGAAAGCACCCACTCACTGTTCATTCCCATATCATTAAGGATCTCGCAGGTTGATTCGCAGCAGACCGGATCGTCATCGGCAACCAGAACGCGGAGGTCAGCGAACGCACCGTAATCGATCTTATCCTCCCCTTGAAGCTTCAGATAAATGTTGACCGTGAATTTCGATCCCTCTCCATATATGCTTTCCACGGAAATGTCACCGCCCATCATCTGAACGATGTTCCTGGTGATCGCCATTCCGAGACCCGTACCCTGGATACCGGCGGTCTGCTTGTCATTTGCCCTGCTGAAGGGTTCAAAAATATGCTTAAGAAATTCTTCTGTCATTCCATAGCCGTTATCCTCGAAAATGAACTGATAGTGGCCGAAATCAGGCACCTTCGTCGGGCTTTCCTTGACACTGAGGGATATCTTTCCGCCATCGGGTGTGTATTTGATAGCGTTGCCCATAATATTGACAAATATCTGCTGAATCCTTCTGCTGTCGCCCACTACATGTTCATGCTCGACATTCACGATATTCACCCTGAATGAGTGCCCGTGCGCCTGCATCTGAGGTCTGGTCATCACCAGCATCTGATCTATGAGTTCCGCCAGGTTGAAATCCTCTTCGACGAGCTCGACCTTGCCGGATTCGATCTTGTTCATATCCAGGACTTCGTTGATCAATGAAAGAAGGTGGTCAGAGGAACCCTTTATCTTGCGCAGACAGTCCGCAACCCTCTCGCGGTCGTCAAGGTTGTTAGCCGCTATGGTGGTCATGCCTATGATGCCATTCATGGGCGTCCTTATATCGTGGCTCATGCTTGACAGGAACTCGCTCTTAGCTTTATTTGAAGCGTTTGCGGCATCTATGGCTTCCCTCAATGTCTGCTGTATCTGTTGATCCTTGCGAACCTCATCATCCACGTCCTTAAAACCGGCAACGATACCGGTCTTCCCATCAGGCATTTCCAGCTTGGCAAATTCAAGACGGTAGTAACGGATGCCCTCTTCGAAAACACGGCGGAACGGTATGGAATAAATCCTCTTATATTCCGTATTCTTTACGATGTTTTCCGTCTTAACTGCCCTCAAAAACTCCTCACGATCTTCTTCGAACACCAGCCTTGAATAGAATTCCAGTGCCTGTGAAAACCTCTCAAGCTTGACGGCAGCATTTGCCGGAAGCATATGTGCCATGACCTTATCAATACGGTATAACTCGAAATGCTCCGTGATAACATCGTTGATGAGCCAGACCGAATCATAGCTTGCGGTGAGCGCCTCAATGACAGCAGCGCGCAGCGCAAGTGAATGCTGGATACGCTGATCCTTACGCGTTAGGTCGTCTACATCCTTGAAGCCGGCAACGATACCGGTCTTCCCATCAGGCAGCTCCATCTTGACAAACTCAAGACGGTAGTAACGGATACCGTCCTCAAAAACACGGCGGAATGGTACGGAGTACATGAGCTTGTTCTCAGTATTCTGTACAATTTTATCCAGATCCACATCTTCCAGGAACTTCTGCCTGTCCTCTTCATAAACAAGCCTGGAGTAGAATTTAAGGGCATCGGAAACCTTATCAAGCTTAACGGCAATATTCGCAGGCATCAGGTGCGACACTACCTCATCAATACGGAATAATTCAAACTTCTCCGTGACAGTATCTTTGATCAGCCAGACAGAGTCATACGCCGCCGTAAGGGCTTCGATTACTCCTGTGCGAAGTGCTTTGTCGGATTCAGCCTGCTGGCTCTCTTTGCGTTTTTCGGTTATGTCCGACATAAAAGCGTAAAACAGCCCCTCATTGACATCGGACTGGACAAAGTGGCTGTAATCATTTACCCAACGAACCTCACCGTCCTTGCGGACTATCCGATACTCCACATATTCCATATCATAATGGTTATCTTCCATTTGGGACTTTATCGAGGAATCAACCCTTTCATAATCTTCAGAATGGATCATGCCTTTTAAGCTAAAGCCCGTCAGTTCCTTGAACTCATCAATACTGTCACATCCGAAAATGCGGCAAACAGCCCTGTTAGCATATACCAGATTCTCACCCTCGACAGCTTTATATATGAAAAAACCATCTGGCATGTGATCGGCCATTTGCTCGATTATTGACATGCTTTTTTCATCCATCACAAAACTCTTACCGAACATGGAATCCTCCCATTACGTATAGAAATACTACAGCTTTCTATGGATAATATGTAATTATTAAGCACTCCAAGAGAACTGTTAGAATACAGGACGAAGTGTTTGTTCTTCGGACGTATTATAACAGTTATCCTGGGGCGGACAAGGCGCGCATCGCCTTTGGCCGCCCTGCAACGAGGGATGCGCAGCATCCCGGGTCAGGGGTGGTGAATAGTTACGATAATATTACTGAAATATGGTGTAAATGGTCATTATCATTGGATTAGTATAGTATTTATCGTCTATATCCGTATATATCGGTACTTATAATGCTATATCAGCATAGGTCATATATTATTGTTGCAGCATTTATATAACGTTTTATCGGTATTTGTTAATGGACATACGCCCATTGTTTCTTAACACGTTTCAAAAGATCTGCAGACAGCTTCACCATAGATTTTGAACATGATATATATTCTGCCTGATATCACAGCAGGTTTAAAACAAAAATATTACGCAAATGCGCAATCGGAATAGATTATCACAACTTTATATTATAATCGTTTTCTGGAAAAAAACAACGGTTTCTATATAATATTAGTTACTATTCTGCACAATTCACCATCCTGACTCGGGATGCGGCACGTCTCGGGTTGCAGGGCAGCCTGAGGCGCGGTTCGCGCCCGTCAAAGTCAGGATAGTTCCTTGCGCGTGGCTCGCGCAGAATGTACATGAGGTCAGCTACCGAACAGCTGACCTCACGCCATCAAAATTATTTTGTTATTATTCATCACCCCAGGATAACTGTTAGAATACAGGACGAAGTGCTTGTACTTCGGACGTATTGTAACAGTTATCTTGGGACGGACAAGGCGTGCAGCGCCTCTGGCCGACCCACAACGACGGATGCGCGGCATCCCGAGTCCGGGGTGTTGAATAGGCTGGTCATTCTTCTTCCGTAAAGTTTGCCAGCAGATATTCTTCTGCTTCAGGGCACCACAGACCTTTGTTGGCCTCCACGATGTCAGCAAGCTTCCCGTAGCGAGGATCCTCAGCCTCTCTGGAACGAAGATCATCCAGCGCGATGAGCGGCATTGTGATATGTGTATAAATCAGTTTCTTTCCTCCGGGAATCTTGGGAAGGTTCAGCGTCGTTTCCGCTGCTGCATCCAGACCGCCGATGTGCGTGACCATGACCGCGGGATTGATCCTTCCCTCCGCCGTCAATCGAAGCGACTCGAGCATGTCATCAGTATTACCGCCCGTTGTTCCCATGACATGCGTGGAACCGTAATGCACCTCATAGAAATTCATCTTCGCTGAGAATTTGGGATCCGTGGGACCGGCGAAGAAATTCAGGCAGCCATCGCGGCCCAGCACACCGCTGGACTGCTCAACAACAGCCGCGACCGGAGCATAGCAGAGCACATCATCATATCCTGTGCCGCCGCTCAGCTCGCGAAGCTCAGCTACAGGGTCTTCCATCTCTCCGGTATTGACGAAGTAAAGGTCGATTCCCTCTTTTTCCTTCATCTCCTCAGGCGGGAACAGTTCCTTTGCCCGCGCAAGACGATCCTCATTGATATCAGTGACGACTATCATACCGGGACGCCTGTCGCAGTGCAGCGCGTATGTCAAGGCTCCAAGGCCCATAGGACCTGCGCCTGCCATGATGATGAGCTTGCCGCCCTCGCGGATTCCCATCTCATGTTCGTATACACCCATCCGCGTGTGATAAGCGGCATGGAAAGCACCGATCGAGCAGCTCATGGGTTCGGCAAGGGATGCTTCATAGTAGGCCTTTCCATCGTAGGGAAGAAGGCAGCCGCATTCCATGATCTCCGCCGGAAGGATGCAGTAGGTCGCGTCTCCGCCGCAGAATTCATATGAGTAACCGGGACTCCACATCGTACCCTTGTAATTGAGCGCGGGCTGTTCCGTGAATTTCATACCGGGTTTATAGATGCCCTCATATTTCTTGCCGACCTTGACGATATCTCCGGCGAATTCATGTCCCATGATCGCGGGATGGTCCGCGACGTCGTCATGGACGCGCTTATGTGCAGTTCCCAGAGTCGCGCACTTGTAAGTGGACATGCAGATAGAATCCGTCACTACCCTTACCAGTATCTCATCATCCTTGATCTCCGGAAGCTCAAACTCCTCGAGGCGGAGGTCATTTGCGCCGTGGAGTCTCACTGCTTTTGTTTTCATTTTTTGTTCTCCTTTCGTAGTGCTTGACGAATGCATGTATTCCAAACGATTGAGGAATACCCTATATAGCACGCCAAGGATATGGTTTCACGTTCACAGTTGGACTGCGGAGTAAACCATACCCTTGACTAATATAAGCGTTTACTTATTTGAAGAGATTGTAGATCTCGTCGACAGACATGCGAATGATTTTTTCGACAGCTTCTTCTGTCTCACAGGTGGTAGCTATCTTAGCCAATGTATCGACATGATCGTCGCCGGCAGACGCGACAGCGATAACAAGCTTAACGATCTCTCCATCGCCCCAATCAACTCCGTCGGGATAGGTCATGATCGCAAGACCCGAATTCTTGATCTCACCGATCACGCTCTCAATACCATGAGGTATGGCAAGGCTGTTGCCGATAGCCGTATTGAAGACTTCTTCCTTCTTTATCATGCCATCCACATATTTCTCTGTGATATATCCGCTGTCAACAAGGAGCTTGCCTATATTTCGGATAGCTTCGTTCTTTGAGACGGTTTTGTTGTTAAGGATTATGTTCTTCTTCAGGAGGACGCCGCCATGGAAATCATGGCCGCCTTCATTGGCAACATTCTTGTTGGACTTCGCGTTCAGTATATCCTTTACTATATCATCATACTGAGGAGCGTTCATGAAGTTAGTGATCGTCACAAATCTTGCGCCGGGAGCAGATTTCTTCGCTCTTGCAACAAGGTCATTATGGCATACTACAAATTTGATGCCGGCAGGTATTTCGGAAACAGGATAATGATCCACTTTGATGTTGCCAAGACCGGCTGCCTCAAGCTTTCTCTGGAGAACCGCCGCGCCCATAGCAGAAGAACCCATGCCCGCGTCGCAGGCGAAGGCGATCTTGTCAAGGACCCTGAGGTCAACCTCACCGCCGTCTTCCGTAGAAACATAAGCACCGCTCTGACCCTTCGATGCTGCCTTCATGTCCTTCATCTGAGACTGCGCTTCCTCAAGACTAGCGCTGGTGTTGGACATCTTCACGATCGGAGTCGCGATAACGAAGGAAACCGCCGCGCCAATCAGGAAGCTGACTATCACCAAGATCTGTCCGCCTCTGGGAGCCGCGGCAAGCATGGCAAGGATCGAGCCGGGAGAGGCGGGGCTGACAAGACCAACGTTGAAGATCGTGTTGAAGAACATCGCCGCTACAGAACCGCCGATAGTCGCGAGAAGCAGCAGCGGATTCATCAGTACATAAGGGAAATAGATCTCGTGAATACCACCGAGTACATGTACGATAAGAGCGCCGGGAGCAGAATCCTTCGTAGCCTTATCCTTAGCGAACATCCAGTACGCAAGCAGGACGCCCGCGCCCGCTCCGGGATTCGTCTCGATCATGTAAAAGATCGACTTGCCAAGGGTCTCGACCTGCTGCGCGCCGAGAGGAGTGAAAATGCCGTGATTGATGGCGTTGTTGAGGAACAGGACCTTGGCGGGTTCGACGAAAATGGAGACCAGCGGAAGCAGGCCGGCTTTAACCATGATGTCAACACCGCCGGACAGAACCACAAGTACAGCCGCCATAAAAGGACCGATCAGGTAGAATCCGATGATGGCAAGGATCATGCCAAGGATACCGACCGAGAAGTTGTTGACCAGCATCTCAAACCCTGAAGGGATCTTTCCTTCAACAGCTTTATCGAACTTCTTAATGACCAGACCTCCAAGAGGACCTGCGAGCATGGCACCCATGAGCATGGGATAATCGGGGGCACCGCAGATAACACCGACGCAGGCGATCGCGCCCATGACTGCGCCCCTTGCACCGCCGACCATCTTACCGCCCGTATATGCGATAAGGATCGGAAGCGCATAGGACAGCATCGGGCTGACCATGGACGACAGCTGCTCATTCGGAAGCCATCCGGTTGCGATGAAGAGTGCCGTGATGAGTCCCCAGGCGATGAACGCGCCGATGTTCGGCATGACCATTCCGCTCAGAAACCGTCCAAAGGCTTGAACTTTTTCTTTCATTTTCGAGTATCTCCCTTCAAAGAATTTGTTGTGAGTTGTTCACATGAACACTTGTACAGCTTTCTATAAACTTATTATAAATGGACTTAATATATTAAATCCACAAACAAAAAATGAGCTTTGTCACATGCATAAGCGACAAAGCTCTTTGACTTCACACACAATCAAAATAGTCAAAGAAGAAGCATTTCAGCTCTCTTGCGATCTCGGCCCGTATCTCTTCTTCCTCTCCGGTCTTGAGCTTCTTAAGCAGATTATCGTTTGTGATCATCGCGCCGCTGATGCTTCCCAGTACTTCTCTGTGAATCTTCACATCGTTATCTACCGGGATGACCATAAGCAGCGCTGCCCGGATTCCCTTGAAATAAGGATTTTTAAAGCTCCCGCCTCCGCGGGGCGTACAGCTGATAATGACAGGTTCCTTCACTGCCTTGCTCTGGCAATGTAATAACGCGATCCCTAGTTCAGGTATGATCTGGCTATTCAGCTTCTCCCTCTCTTCTATTGCTTCCCTGATGACCGCGGCTGAATGCAGGCTCTCAGTGACCTGCATCGCCAGAAGCTGCAGCAGTTCATAGAACTTGATATCGTCGGAAGCTTCCATACTGCGGTAACGGCTGATAACACTCTTAATCACTCTGATCAGGCTGTATGCATCATCAAGGCTTTTTTTGCGTGGCTGTTCTTTTGTATCGCGCCTGACATGGGCATATTCCTCCATTTTGCACTCTATTGTAAACAGATCTTTGGGGGAGATCAACGGACTGACACGAACATAGTCAACATGCAGTCCATCCAGAGCAATCGTGGATATGAAGAAGTCCGTCTCCGATAAAACATATTTATTGATCTCGCCCTTCCCATAAGCTTTGATAACAGCCTTATCTCCAATCTTGTACTTGAGCCTCGTCATCATGAGCTGAGCTACGCCGAACCCGCTCGCGCAGACTATACCTATACATACTTTTCTGGTGTACAGCTTATTCTCGCGTACTCTTTCCTGTGCCGCGCCGAAATGCATCGCCAGGAAACCGATCTCTTCCTCACTGACATCAAAGCCGGTCTCTTCCTCTATCACACGAGCCACACGCCGGCAAGCCTCAAATACTTCCGCGTACTCTTCCCGAATATTATCCAGAATAGGATTGTATATCCTTAGTCCCGATGAAAGCCTTACTAGGACAGGCTGGATATGAGTCAGAAGCCCACGGAGGAACTCCCCATCCGCTTTCAGTTCATCGGCGATCTGATCGTCATAGACTTCGATCATATGGTCGACCATCTGCAATATGCGGTCATTTCCTATTATCTCAGGGGCTTCACCTTCTTCAGCTGAAAAGGCTATCTTGGCACCGCGCAGATGCAGCAGCACATAGGAAAGCTCTCCTCGCGGGATATCTATTCCGAATTCCCTCTCTACATTCTCAATGATGTGCACGGCCAGATCATAATCTTCACCTGATTCCGGATTCTCCGTCTCTTGAGGGATGTCATCCAGAGCCGCGCCCTGCTTGATTCGCTCCACAACAATAGATACGTGGATGACCAGGCCGGCGCACGCGCTGTCCGCCATATGCTTTATCCTAGGCTCATCCATATCATGGAGGATCTTGTCCACCCTCCTCACAGTATCGCGTTCAAGAAGGGAATAGATACCGTTATCAGCTGAATATAAGAGCGCGCCGGCAAAAATCTCGCTTGCCAGGTCTCCGTCACCGTATACATCAGACTGACCGGCCATTTCGCCGATGAACCTGCGCATCGCGTCTCTGTACTCCCTCTCGCCGCCTTCGAGAATAACGCCATAGCCCGGCCGCCTGACGATGCCCAGATGACTCTCTTCAAGCCATGGGATGAGGGCATCCATATCGCTTCCCGCAGTAGCCTCACTGACGCCAAGAAGCTCGCTGTAATACAAAAGCTTGCGCCGCGTCCTGTCCCTCAAAAGTTCAAAAAGCAGGCGCCGACGCCGTCCTTCGCGATCTGCCGCGTCCGGATAGCGCTCCTCGCCAAAGCTTTTTTGTATCTTTTCAATATCCTCAGGGCTGCCTATGAGCAGGACACCCTTCCCCTTTTGGTAATCCAGCCTCAAGCGGTACTTTTTGATACAGATCTCCAGATATTCAAATTCCCTCTGTACGGTTCTTTTGCTGACTCCAAGCGCGTCCGCAATCTCCTGCTTGCTTACATATTCTTCTCTATTCAGAAGCAGCCTGAGAATCTGCTGAATCCTCGGTGTAAAATTCATGGCTTCTCCCTATACATTTTTAATCATTTTTGCCCAAATCTTTCAATCTGTCTCTATCATGATAACTGGGAATGCCTGTCTTTACACGATAAATATAGCACAAAATTGTCACGTTGGATTGGGACAATGCCGAAAAATCGGAATGGGATGCCGCAATTCATATGACAGAGGAGCAATAAGAGACTATGTTTGAAGGCAGGCAAACATCCATATATGGCCACCCTGCTTCGCAGGGGGCCGACTTTCAAATTAACAATTAGAGTGTCATTAAGGTGTTACAATAACAACAAAACGGTGTAATATATATATATGAGAGACTGAATTGCATTGTAATATGTATATCTGTATAAAGGTGGAGGTCTGACATATGAAACATAAAAGCCTAAAAAAGATTTCGAAATCAGCTATGGTGGCTGGGTGCGCAGTGATTATCCTTGCGGTGTGCATCGGTATAGTCATAATAAAAAAGAAGGGCAACCTGAGCGGTCTTTTCAATCATTGGGATCCGACCAATGTGAACAGCATCATCTCTGCTTCCGGTATTGTCACTGTGGAAGCCGCGGCTCCTGAACCCACTGCCGCCAATTTATCTGCTCAGAGATTCAGGGAAGGCGATGAACATTGGAACTGGTGGAATTCATACAGAGAACTGGTCTCAGAGTCGGAGGCTGTCCGCAGCGGCATGGACGGCTACTATATTTCCTTGATGGAGAAGCTGCTGTCTGGAAAAGACGAGAACACGGTCTGCTCCCCGCTGAACACCTATATCGCATTCGCGATGTTAGCTGAGGTATCTGACGGAAATACCAGACAGCAGATTCTGGACATGCTGGGAGCGGCTGATATCGAAATCCTGAGGAGTAACATCCAAAGTCTCTGGAACTGCAACTATGTGGATACGCCGATTCTTAAGAGTAAGCTGGCGAATTCACTGTGGCTCAGGGACAACTTCACTTATAACGACGACACACTGAATGTACTTGCACAGCAATATCATGCTTCTTCTTTTATTGGAGTCCCCGGCAGCGAGAAGATGGACAAGGCGCTGCAGATGTGGACGGACAAAAATACCGGTGGACTTTTGAGCGATTACACAAAGGATATGTCATTAGATACAGATACCGTTCTCACGCTGGTGTCCACTATCTACTACAAAGCAATGTGGACAAACGAATTCAATGAGCGCGGTACGACGAAGGAAGCTTTCCATGGCACAAAAAACGATGCCATGGTCGATATGATGCATAAGACAGACACGATGCCCGTATACTCCACAGATACATTCACCGCATTGGGCATTGGACTAAATGACAGCGGTGCGATGTATTTCTACCTTCCCGAAGAAGGCGTGGACGTGGATCTGCTTGCCTCCGATCCTGATATTCTGAAAGCAACGGGATACGGTCAGGATGATCATTGGTCTCACCCTTTAGTTAATCTGTCTGTTCCAAAATTCAAGGTACAAGGGAAGATCGACCTCCTGGATACTCTCCCGAAGCTCGGTGTGACAGATGCTCTGGATCCTGAAATATCGGATTTTTCCGTGCTGACTGATGTTATGGATGAGCTTTACCTTGACAAAGCAGAACATGCCGCGATGGTTGAGATTGATGAGTATGGGGTGACCGGTGCCGCATATACTGAAATGGACGTGAATGCCGGGAGTGCTTTACCGCAGGAGCAGATCGATTTTGTTATTGACCGACCTTTCATGTTCATGATTACCGGAATGGATGGTTCGATACTGTTCTCAGGAATCATCAAAAACGTTGATTGATCGCGCACGTCTTCTTTATTTTACATGATAACATCTATCATATTAACGTTTATTATGATTGCGTTTTATCAGGCCGGCTGAACAATGCCGGCTTTTTTCATGAAGATAATCTCATACTCTTGACGTTCTTAATATGGTTGTGTTATGCTAACTCATAACAGTTAGTTATTGCTAACGCATATCATTCCAGGCTTACATACCTGCTGTTCAGCGAGCCGCTTGCGTAGACAAATTCTTACTACAGGACGGCGAAGGTTCTTTACGATACAATAGTTGAAGCACAGACTGCTGATGTTGATACGGGCAGCGGCGCGACGATGTCTTCACTTGGCATAAAGAGGGCTTCATCCAGAGCACTGTCACAGGCTGCGGCAAATAATGTCAGAAATAAGATTTCAAACATCGGCCTTACAGAATCCGAAACATTCTCTGATCCTGCCGCCTCAAAGGAGAACGCTATCCTGGCAAGATCTGCTTACGCACTTCTCGGGAGCTACGGACGTTCACTTGTAGACAACTATGATACCCTGAAAAGAGCAGAGGAGCTGCTTGGAATCGAAACAGATGATGCTGCTGAACATGGATCTGCCTCACAAGGTTCTTCACAGAACAGTGGGAAAGACGGCAGCTCTGATGTCGACATTTACAAAACCGGCCGTCTGAGTGACACTTATTACACCCTTCAGGATAAAATCATGTCTTCTGTCTGCTGGGAAGCCTTCCGGGACAAGGGCATCACAGGCAAAGATGTAGTAATAGCTGTACTGGATTCAGGTCTCACAGGTTCTCATCAAGATCTCGATTACAGCAGGATCCTTGAAGGAAAAGACCTTATAGCAGGCGGCAAAATGATCGATTCCAATGGACATGGGACGGCCGTGACCGGAATCATCCAAGCGACGGCTGACAATGGCATCGGAATCCTCTAAAAAACCTCTTGACCGCCATGCCTATATCAAAGCTCTGTATAATACGATATTTGGCAGAAATCCTGAGACAAAGGAAGTTGATTCCTGGCTCAATGTGTTAAACAACGGCTACACCTACAAGAAGCTTCTGTCCGGTTTCGTCAATTCGGATGAATTTAAGAACCTCTGCAATGACCTTGGAATCGAACCTGGCACATACTATTCCGATGAGATAGCAGATCAAGGTAATAAATACTCTGACCTTGCGTCACGCATGTACCGATACTATAAAGGAAAAGTATTTAACCGTTAAGGCAATGAGATCTTATATTTAACGAAACCGTCCATTGATCGTCATCAAAGACCTTCAATGGACGGTTTTTCATTCCTTAAGTCATAGCAAATACATTTAGTTGCTGCACAGCTCATAGTAAAGTATCAGGCGTTGATCTCTTCCTGGAAGTCCGAGCTTGGCATGATTTTTGCCTCTCCCTACAACCAACATATCCATAGGAACCCTTAGCAGATTGCTCAGTGCATAGAGATTGTCGGTTGTGGGCAGGCTCTGACCATTGAGCCAATGATAGACCGACTGCGGACAGTCAAGAGAAAGCGCCTCCTTTACATCATTTACCGAAAGATGCCTCATGGACATACACAGCTTGATCATCTTTCCGGTCAATATACTGTCGATGCTAAGAAACATGTCCGTACTCCTTCATCCTATATCCCGTCTACCCTGATCGTAAAGCTGTACTCCTTGCTCTCTCCTGCTTCAAGCACCTGGTCGTATTCCCTGTCAGCGATATCACCGGCAAAGGAATCTCTGTCAGCCCGTCCGAACCAGGGTTCTATGCAGACAAAAGGAGCGTTCTTCCCGGTGGGAGACCACAGGCCAAAAAGCGGCGAATCAAATATGACAGTCAGACAGGCTCTCTTGTCAGGAAGGCAGATCGATACCTCCCCGGTCTGGCTTCCTTCCACGATCAGCGCATCCTTGTCAAACATGTCATCCGTAATCTTGTAATAACCACCTTCCGTGGCAAGCTCATATTCAGTCTCAACCAGAAGACCTTTTTCGTTCAGAAGGCGATAGCGGATAGGGGCGTCTGTGCCAAAACGGAAGAAGTAATCTGACTGTTTGCCATTATCTGACGAAGCTTCCCGCTCAAGCGGACAATTGAATGCAGGGTGTCCGCCGATCTGATAGTGAAGCTTGCCTGCATTCGCAAAATCCCCTGTGTTCGTCACCCTCCAGATATTCTTGACAGTGTTATCCTTCAGTATATAGCCTATCTCCAGACGGAAGTCATAAGGGTAGCGCTCCTTTATCTCTTCATCGGAGTCGAGCGCGAACCATATAGTATCATCTGTCCTTGACGCCATCTTAAAGATCTTGTCCCTCGCGAAACCGTGCTGCCCCATGGGGTAATCCGCGCCGTTGATCACCAGCTTTTTGCCGCTGAGGCTTCCGACGATAGGAAAGAGCACCGGCGCATGGCGCCTCCAGTAGCGTTCATCGGCCTGCCACAGATACTCTGTAAAGTCCTTCTTTGAACGTATGCTCGTGAGCTCCGCGCCATTTTCATCTGCCTCGACTAAAAGGTATTCATTCTCAAGTGTGTATCGCATACCTTCTTCTCCCTGAATAATATATGCTCATATCGTAATTGGTAATTATTCAGCACCCCAAGATAACTGTTAGAATACAGGACGAAGTGCTTGCACTTCGGACGTATTATAACAGCTATCTTGGGGCGGACAAGGCGCGCAGCGCCTCTGGACGCCCCACAACGAGGGATGCGCAGCATCCCGAGTCTGGGGTGCTGAATAGTTACCCGTAATTCAAAATGTCAGCCCTGCTTACATGATTATTCCGGAACAGTTTTTAATGCATCCGGAATTCAGTTCGGTTAAGCTCTGTAGATCTTCATCAGCTTCTTCACATATTCCTCGATATCATCGAAGCTTATGTCCTTGCATTTTTCAGTGTAGCTCTGCAGCCGCTCTCTGTCATTCCAGAGAGCCTTCACCTTTTTCCTCAGGTCGCGGGCATTTCCCGCAGCAAAGAGATCGCCTGTCTTGCCTTCCTCTATCAGCTCGGGAATGCCGCCGATATTCGCTCCGACCACCGGCGTACCATACATCTGACTCTCCATGACGGAGAAGGGGCAATTCTCATACCACTCAGAAGGATAGACGGAAAATCTCGCCTCCCTTATCAGCTTCTCCAGTGACGCGCCTGTCTGAAAGCCCACATTCTTTATATTTTTTACTTCTTTGAGCTTACCTTCAAGAGCCCCCGCTCCCGCAAATACGAAGGCTATATCGGGAAGCGACCGGCAGACATCGATCAAAGTCAAAATGCCCTTCTCCTTTGCGTAGCGCCCGAAGTACAGCACATATTCTTTTTTGACGGTCTCCCCGGAAGAACCTGCGCCTTTCTCAGCCTTATCGATGAAATTGTGCAGCACGACAGTCTTTTTCGCGAGCAGCGGATTGGTGTCAATCTTTGTCTTCATAAAGGCGGAACAACAGATGACCTCATCGATAAAGCCGTATGTCCGCCTCAGCTTCTAGTAATAGCCCTCCGCCATGCCAACTATGCTCTTCGCCCTCGAACCATGGATGCATTTGCCCTTCGCGCAGTTTATGAAATGCCCGCCGATGCATAGCTCACAGTTTTTCCCGGTGTTAGGGTTGTTGAGCATGTGGTTCGGGCAGATCAAATTGTAGTCATGCGCGGTGAGTATTATGCGGCATGCTCTTCCTGCAGCTTTTCTCCAACGGACGACCTCCAGGATGATCGCGGGAGTCAGCTGATAATTAATATTATTCAGATGGACGACGTCAGGCTGCATGCTGTCAAGCACCCGCCTTATCTTCTTTCTCGCGTCAAAACTGTAGATAGTCTTGAGAGGATAGATGAGCTTAACAAGGCGGGGACCTCCATGAAAATCCATGTCGGCTGTGTAAGCTTCCGCTTCATTGCCCACGATGCGTCCTTCGTGCTCCATCCCGAAGTACTGGACTTCATGTCCCTGCTGCTTCAGGTAGTCGCCAAGCTTGAAGATGTAGGTCTCAGTACCGCCAACCGGGTGCAGAAATTTATTTACCATCAATATTTTCATTATCTCAGTCTGCCTTCCGTCCTTTAAGCTTGCTCTTGAGTTCCCTCACAGTAGGATATCCCCACACATGAGCGACATGGATGATGCCGTAGGTTACAGGTTTCGGCATGACCTGGCTGATCTTTGTCATCGCTTTTTTCTTCCAGGGAGTCGTGTCCTCCCACAGAGGCTCGTTCCTCCACGCTGTCAGACGCCTATAGTACAGGAATTCGCCTCGAAAAGGATGTCCGTCCTTCTTAAACCACGGTCTGGTGCCCGACATAAAGCAGGTGGTAAAATGAACGATGACAGGATCTGCCGTGTCTTTCTCGAACTCTTCTTTCGAGTATGCCCACACGGGCTTGCGGCATGCCTGAAGCCCATCGTAGCCCAGATCATAACAGAAGGTCTGTGCGTTGTATGAGATCGGCAGCAGCTTCACCTTCTTCAGCGGCTGGAAGACTCCGTTGAGCACGCCCTGATCCATATATGTGATATCGCCATGATACTTGTTGATAAAATCAATGAACATGCTCTCGACATCGTTCTCGCGCCACGCGTCAAGGTCGATCACCATCAGCCCATTGTTAGTGTAGATAGAATCCAGCGGAATGCCGATGTCCTTGCGGTACATCTTCCCTCGGCAATCGTCTGCGCTCATGCACCAGGTTCCCTCCATGTCCATCTCCCACAACGACTTGAGCGAATGGCGAATGATCATGTCACAGTCGACGTAGATGATCTTGTCAAGCCCCTCAGGCAGTACATGCAGCAGAAACAGCCGTGAGAACGTGCTTATATGCCAGCGTCCCACATTTATCTTTGTATGGGCGATATCCTCCACGTTCAGATCCTCAAGGAAACAAAGGTTTCGCCCATATGCCGCAGCAAGATCGAGCATATCCTGCTTGTGCTTGTCACTTATCCCTATGTCGATAACGTAGACATTGATCTCATCCACGTCCTTGCTGTTTTCAAAAATCGAGGCAATGGAAACCGCCGCAAGCTCAGAATACAGGTCGCTGGCCGAATACGCTACATTCATCGCTCAGTCCTCCTGCCTTGATGTCTCATCCTGATCAGAAGCTTTGTCCTCTTCTTTCGAGCAGGACTTCACATCCTGGCCTTCGGCCTCATCAGCCTTGGATTGTTCGCGCATTTTCTGTGTGTACTGCTTAAAGCTCATGAGCTGCAGATCTTTCTCGCTGATGATAAGCTTGTCCCTGCCGCCTATGAGTTCAAAAGGCCACTCGATACCGATATCAGGGTCATCATACATTATGCCTGAGTCACCCTCGCCATAGAAGACCTCAGCAGCCTTATAGCTCATCACGGAATCCTCCAATACCAGATACCCCTGGCCGAAGCCCGCCGGGCAGAGAATGCTGGTCGGGTCATCGCCGTTAAGCTCCATGTGGAGATACTTCCCATAGGTCGGAGAGTCCGGGCGCAGGTCGACTATAACATAGAAGACCCTTCCGCTGATGCAGCGCATGAGCTTGGGCTGAGGCTTGATGAGCTGAAAATGCGTCGAACGTATCACACAGCGCTTCGATATGGTGTAGAAGGTCTCCTTAAGTTCATAATCGATCCCATTCGCTCTGAATGTGTCGATATTATAATCCTTGATAAGCCCGCCGCGGTCGTCCGTCGCGTAAAAAGGCTTGATGAGATACGCGCCCTTCAGCTCGAGCTCCTTGAATTCGAATCTCTGTACCATAAAAACCCCCCTTGAATAAGCTTACCGCTCTGCTTATCAGAGCCCTTCCTCCGAGCGTATATAATCCGCAGTCATCCTTATTCCGTCCTCAAACGAGACCTTATTCCTGAAGCCTGTGTCTTTTTCGATCTGCTTCAGCTTGAACTGGCTGTAGTCCACGCTCACTCCCTTGAAGGGGATGTCGCCCAGGCCAAGCTCCGCGCCGGGCGCGACTATGTCACGCATCTTCAGCAGGAACTCCCTAAGTGGTTTAGGCTCGCCGCTTCCTATATAGTAGCGGGTGAAGCCCTTCCCCTTTTCCGCCACTTCGATCATGGAGTCTATCGCGTCAGTGATATAGATAAAATCATAATTCTGATGACCGGAGGTGAAGGAGCAATGCTCACCTCTGATGAGCTTCTTTATGGAGGTATAGACCAGCCTCGCGGATTTCTCTCCTATGCCATAAATATTTGTGATGATAACAGGGATGAAATCGATCCCTTCCAGCTTAGCCACCGTCTCACCCATGAGATGGGCCGCAAGCTTACCGGTACCGTAAATATATCCGCCTGAAGGCTCTATGCCATCGGACTGAAGATATTCGTATGTCTCCATCTCGTTAATACTTGACGCGTAAATAAAACGGGGGCAGCCTATAGAAGCACATAGCTTCACGAAATCACAGGTGAGCCTGACATTTTCGAGCTGGATGTTGTAATCCGCCCGCATCGGTCCTGACGTTCCCATCCAGGCCAAATTGAAGAAACAGCCATACTTTTTTCCGGCCAGCTCTTCCGCTATGTCGTCCATGCCCCTGCCCTTAACATCAATGCAGCTAACCTTTGACAAAAGCTCTTCATCGAATCTGGCGTCAAGCGCGGTTACCGAATATCCTTTCGCCAGCAGGCTGTTGACCAGGTTTTTGCCTATGAAGCCATTGGCTCCGGCAACAATCACATTCACCATATCTTCTCTCCCTTACAATATCGACAGTTAACCTGTATGCCGGTATTGGCATCGCCGGCTGTATAAACCCCGGGATACATGTCATCAATTATATCTGATACTGTCTGAATTATATCCGCGCGATGGCTTAATCATCGCGTCCTTGCCTGTTATGTCACTGCCGCAGAAACTCCTCGATCTGGCTGTCCATCACGGGGCGGACGTCCTCTCCCCTCATCCAGACCTTGCTCCACTCGACCACCTTCGCTATCGCCTCTTCCAGATTCCAGCGAGGCCTCCATCCGAAGGTCGTCTTCAGCTTCGAGCAGTCAAGCTTCAGGAAATTCGCCTCGTGCGGTCCGCCGTCATATCTGTCTATCCATCTCATGCCTTCACCCCAGTGCTTCACGAAAAGATCGACCAAGGCGCCTGTCTGGAAACAGTCCTGGTCATCAGGTCCCACAACTGCATGGCGGCTATCATAAGATAGGCGAAAACAGGTTCAAGTACGTGCTGGTAAGGGCGAGTTGAAAATGGATTGCGCACGATTATGTCTTCATGCTTCACCGCCGCCCTGACGCAGTCGGGGATAATACGGTCATTAGCGAAATCACCGCCGCCGATAACATTTCCCGCGCGGGCGGTTGAGACCGCGACCTTACCGTCAAGGAAAGATGCTCTATAGGAGTGCGTAACGAGCTCTGAGCAGGACTTTGAGTTCGAATAAGGATCATAGCCATCCAGAGGCTCGTTCTCCCTGTAGCCCCACTCCCATTCCTTGTTTTCATATACCTTATCAGTCGTGACATTCAGGAAGGAGCGCACGGAAGGCGTCCGGCGCACTGCCTCGCAGACGTTGACCGTACCCATTACATTCGTCGAATATGTGCCCACCGGATCCTTGTAGCTGTCCCTCACTATGGGCTGCGCCGCCATATGTATGACTATCTCCGGCTGATATTCATTAAAAACATCTAAAAGATGCCCGAGGTCTCTCACATCGCCCTTGATATGCGTGATCTGATCCTTCACGCCGCAAAGATCAAACAGCCTCGTCTCAGTCTTCGAACAGCTGGAATACCCGATGAGCTTTGCGCCCGCGTTTGCCAGGATCACCGACATCCACGAGCCCTTGAAGCCTGTGTGGCCCGTAAGAAGCACTTTTTTCCCATTATAATAATTGACATCAAAATCCATCATTTATCTCCATATCATCCACGGGGCATCCCCGGAATTCCAGAGCTTTTCCAGCTGCTGCTTCTCCCTCATGGTGTCCATGCACTGCCAGTAACCCTTGTGCACATAGCCCACCAGCTGGTGCTCTGCCACAAGATCGGTCAGCGGTCCCTTCTCGAATATAGTCTCATCGCCTTTTATATAATCAAACAGCGCCGGTTCAAATACCATGAAGCCGATATTGATCAGATCGCCGTCAGCGTCAGATTTCTCACGGAAAGCATCAATGACGCCATCCTTACCTACCTCGACAACTCCCTTGTTCTGTCCGAAGTTGTACATGGACATCGTCCCGATACGTCCATGAGACCTGTGGAATTCCACCAACTCGGGGATGTTGATATCTCCCACAGCATCTCCGTAGGTGAGCATGAACGGCTCGTCACCGATATAGCTGCGTATCCTCTTAACCCTGCCGCCGGTCTGTGTGTTCAGTCCGGTGTCAACTATCGTCACCTTCCAGGGCTCGACGTGCTTGTTGTGGACGATGATCTCATTCCTGCCATTCGTGTAATCGAAGGTTATATCAGATGTGTGCAGGAAATAGTCCGCGAACCATTCCTTTATCACATGCTGCTTGTAGCCTGCGCAGATGACGAATTCATTGTAGCCATAGTACGAGTAATTCTTCATAATATGCCAAAGGATGGGCATCCCGCCGATCTCGAGCATCGGCTTGGGTTTAAAAACAGATTCCTCGGATATTCTGGTTCCGAACCCACCGGCAAGTATCACTACCTTCATCTCACTCTTCTCCACTCTTTGAAATTATCGTATCTGTTCAGCCCCCGGACTCGGGATGCTGCGCATCCTTGGTTGTGGGGCGGCCAAATTGAGTCATCCGACTCCAAGCGCCATCCCTATGAGCCTCACGACCAGAGCCGCAACCCAGGCTATGGCGCATTGCCACAACACCACGCCGACCGCCCATCTGCCGCCAAGCTCACGTTTTATGGCGGCGATCGAGGCCACACATGGCGTGTAAAGCAGGCTGAACACAAGCAGCGAAACGGCCGTCAGCGTCCCAAGCGCCTCAACTCCATCTTTGAACAATATCTCAAGCACAGACACCACGCTCTCCTTCGCCATGAAGCCACTGATAAGCGACGTCACGATGCGCCAGTCGCCGAGACCTATGGGAGCAAAGACAGGGGCTATCATTCCCGCGAGTGCCGCGAGTATGCTGCTGTGTGAATCGTCCACTAAATTAAAACGGAAGTCAAAGCTCTGCAGGAACCAGACCAGGATAGTCGCTATCAGGATGACTGAAAACGCTCTTTGCAGGAAGTCCTTAGCCTTCTCCCATAGCAGCTGCAGCACGTTCCTCAGACTCGGAAGCCTGTAGTTGGGAAGCTCCATCACAAATGGCACCGCCTCGCCCGAGAAGAGCGTCTTCTTAAACAGCAGAGCCATAAGTATGCCCACCACTATGCCCAGTATGTACAGACCGGTGATTATAAGCCAGCTGTGTCCCGGGAAAAACACGGTCGCGAAGAAACTGTATATAGGAAGCTTCGCTGTACATGACATGAACGGGGTGAGCAATATCGTCATCCTGCGGTCGCGGTCACTGGGAAGGGTGCGGGTTGACATCACGGCAGGAACTGTGCAGCCGAAGCCTATAAGCATAGGGACGATGCTCCGTCCCGAAAGACCGATGCGGCGCAGCAGCTTGTCCATAAAGAACGCAACCCTTGCTATATATCCGCTGTCCTCAAGTATGGACAGGAAGAAGAACAGGATAACGATGAGAGGCAGGAAGCTTAACACGCTGCCAACTCCCTCGAAGATTCCGCTCATGACCAGGCTGCGGACAGCCTCATTCACATTACCGGCTTCCATCGCTCTCTCTGCAAGGATGCCCAGGTCTTCTATTCCGGAAGCGAGCAGGTCCTGCAGTATCGGCCCTATCAGAAAGAAGGTAAGGAAAAACACCATCGCCATGATGCCTATGAACATCGGGATGGCTGTGTATTTACCGGTAAGCAGTCTGTCTATCTTCTGGCTGCGCAGATGCTCCTTGCTCTCCTTCGGCTTGATGACACAGGCTTCGCAAACCTTGCTGATATATTCGAAACGCATGTCAGCTATCGCGGCACTGTGATCAAGACCGCGCTCTTTCTCCATCTGAAGGACGATGTGCTCAAGCATCTCCTCCTCGTTTTTGTCGAGTTCAAGCTTCTCAAGAACCGCCGTGTCGCCTTCGATCAGCTTGCCGGCAGCGAATCTGACCGGAAGTCCTGAGCGTTTTGCGTGGTCTTCTATGAGATGGCTGACGGCATGGAGCGCACGGTGAACGGCTCCTCCATGATCCTCCGCGCCGCAAAAATCCTGTCTTAGCGGCTTCTCCTGATATTTCGCGATATGCACAGCATGCCGCACCAGTTCATCAACGCCTTCATTCTTAGCTGCGGAAATAGGGACGACCGGCACGCCGAGCATGATCTCCATCAGGTTCACATCCACAGTTCCGCCGTTGCCGTGCAGCTCATCCATCATGTTCAGCGCCACGACTATCGGAACATTCATCTCGAGCAGCTGCATGGTAAGGTAAAGATTCCGCTCGATGTTGGTTGCGTCAACGATATTGATGATGGCATGGGGCTTACTATCTATGACAAAATTCCTGGAGACCATCTCCTCACTGGAATATGGCGACATGGAATAAATACCCGGAAGGTCGGTTATAAGAGTGTCAGAGTGGCCGCGAATGACCCCATCCTTGCGGTCAACGGTGACTCCCGGGAAGTTGCCGACATGCTGATTGGCTCCGGTCAGCTGATTGAAGAGCGTAGTCTTGCCGCTGTTCTGATTGCCGACCAGAGCAAAGGTCAGGGTTGTGCCCTCAGGCAAAGGATTACCGGTACCCTTAGGGTGGAACTTTCCCTCTTCACCGAGACCCGGATGAGCGGCTTTCTTTTGAGCTGCTGAGGCTGTGCCGGATCCCGCGTCGTATCCTGTTTCCTTTGCCAATGCGGCAGCTGTCCCTCTCTCAGCTATGTCACTCTCCGGGATCACTTCGATCTTCTCCGCGTCCGCGACGCGGAGAGTGAGTTCATATCCGTGAAGCCTGAACTCCATAGGATCTCCCATGGGCGCAAGCTTCACAAGAGTAATCCTCGCATGAGGGATCACTCCCATATCCAGAAAATGCTGACGAAGAGCGCCCTCCCCGCCGACAGTGATTATCGTCGCCGACTGCGACGGCTTCATCTCATTTAATTTCATCACTATATCTCTTTCGTTTTTGTCATATGCACTATTATTGATACATGTAATCTTTCTTATTATAGGGAGGTATCGTTAATCCGTCAATCTACTTAAGGAATAAAAGTCTTATTGCGTCAAACATGTTGCGTAGAACAAGCTTTACACCGGACAGATATCTTTCCTTGAATACTTTATCTCTAACTGATATAATCGATATTGTCTTAAATCTCGTAAATAACATAGTTGTACATCTTTAGGAGAGCCGAATAATGAAGAAGACATTTTCACTATTGCTCGTCATCTGCCTCCTGCTTTGCATGGCTGCAGGCTGCTCAGACGCGGATAAAGCGACACATGGCAGTACTCCGGCAGACGAAGCACAGCATGAGGTCTCAGAGCGTAACACTGAACTCATCGTATTTGCCGCGGCTTCTCTGACTGAGACCATGACAGAGATAGCTGAAACATATAAGAAAACCGCGCCCGATGTGTCTATAATGTTCAACTTCGATTCCTCCGGCACCCTGAAAAGCCAGATAGAAAACGGCACTGACTGCGACCTTTTCATATCGGCGGCTCCCAGGCAGATGAATCAGCTCGACAGCTCAAAGGACGGCGAAGCCAATCCTGACGGACTTGACTTCGTACTCCAAGGCACCAGGATAGATCTGCTTGAAAACAAAGTCGTCCTTGCTGTTCCTGAGGGCAATCCATCTTCCGTTGAATCCTTTGATAATCTTGCAAAGAGACTGGGCATGGGCGAAATCCTGCTTGCGATGGGCAACAGCGACGTGCCCGTCGGACAGTACACTCAGAAAATCCTTGCGTTCTACGGTCTTGACGAACAGGTGCTGGCAGCTGCGGGAAATATCACCTACGGCTCCAACGTCAAGGAAGTAACCTCCCAGGTTATTGAGAACGCGGCTGACTGCGGCATCATTTATTCCACAGACGCGTTTTCAGCCGGATTATCTATAGCGGACACCGCCACCGAGGAGATGTGCGGACGAGTCATCTATCCGGCTGCCGTGCTTAATACCGCCAAGAACGTGGAGGCGGCAAAGGCTTTCCTTCAATTCCTTTCTGAAGCTGAAGCCAAAAAAACATTTGAAAGCGTCGGTTTTTCCATGCTTTCGAGCAAGTAGCGGAGATGTAATCGAACCCGATTCACGGCGCGGTCTGTTGCCCGGCAAAGCCGTGGTTATTCCTTCACGGGACAGTGCATTAATAAGGGTACTAATTCAGCACCCCAGACTCGGGATGCCGAATCATTACCAGATCAAGGAGTATTCTATGGATCTCTTTCCTCTATGGAACTCTCTGCGTATCGCGGCAATCAGCACATGCATCATTTTCTTCGTCGGTATATTCGCGGCTTACCATATATCGAAGGCCTCACCTCTCATAAAAGGCTTGCTCGATGTGATCCTGACACTGCCTCTGGTACTGCCTCCGACAGTGGTGGGTTATCTTCTGCTCCGGCTGCTGGGCCCCAAAAGACTGATCGGTGCATGGGTACTGTCCGTCTTTGATACGAAGCTTGTGATGACCTGGTGGTCGGCAATCTTTGCCACCGCTGTTGTCATATTTCCCCTCATGTACCGCACAGCCCGCGGTGCCTTTGAGTCGTTCGATGAGACCCTTGCCTGGTCCGCGAAGTCGATCGGCTTGTCCGACTCCTACATATTCTGGCGTATACGCATACCTTGCTGCAGGCAGGGCCTTATGGCCGGAACGGTTCTTGCGTTCGCGAGAGCTCTCGGTGAATATGGCGCTACCAGCATGATCGCTGGCTACATCCCCGGACGCACCGCGACTATCTCGACTACCGTGTACCAACTATGGCGCACGAACGATGACGCAGCGGCTTTCCGCTGGGTCATGGTAAACATAGCGATCTCCTTCATCGTACTGCTTGCTGTGAATATGATGGAAAGAAGGAACAAATCAGCTTCTTTCAGAAAGGAGACGCGGCATCATGTCTCTGTATCTGAATATTGAAAAACGCCTCGGAGACTTTCAGCTTCGCGTAAATCTGGAGACAGGCGACGACATTCTGGCCCTGCTCGGCGCTTCCGGCTGCGGCAAGAGCCTGACTTTAAAATGTATCACCGGCATCGAAAACCCCGATAAAGGCCGAATCATCGTAGACGGCAATGTGTTTTTTGATTCCGAGAAAAAAATCAACCTTAGTCCACAGAAACGCCGCGCCGGTCTCATCTTCCAGAATTACGCCCTTTTTCCAAATATGACAGTCGAGGCAAACATACTCTGCGCCACTCGCCGTGACAGTTCATCTGCCACAAAACAACAGCGGTCGGCGAAGGTAAAAGAAATCATGGAGAGTTTTGGAATATCACAGCTGGCGCGGCATTATCCTTCTCAGCTCTCCGGCGGCCAGCAGCAAAGGGCGGCCCTCGCCAGGACTCTGGTGTCGTCACCTGACATTCTTCTTCTGGACGAGCCATTCTCTGCGTTAGACAGCCATCTGCGCTTCCATATGGAAAAAGAGCTGCGGGACATCATGCGCCGCTTCGGTAAGACTGTCGTCCTGGTCTCTCACGACCGCGATGAGGTATTCCGCCTCTGTGACAAGATCGCTGTCATGGACGATGGCGAGGTGGATGTATACGGCTCAAAAGAAGCCGTTTTCGATGATCCCAAGACCTTGTCCGGCGCTATTCTCACCGGCTGCAAGAACATCTCCCCAATACATAAGCTTGATGAGCATCATGCTCTGGCTAAGGACTGGGGTCTGACACTACAGACCTCTCGGGAAGTGGGCGACGCTGAATACATCGGGATCCGCATGCATGATGTAAGATATGCCGGCGCGTCTGATGCTAATAAAATCAATAATAAGTCAACATCTGATGGAATAAACAGAATAGGATATAAAAACGACTGTCTTATTGATGAGACTGACGGTTTTTCTAAAAATATTTTCAGTATGGAGGTCTCCGAGGTCGTAGAGAATCCTTTTTCTTACACCGTTATGCTTCGCGGTAAATATAAAGATATCGGATGGGAGACAGAGAAGCCGTATGGAAAGGCACTGCGGCCTTCCGAAACCGTGCGGATCCAGCTGCCGCCGGACGCTATTCTTCTGCTTAAAAAATGAAACCGTTCAGCACCCCAGACTCCGGATGCTGAGCCTCTAACTTCTAATCCCATTATGACAACGGGAGGAAACATGCTATGAAGAAAATAAATGTCGAGGATGCCGTCGGACTCCCGCTGTGCCATGACATCACTGCCATGCGCGATGGCTTCAAGGGAGCCGCGTTCAAGCGAGGGCATATCATCAGAGAAGAGGACATACCCATACTTTTAGACCTTGGCAAGAAACAGGTCTTCATATGGGAAGCCGATAACGGCGATATTCATGAAGAGGATGCCGCCCGTCGGATGGCTGACATGACGCCCGTCGCCGGGGCACATTATACAGGTCCGTCCGAAGGAAAGATGCAGCTTATCGCGGATAAAGACGGCATGTTCCGGGTAAATACTGATTTGCTCGAAAGGATCAATTCCATAGGCGACATCACCATAACTACTATACCGGATCATTTTCCTGTGATAAAAGGGCTCCGCCTCGCTTCAATGCGGATCGTACCTCTGGTCACAAAAGAAACTCAGATCGAAGAGGCAGAAGCTCTTTGCCGCGAAGAAAAGCTCATTGAGCTTAAATCTTTCCGCCAACTAAAGGTGGCATGCATAGTCACCGGTTCTGAGATCTACTCCGGCAGGATAAAGGACAAATTCGAACCTGTTGTCAGGGAAAAAATGTCTCATTATCCCGCCGAGGTCCTTGGCGTCACTATCTGTGATGACGATGTCAACATGATCGCAGATGCCGCCAAAGCATTCCTTGCGCAGGGCGCGGATCTGCTGCTCTTTACCGGAGGAATGTCGGTAGACCCTGATGATGTGACCCCTTCAGCGATTCGCACCCTTGGAGCAGACATCGTAACTCACGGAGTACCATCTCAGCCCGGAAATATGACTCTTGTGGCATATCTCGGAGAGACCGCCATTCTCGGAGTGCCCGGAGCCGCCATCAGTCTTCCGACTACTATCTTCGATGTGCTGCTGCCACAGATATTTTCCGGTGACCGCTTTACGAGAGAAGAACTCATCCGGCTTGGCGACGGAGGACTGTGCCTGCAGTGCAGCGTCTGCCATTACCCGGTATGTACCTTCGGGCGGTATTGAACTAAAGTTCAGACGTTAGAGCAGCTGCAGCATCAATATATCTGACAGCAATGAGGTAATATCGGCGCTGCATTTGCAGGGGGTGAAAAATGACTGTTGATTTCTCTCATAGCGATGATTTCACTCATTTTAATAATGAAGGACGGGCGTATATGGTAAACGTCGGCGAGAAAACCGTCACTCACCGCACCGCCCGCGCGGAAGCACGTGTCTTGATAAACAGGCAGACGTTCTTACTGATAAAAGAAGGCGGCATAAAAAAAGGCGATGTACTCACTGTAGCTCAGATCGCGGGCATCATGGGCGCGAAACGAACCTCTGAACTGATTCCTATGTGCCATCCTGTTGTTTTGAACGGCATAGACCTGAGTTTTTCCTTGGACGAAGAAAAATGTGCTGTCGCCATTGAGGCAGAGGTTTCCTGTGATGGCCGGACCGGCGTGGAGATGGAGGCGCTCACTGCAGTGTCTTCCGCCGCCCTGACTGTCTATGATATGTGCAAATCAGTGCAGAAAGACATCGTCATAACAGATATCAGACTTACAGAAAAGACCGGCGGCGTTCATGGGGATTACCGATTCTCGACATAACGCCATAAACTTGATTATGAAACTTTCGATAACAAAAAGAACCATATGAAGGTTCTTTTTCATTACGCATCGGTCTATGACAGTCGATGACAGTTCGCCAGATATGAGTCGATAGTTCTCGCTAATGACGCATTTATTATTGACAGATTGGGGGGTATGAGCATGAAAAAAACAGCGGCAGTCATTACTGTCAGTGATAAGGGGGCAAGAGGCGAACGTATAGATACGAGCGGTCCTGCCCTTCGTGATATCCTGACCGAATATGGTCTTGAGGTTATATACACATCTGTTATCCCGGATGAAGCAGATATGATCAAGAATGAACTCATCTCTGTTATAGACGAAAAAAAGCCGTCCCTTGTTCTTACCACGGGCGGTACCGGCTTCTCAAAAAGGGATGTCACCCCTGAGGCGACAAAAGCCGTAATCGAGAGAGATGCCCCAGGTATCTCCGAGACCATGCGGGCGGCAAGCATGGCGATCACTCCCAGAGGCTGCCTATCAAGAGGAGTCTCTGGCATCCGAGGGGGCTCACTGATCGTGAATCTGCCGGGAAGCAAAAAAGCGGCATGTGAGAATATACTCTCCGTTATAGACGGCCTTCTTCATGGACTGGACATACTGCATTCAGATGGGTCAAATGATTGCGCCTCGGCTGAAGCGGAGACTGTATCTCTCCCTTCTCTCGACCAATGGCTTGAAGAAGCAAAAAAAAATATCAATGCGGCAAAATGCGGCATGTACCTCGCTCATAACGGCATCGTGCGCACAACTCCAAGAGCGATCGTGCGGCCTGACGAACATGACAAAGCCCATGCGCATGCCTCGTCTGACTGTAAACCTGCTGACACCGAAAGCTTTGCTCCCGTTACAGCAGTTGATTTTTCATATGATGAAGATCGGCTGAAGGCAGCTGTCGATAGAGTCCGGCTCATGCCCGGGATCTATTATGTCAGGGTATGGCTGAACAAAGGAATAATAGCGGCAGGCGGCTCACTTATGCTGGTGCTCGTCGGAGGAGACATACGTCCTCATGTCATAAACGCTTTGGAAGCCTTGGTCAATGAGATCAAGACGAAATGTGTACGTGAAACCGAACTCTATATCTAAAATATTAAAAAAGAGGGACTATGGCAGCTGAAGCCATAGCCCCTCTTTTCATGCGTCAGTAATACCAGGATCAGCCGAAGTACCTCTTCAGCAGACCTTCGAATGCCTTGCCGTGCCTTGCCTCGTCGCGAGCCATCTCATGTACGGTGTCGTGGATGGCGTCAAGATTCTCGGCCTTTGCGCGCTTTGCGATCTCAACCTTACCGGCAGTCGCGCCGCACTCGGCTTCCACGCGAAGCTCAAGGTTCTTCTTGGTGCTGTCAGTGACTACCTCGCCGAGAAGCTCAGCGAACTTTGCGGCATGCTCGGCTTCCTCAAAAGCGGCGGTCTTGTAATACTCTCCTACCTCGGGATATCCCTCGCGGAATGCCACGCGGGACATGGCAAGATACATACCGACCTCGGTGCACTCGCCGTTAAAGTTCTCGCGCAGGCCCTGGATGATGTCTTCCGGAGCTCCTTTGGCTACTCCGATGACATGCTCAGCCGCCCATACGCGCTCCTCTGCCTTCATCTCCTTGAACTTCTCAGCGGGAGCCTTGCACTGAGGGCATTTTTCAGGGGGAGTATCGCCCTCATGAACATAACCACATACACTGCAGATCCACTTTGCCATTGTTATATCCTCCTAATGATGATTTTGATCGTAACCGCCCGACACTATGTCCTTCACAATCACTGCCGGAAAACCCGCTGTTCAAATACTATACTTAGCGTAACAGGATTCATGAAATATAAATCGCTGCGATAAGCATTTTTCCATGCTCCATCGAATGGTTCTCAAGCCTTAAGTTGCTGTGAATTAACTGAAATATTGAGCAATCACGAGGAAAGAAATATCTGTATAGCCTTTATATATCGTAAACGCATACTCTTTCTTTGTCAATACTAATTATATAGAACTTTTCTGTTGCAGCACATAAAGCCCATAACATGTTCTTTTGTAATAATCCAGCGCCTCTGGCCGCCCCCACAACGAGGGATGCGCAGCATCCTGAGTCCGGGGTGCTGAATAATTACTTTTGGATCACAAACCTATAGGAACTGCTGCATATAAATCAGGAGGTACAATTTCCTTTTCTTTGTAGATCAATCCAAATGTCCCCGGTCCGCAATTCAGAGCGATAGCAGGTGATGCCTTCTGAAAATATATCTCATCAAATTGAACCCTTTTTGATATTTCTTCTTTGATATAATCCAGTTCATCATGAGACAGCCCGACATAGGTTACAAACAGAACGCTCGTGTCGATGATGTTTTTATTCTTTAGTTCACGTGATATGTACTTCTTCCACGCTGATTCTCTTGAACCTACGAAGATATGTTTAATAGTGATCCCTCCGTCTTTAATTGATATCACCGGACTTATCATCATGACTTCCGCGAATCTTGCTATGTGGCTATTGACCAGCCCGGACCTCTCCATAAAATCAAGGCTTTCCACAATATAGCTTGTGTGGATCAAATGCTTGATGCTGTTCAATTTCTCCACGATTTCTTCCGGAGAAGTTATCTCCCTCCTCAGCCGGCATGCCTCCATTACCAAGAGGCCTTCCCCGCTTGAAAGCTGGACCGAATCGATGACCGTGACATTGCTGAATGCCATTGCACCCTCCACGGCATTTGGCAAGCCGCTGATACCGACTTTTCCGGATATGGATATATAGATCAAATGATTAGCTCCCGTAAGCTGTCTTGCAAAAAAGGCTTCGTAGTCTTCGACGGTCGGCGCGATTGTGACAGCGGTTTTAGTCCGATCCTTCAGATAATCCAGCAGGCCGTTCGAGTCGATCTCCAATCCGTCCTTGAAAAAGCCGTCAGTAGTCCTGACTCCGCGATGTATGATGGCAATCTCATTTTTTCTGATTATCTCCTGCGGTAAGTCAGCTATGCTGTCCGTGGCTATGATTATATCCTCTTTTTTCTCATCAGGGGACATCCATGAAATCGTGCTGTCGATGATCTCATTGTCTGTTTTATTCAGACGAACAAGTTTACGAGGAAGAAGCTGGACACAGATGCTCTCCAGCTCCGCGCCGCTGCAAGGTTTTGTGACATAGCCGTCAAAACCATTTCGCGCATAGAACTGCCTGCTCCCATATTCCACATTTGCCGTCAGGGCTACTGCCTTGGCTTCCTTGCTCAATCCGCCGGTCTGCGTCCTGATCCTGGACAGACATTCCACGCCATCCATACCGGGCATCAGGTGATCCATGAAAATGAGGTCGTATCTGTTATGAAGTGTGTTCACAAGGGCTTGCTCACCATCGCTTGCAGTGTCGATAGTCATCGCGGTGTCCCTTAGCAATTTTTCTACTACAAGAAGGTTGGCGGCATTATCGTCCACCACCAGAACCCTGGCTTCCGGGGCTTCAAAGGTGCGCACATATTTCCTGTGGACATTAAGTCCATGACGACCCTCAAGGTTGATCTCTCCTACTGTCTCCATGCCGGATGACTGCTGAGGAATATCGGCTGTAAATGTCGTCCCCTTCATATATATACTGCTGACGGAGACAGACCCACCCATCCTTTCAACGAGCTGCTTGACGATTGCAAGGCCAAGCCCAGTGCCCTCGATCCCGCGGTTTTTATCATTATCCACCCGTTTAAATGCCGTAAAAAGGAACGGCAGGTTTTCCTTTTTTATGCCTCGTCCGGTGTCGCTGATCCTGAAGCTCAGAGTGCCGTTGCCCTCGTCTATCTGCTTCCATATGACGGACAGCTTCACAGAGCCCTTCTGCGTGTACTTTATGGCATTATTCAGCAGATTGATCAGAATCTGGCGGATACGCATCTCATCGCCCTTGAGGGCGGCGGGGATCTGTGGATCGACGTCCACATGGAACGAAAGTCCCTTCCTTTCGGCATGAAGCCACATCATGCCAACTATCTCCGACAGAATGTCCCCTACATTATATACCTCGTTAGAAAGAGCGATATGGCCTGATTCAAGCATGGACATGTCGAGGATATCGTTGATCAAATGAAGCAAGAGCTTGCCGGCGGCACGAACATGGCCGGCATTTTCGGCCACCTCATCTGATACATTTTCTCTCAAAATCATCTCATTCAGTCCCACGATAGTGTTGACCGGCGTGCGGATCTCATGGCTCATATTAGAGAAAAAACGGCTCTGGGCAAGGCTTAAGTCCATGATCTCATGCTGCTGCCGCTGCATCAATTCTTTCTCCTGATGGGTTATGTGCAGCTGGAACAGGAACATGATGCTGACAAGGATACCGGTGATGACCAGCGATGACAGTGAGTCTACATAACCTGAAGCCACTGTATACGTGTCCACCAGTTCGGGATAGATCCACGAAAGCATGTAGCAGCCCACAGTTATGACAAAGTCCGAGATTAAAAGGAAGGCGCGAAGCCTGCCCCTCACGGTCATAGTGACAAAAACCAGGGCGATGATGCACCAGTTCGGAGCTCCGGCGCCGATTCCCCCGTTAAAGAAAAAGGCGAAAGGCAGCATAAAAAACACCAGCGCGATGCTGCACAGTCCTGCTCCGATCTGAATCCTTTCCGTCCGAAGGCTTATGATAGTAATGGGTATCAGAAGCAGCTCGCAGACTCCGAAAAACAATATACGGAAAGAATAGCCATCAGTCAAATAAGCGAGCACCAGCCACACGAACAGAAGTGAAATGCTGACTGCGGAAAGAAGACGATACTGCCTTTCATAGGTGCTTCTTGATGGATCATTTAACTTTTCAAGCCAATCATTCACGCCTCATCTCCTCCTTCCGGGAAAAACTCGAAGCTTTCCTCTTCGTCCGTGTTATCGCCTGGTTCGAAATTCAACCCTTCAGCTTCGGCTTCATTCTCTTCAGCATCATTTCCGGTGGGTGCTTTTTCTCCGAAAATCATATTGATCGACCCGGAGACAGCTTTGTATTGTTCCATCAGTCCTTCGTGGCGCGTAAGGACATATTCGGCATCATTTTTCCTAGCCGCCTTCTCCATCTCATACGCTTCTGTGGACAATGAATCCGCTCCGATCATCTTCGCCGTGCTTTTCAACGCATGAACGATTATGGTATAACCTTTTAAATCCTCGTCCTTGCAGCATTCATCCATGTTTTTTCTCTTCTCAGGATAATCGTTAGCGAAACGCTGCAGGAGCATATGATACAGGTTCTCGTCCTGCTGGCAATAGTACAATCCGTTCGATGTATTTATGCCGGCCTTCGCCAACACCTGAAAACCGTTTCCATTATCCGACTCATAGTCTGGTGACATATAAACGTTTCCCATGCCCCTGCTTTGATTCGATGACGAGGAAGCTGCAGCAGCGCCTGCATTCTGCTTGTGTAACACAGATGATCCTGTCGCCTTTTCTTCATGTGAAAACACAGAATTCGCCCTTGGTACATTATTACTGTTTACGCCGGACGACATAACATCTGCCGTGTCATCAAGTATCTGAGGTTCAGGCAGAACACGCCTCAGTACCCTCTCAAGCAACGACGTCTCGATAGGCTTGCTGACAAAGCCTTCAAAACCCTCGGACATGAACATCTCCTTAGCGCCGGATAAGGCGTTGGCTGTCAAGGCGATGATGGGTATATCCCGCTTTTCAGCCTGCAGCTGCACCCTGATCCGCTGCATCGCTTCAACCCCATCCATCTCCGGCATCATGTGATCCATGAAAATGATGTCATACTCGTGTTCGGCACACAGGTCTACAGCTTCTTGACCGGAACCAGCCGTGCTGACCTTCATCCCGTATCTTCCCAGGATGTTCGACGCGACGGCGAGGTTCATGGGTTCATCATCCACAACCAGGGCACGAATTCCAGGATAACGAAGCGAAAAGCTTTTGGGGCTGCTCTGCTTCAGGTTCATATTCAATATATTGGCTATCACAAGTCCGGTAAAAGGTTTAGCGATCAGATATGCCTTTGAATCAGACGGCAGGACATAGCTATCCGGCGCTACAACCAGAACACATACTGATTCTGCTATCGATTCCAGATATGCTTTTGATCCGAGGTATTCATCTATACCGACAATCAGATGTGTCAGGCTGACTTTTGATATGAGTTTTTTCAGGTCGTCTTCATTATCGACCCTGTGCATGATCGTTCCCAGACCTTGTACTATGTTCAATATACATGCATTGTAGAATTCCCTGACCTGGGGATTGGAGAATTTAGTGATATCGAGGTAGCCGCCCAGCATATAATGCTGTTTGTTGTTTACGGAAAGACAAGGGCGGCTGTCATACACTTTTTGCGGTATGCTGATCCTTATGGAGGTCCCTTCATTTTCCTTGCTGTCAATGAGCATGAAACCACCAAGGGCACGTATGAAACCGTTGGCGATCGGTATGCCCAGCCCCAATCCTCCGGAAACGATAGTTTTCCCGACCTCTGTCTGGTAATAGCGATTGGAAACCCTTTCAATGTCGTCTTTCTTCATGCCTATGCCTGTATCGATTATTTCTATACAGAGATTCACGCCATAATCCTGACTGACGGGCGAGAATTTGACATAAACCCCGCCTTCTTTGGTGAAATTCAGCGCGTTTCCTATCAAATGATATAGTATCCTGCGTATCTTTCTGACATCTGAGATCATACCGCTCGGCATAAACGCGTCCACGTTCACGATCAATTCCACCTTTGGTGAAATGTATGGGCGCATCTCCTCTATCACATCGTTTACCATTGATGCGAATAAATAAGGTTCATTATTTACTATGAGGCTTCCTGTCTCTAGCTCTGAATAATCCATTATATCATTGACCTGGGATGTAAGCCTGTTCGCGGCATAGCGCACCGAGAGAAGCTGCTCCCTGATTTCGGGGTGGTCATTATTATCCTGCATGACCTCGGTCGTGCCCACGATAGCGTTTATCGGGGTCCTGAGTTCATGGGAAAGATTAGAAAGGAACGCATTCATTCTTTGAGCAGATTGATTCAGCTCTTCAATCTGACGGTCAGCGTCATAAAATGCTTTATCCCACTCACTGACGATGAAACGGGCCAGCCATCCCGCGAATATAACCGTCACTATATGCAGCGCGGTTCTGGAAATAATCAAACTGTCCCACACGATGTTCGACCGTGACATGGCAATGAGATTATTTATAAGTAGAATAAAATATATTACTTCACAGAATGTTATCAGCCTGCTCTCTCCCGCAATCGTATAGATGATCATGATCATCGTTATAAGAGGAGCCATGTCATATGTACTGGTCAAATGGATTCCATAGAAAAAAAAAGCTTCCATCATCAGAACGGTGTATATCCACATTCTCTGCTGTCCTTCTATCTTCTGTCGTATGTGGATGAACCAGCAGACGATCACGCTGCCCACGATCAGGGGCAGCGCCCATTTCTCCCATGACATCATTATCGTTCCGACGACCAGAGCGATAACCAGAAGAGTATAAGTGCCCAAGAGCATAAGCTGAGCCATCCGCTGAGGTTCCTTTTGTGATTTATTGTTCATTCCTTCACCTCAAAATATGTCCTATCGTCCTTAGGGAGAAAGCTGTATATGACTTGAACAGCTGTTTATCTATGACCGCAAGATGCGCATGACTAAGCAGCTGCTTATCTATAAGCGCCGGACGCGCGTGACTAAACAGCTGCTTATCTATAAGCCCCGGATGCGCGTGACTGAACAGCTACTCATGCATATTGTATCTTGTGTCTTCATCGATGAGCTCAAGCATAATGTCCGCGAATACAGGATCGAATTGCTTGCCTTTTCCTTTTAATATCTCATTCCGCACGTCTTCTTGTGATATACTGCTGCGATAGCTGCGGTCACTGGTCATCGCATCATAGGCATCTGCAACTGCAATGATCCTTGCGGATTCAGGGATCTTATCTGCCGCAAGACCATCAGGATATCCGTTCCCATCATAGCGTTCATGATGCCAGTGCGCGCCAGTCACCAACGAAGGCATTTCCACTATGTTGGCGAGGATCTTGGAGCCTTTGGGCGGATGGGTCTTTATGACGTCAAACTCTTCATCTGTGAGCTTGCCGGGTTTTTTTATCACAGCGTCCGGAATTCCTATCTTGCCGACGTCATGCAGCAAGCCCATAATGTATATATCCTGTGCCATTTCATCACTATACCCATATCGCTTCGCGATCTTCACCGCGTATTCTGCTACCCGCTTTGAATGTCCATGTGTATAGGTATCTTTCGCGTCTATGGCATCTGCCAGGGTCTCCACAATATGAAAAGAAAGCTTTTCTAAAGCACAGGTTTTTTTAGCCACTTCTTCGGCAAGATTGTTCTTCAGGCGAACGAGTTCGATGGTATGACGGGCTCTGAGTACTAGAACCTCAGGGACAAATGGTTTTTTAATAAAATCCATCGCTCCCATGCGGAGGCACTTGGTCTCTGTTTCCGCTTCTTCATCGGCTGTCAGGAAAATGACAGGAATATTATTGCCTTCATCTCTCTTAAGCAGCAAGGACATGGTATCGAAGCCGTCAAGACCTGGCATCATTATGTCTAAAAGAATGAGATCCGGTTTTCTGTCGTCAAGCGCATTCAGCAAAGCGCGTCCGGATGTGAAACCGCTGACCCGCATGCCGTTTTTGCTGAGGATCTGACCGGCAAGGCGAAGGTTGGTCTTGTCATCGTCAACAATATATATACAATAAGACATCACTTGCCCTCCTTATATTCAAGCTTTATTATGTGTATATTGGATGAGTGAATCTGATGACTGGCTGATAGATATCATATAGGATTATAGTCGTCTGGTTCTGGTCTGCATGAGCATCCTTTTCGGATCATTGTCTGCCTGATTTTGATCTGTCAGGTTATGGCCTGCATGATCATGATCTCTGTAGTTATGGTCTGTCTGGTTCTTTTCGCACGGATATGATGTCGTACTGAATGTCGAAAATATTAACAAATAGATTTCGGTATAGAGCTGCCTGACTGTATGTTCAATATCTATGGGCATAAAGCCTATGATTCATCAGATATCAATAATATATATGTTTATGAGTCGATTGTCAATTTGGTAATTATTCAGCACCCCAAGATAACTGTTAGAATACAGGATGAAGTGCTTGCACTTCGGACGTATAATAACAGTTATCTTGGGGCGGACAAGGCGCGCAGCGCCTCTGTCCGCCCCGCAACGAGGGACGCGCAGCATCCCGAGTCTGGGATGCCGAATAGTTTCATGATCTGTAGATAAAAAGCAAACGTCACTTACTTTTCATCAGCCGATGATAAGCGCTCCCAAAGGATATCCCACAAAAGTCAGTACGAGGATGGCCATCACCGCGAAGATGCCGCCCCAGATGAACATGGACTTGGCATTCGTCCAGCCAGAGCCTATGGCGACCGTGTTGATGGTGCTCTGCCCTGCGGGAGTCATATTGCAGATTGAGGCAGCGAAGCCTACCATGGCAAGCACCGCCCCTACGCTCACCGTGCCTTCGGGAAGGACAGTCAGCACGGAAAGAGCAACCGCGCTGACCACTGTGGTGGTGACGATGTTCGATGAGAAATTGGTCTCAACTATTGCCCATGTCATGAAGAATAGGATCATGACTGTGATGGGCATGGCGGCTGTCAAGGGTTCAAGACTGTCAGTGAGCCATGCACTGATGCCGACTTCTTCATTCGTGAGACAGGAACCCAGCCAGGTTGCCGCGCCGGTCATGAGGACGGAGCCCCAGAGGATGCCTTTGGTTGTGACTTCACGGAAGCTCATGATGCGCTCGCCGTCATCCTTCAGTATGTAGAGTACGATACAGCCAAGCAGCGGAGGCATAGCAGTTGTATATCCGTTGACAGTCTTGTAAAGATCAGGAGCGATGCCGCGGAAAAGGCTGGGACCGACCCAGAGAACCACGACTGCCGCCATGGTCGCAAGTATTATCTTCTCCTTGCGGTCTGCCGCAGGAACAGTGCCGCGAAGGACCATCGCCTTCTGAGGATTGATGTCACTGATATCATCAGGGCGGAGCAGGAACTTAAACACGAGGATAAGAAGCACTATCAGTATTATTCCGGTAGGAATTCCGAAGGCCATGTACTGGAACTGGTTGATGTCTTTTCCTGTCGCGGCAGAGTAATATCCGATAGCCATCGTGGGCCACACATGACCTATAGCAGTCATGCCGGAGGAAAGGCTGATGCAGACCGCGGTTCCGAGCATCATCATGTTGCCTGTCTTGCCGCCTTTCTTTACTTCAAGCACCGAGAAGATGTCCTCCAGGAAGGGCATGAAGGCGACGAACAGAACCGAAGGGGAAATGAAGAGTCCCATAAAGGTCACCGCCGCGAAGAGGAAGCAGATGAAATACCAGGGACCTTTCCGGGCGACAGGATTTGTGATGAAGCCGACCGTGCAGCGGCGCACGAAATTAGTCTTCGAGAGAGGATAGACCAACGCGAATGTGAAGAGCAGGAACGCGACGGTCGAGTTGCCGAATGCTCCCGAGAAGGTCTTGCTGAAACCGAACACCGGAATGAAGCCGAGGGCGAGCAGGGTGATCATGCTCGGCCAGTCGATGGAGATGGTGATCCACATCAGCAGCGAGCCGAAGAAAACGCCGAGTACTCCCCAGGCATCCTTGCTCAGGCCGCCTGCTGCCGGCATAAAGCGCGCCCCTATGATTATCGCCAGTGACAGGATCAGGAAAAACGTGTCTTTTGAGCTATTTTGCTTCATCTTTACCCTCCTTGTGAAAGCAGCTTTTTAAGCTATCTTCCATCGCATGTTGAGTTGATGGATTACTTTATCTTGTTGAGATAATAATAATACTCAGAAAGCTATTAGTAAAATATATTTTCATTATCTCATCGATAGGCTATACTTAAACCAACCTAAATGAAAAACGCACTTTCATGGAGGAAACATGTAGCTTTTACAGATGAGATATTTTATAGAGACAGCGAGGACCGGGAACATATCTTCAGCCGCCCGCAATCTTTTCATCTCACAGTCTGCGTTTATCGCAGGCGATCCGCAGCCTTGGAGACTAGCTGGGCATACCGCTATTCGTCCGTCACCAAAAAAGCGTGTCACTGACCGATGCCGGTGAGCAGTTCCTCATCCATGCGCAGAGGATCACAGGTGCTGCGAACCAGCTCAGTAACCTGATGAATAAGCACTCACTGCTGGCAGGAAACCTGAAGATCGGTGTGCCTTGGATCGCCGGTTATATCGATGTATTCAAGCTTCTAAAGTGCTTTCAGACAGCTATGCCAGGCATACAGTACCAGCTTTCCGTTGAGAGCAGCGATGAACTGATATGGCAGCTTGACCGCAGAAGCCTGCACGCTGTCTTTGTCATAAGATCTCAGGAAGTACTTGACAACCGTCCTAATCTGTACAGTCACAAGATTGCCCAAGAAGTTTACGAAGCCTGGGTTCCCTTCAGATTCCTCTCTCTGAAAAAGAAGATCTTACCGTTGATGATCTCAACGACCAGAACATCATTATGCCCTCAGAGAAAAGCATATTCTCGCGCCAGATTGGAACGCTTCTTGAAAAGAGCGGAGCGAAGCCGCACGTCGTATGTGAGACAAGCCTGACTGATGTCGTCATCCAGCTTGCGGGAGAAGGACTGGGCATAGGCTTCGCATCCTCCGTGATCGCCAGACGCTCCTGCCCCTCTTCGTGCCGGGTAGTCCCCCTGCGCGACAAGATTTACCGCTCAGTCTACTACGTTACCATGAAAGACCTTCTCGATTACCCCACTATTGAATCCTTCACACGTTTTATGGAGAGCTATAGATTCTGAATAGAGACGAACAGTATCGGATTTGAGATTACATCTGTTCGGATAATATTTTTGTTATTCCTATCACTTTTTTAGGAAAATGGTCACTAAAATTGAACCGTACATGTGGAAACCATTTGTAACTGCTAGCGAACGAAGGAGGAGCAAGGAGAGTCAACAATTTCTTGGCATATACATACACCAAAAAGTCCTTTAAAAATCAATTCTCCTTTGTTACAATATATACGTAAGAATATGAAGAATACTTTATTTGTTAAATGATATGGAGCGTAATATAGTGGCTGATTCAGTTTTAAAAATGATAGACATTAAAAACTTGATAGACATCATCTCATGTGTCTTTACAGTAGGTGCATTAGTGTTTACTTTATATTTCTGGTTACTTGATCACCTAAATGAGGAGGAATCTGAGTTTATCAAAAACAAGTACGATGTTCTTAAAGTATTAAAAAGGAGTTATAATACCATCAAATATCCAGACTGTGTATTGATTAATGGGGAAGCTGATTGTACTGTGCTTCTTCGAGCAATATATGATGCTAGCAAGCAGATGGAGATTATTTTGAGTTACCGCTTTTGGGCTCGAAGCAAGTATAAAGACACTTACTTAAGAGTTAATAATTTTTATCGCGATAGCAAATATACAATAAGTACAATTCGGCGGTCTATAGAAAAAGATGTATCTTTTACAGACGAGAAATCTTTGGTGTACATAGGTAATCTTAGTCTGGATGAGATAGAAGATATACGGTCTGACTATGAAATGGGGTTATCCTATACAATTGAATTTATAGAAAACTGGGAATAATAATACTTTAAGAAAGGATAAGCTAATTACAGGTGTTAAAATGCCGAACTTTGAAATGGTCTTGAAAACAGGATGCTTTTTGTTCGCAATTGTGTTTGGAACACATTTTATTCGAACATGGTCTTTCAACCGTCATGAAGCAATTACTTTTGAGTGTTCTTCTACTACCTTTCTGATTTCGATCCTTGTAATAGTAAGATTTGGATATTCAGAGGATATCATACTTATTGCTGTTGGTTTATTTGTTGCATTTTTTTTAAATGCATTTTCGCAATGGCATTATTACATGGTATTGCAGGATATTATTGAAAAGGCCTTTGCAACCAGATCAAAGTGCTTGAAAAATCGTAAAGATACATATTATATCAACAATATTCTCCAATCGATGGCATCTGTAGCGATTATGCCATCTTTTTCCAGGTTTATTGAAGAGTTAAAATTGTTTAACAATCCCGGAAATCTCATAGGACTTATAAAATCAATTATGAAACGGCAGAGATTTCAAAAGAAAAAGTATCATATGCGAGAGTGTTTTGCGGAGAATGCAAATATGATAGGTCCCTGTAAACCGACAATTGATAAAATGGTATATGATCAGGCTAACATTGTGTCAGGAGCCATCCACCCAAATGATTTGGCACTCGGATATAGTGATGAGAAAAAAGCCCTATTTTTATATGATTTTTTAGGCTTTGGCGGTCTAATTGTCCTTTGGTATTATTTGTCTGTAAACATTGAGTCGCTGAATACTGTATTAAGAACAGGATCATTTTGCGAATCGGCAATTGTTGTTTTGGCAATATTAGTCTTTACTTATATATGTCATATATTACGACATTTTGGATTTGCAAGATATGAATCTTTTTCCTATGAGTTGTCGTGTACGTCTTTGATTTCAGCTGCATTTTTTGTGTTTATGGAAATCATGGCATATGGTGGGAGACACGAAGGGGATAGTGCAGTTCTCGCTCTGCTAGTTCTTTTATTCTTAACTGCTTCATTTATAAATCGAAGAACAGATAAGGTGTTACATAGGGAAATTAACAAAACAATCGATAAAATTATTTATCGTATTCCCCCTGACTCAGAAACAAATCGTACAAAAAGGAGATTTCTTAACAATCTTAAATTCATCAGCGAATGGTGCGTTGTGCCTTTCCCCGGTGTCGAAAAACGATTGAATCTTTCTAAAGTAATCATGTTTACACCGAAACTCAAACTTTTTTATATGATAAGTCAAAAGAAAAAAGATATCCCGGGTCTCATGGAAGAGCTTGTAGATCGCGTTGTTCCTGAATACAAAAAACATGTGAGTTCTGCTGATTTTCGTGTCCCTGCAAAGAAGCTCATTTTCACAAAAAGAGTTTTGAATTCGATTGGGATAATAGGAGTAATCATTGTATGTGTATCCATATATACAGGAGTTTTTTGAGTATTACTCGTCATTCACGTCTCTGGACGGTAATATGCATTGCATTGGGGATATGTTTTATTGTTATTATAACTTTTGCACGGATGATATATATGAAAGACCAAGTAGCCATTAGTCATTACATCGAGAATAGTAAACCCGTTTGCTCTATCCCGGACATCCATAACGGGTTTATTCCACAGGGATTGTCTTATTATCCTGAAAATGACTGTTTTTTGATAACTGGATACTTTGCAAGGCGAAGTCATTCTCCAATTTATATATGTGACAGGAAGAGCAATAATTACAAAAAAATATTGATGAATACTTCGGAAGGAGAGGATTATTCGGGACACGCCGGTGGTATTTCAATCTACAATGGAATAGCATATGTTTCCGGAAGCACGGAGGGCACTATGTATGGCTTCATATTGTCATCTCTTTTTAGTGCGGAAGATGGGATGGAGTTGGCGGCAGATGTCAGACTGAATTTAAAAAGCTCCACTGATAGGATGCGTGTATCATTTTCTGCAGTTGATGATTTATATCTATACGCAGGAGAATTCCACAGCGAGCCCTTTTTTTGTACTCACAAATCTCATGTGGCTAGAACTCATAATACAACGCAAAAGGCATATTTGTTAGGATTCGTTATCTCTGGTAAAAACGAGTTAATTCCAAGCGTGGTTTACTCAATACCAGACAGAATTCAAGGTGCGTGCTTTGATAAGGGATTTTTATACTTGTCACAGTCAAAGGATCTATTTTCATCTAGGATCTTGACCTATAATACAGATAATTTACACACAGAAGAAACAAGATTAGTATTTGGAACAAAGGTTCCAATGTACCACCTAGATGAAAAAAATGCAGAAAAAATCACACAGATTCCACCTATGTCGGAAGAAATCCTAGTCATTGATGATATGATGAATATTCTCTACGAGTCTGCTTCAAACATATATAGATTTGGAAAGAAAGCCAATATGGATTATATTTGGGAGACTCCTGTTGATTATTTCAGGTAATCATTAAGAAATACCTATACCGCTTCCTTTGAAAAGCAGCTGCTAGCCAAGCATCCTCCGACATCAGTTTCCTCCACGGATTCAACAAACCCATCGAAGGTCTCCCGAACGATGACATTCCGGTTTGCGTTTCGCTCCTCTTTCGTAAGCGTTAAATCGTCCGCTAGGGGTTAAAAAGAACGCCGCTTTTCAGCGGCGCTGCTTATAACACTTTTTTGGCAAATTATCGGACCATGGCAGCAAAAAATCAATTTTCTCGGTGGCTATTTTCCATTCCGTATCTGTGAGTTTGGGAAGCTCGGTAAGTATGTAATCAAGATAGTAATAGGGATTCAGGCTGTTAGCCTTAGCTGTTTCACGGATTGAATATACTGTAGCACTCGCCTTTGTTCCTTTGACAGAGTTGAGCAGCATCCAGTTCTTTCTGCCACTCACGAAGGCTTTCGTGGCTCGTTCCGAGGCTTATGCGAACATTCGCATAAGCCTCGTTATCCGCAGGAATTACTTATCCGCATCTTTTGCCGGAAGGCCGCATAAACACTGCCTCCACAGCAAAAAGATGCGCATAAATACCCATCCATCTGACATAATCAAGCCATCAAATATGAGGAGGTGGCGATTATGGCCAGACCAAAGAAAAAGTTGTTTTACGAAATTCCACTACCGGATTTTCTACCGCCAGAAAAGGAGTGGCTGAGGGACTATCACAGGAACAGCCGGAACGTTGTAGAATACATGGCCAAGAACGGTGCTAAGTCTACTGCTTATCATGCAGCGATAAGAGCGCTTACTTTGTTCCGGGAATACCTGCTCCAAAACGGGATTTGTTTCTCACCGGTTGCTGCCACGCAGTGGTGCGCTGGGAATGCACCGCTTGTTAAAGGTTATGAAATAACATTTAGAAGACTACTGGATTTCTATCAGTATGGAAGCGTGCAGCCGATCCATGCATTTCCATATGCGATACAGTATTCCACACAGTTAAGTGAATACTGGCTGGGGTTACTTAATGGCTTCTCTTTATCTCTGCAGGATAAAGCAGGAGATAAGAATTATCAGGCTTTTATCACAAATGCAGCTGCAAGATTCCTGTATGGCATACAGATCTCAGGAATTCATGATATTTCACAGGTTACCTTTTCTGTTTTGAAAGAATACTGCGACCGGGACCAGCATCGTTCGCACAACTCGGACGCAAGGTACACTTACATTATTGGCGATTTCCTTCATGCGATGGCAAAGCAGGGGCTCTGCCCATTCGGCCTTGGGTGGTATCCATACTTCCGGATGACAGATCATATCCTGCGCTTTTCTGATCTGTCTGCAGAACAGCAGGACAGGGTTGAATCGGTTCGTTCTGAAAGTCTTGAATTCCCTGCAGATGAGTACGCATGCCTTATACCAAGCTTTCTGGAAGAGCTTCAGTCCTTCGGATATAGTAAATCGCCTATGAAAAGCTCCCGGTTTACTCTTTACAACCTGTTGCTGTTCCTTCAGATGAACGGCTTCGGGTATCACCATGTGATTGCGGATGTCTGGACTGATTGTGCAAGGAAAAAATGGCAGCATACCGGATGGAAACAATCAAAACGCACTCTTTTCCTTTTTGGTCTGTTTCTTGAACAGAACGCAGTGACCCCACAGGCCGTCTGCAGGTCGAAGGGATTAAAATATGAGAGCCTTCCCGCGTGGTGCAGGCTTGAGATAGAGCTGTTTATTGAGCAGAAGCAGAAGGAAGGCTGGGAGCAGTCTACCGTCTGTATGTTCAGATCATCTGTTACAAGGTTCTGCGAATATCTTGTTTCTGCCGGTCTGGTATCCTTCTCTGAACTGACTGCAGCCGCAGTAAAAACGTTTAATCAGAATGACCTGCATCAGACAGAGGAAGGAAAGAATGCCTACAATGTCAGGATACGGAAGTTCCTTGCATATCTGGAAAGAAAAGGTATCGTTCCTTACGGCATCCATCTGTCCCTGTATGCAAAATCAGCTCCTAAAGAACGCATCATAACAGTACTTGGAGAGCAGGATGAAACTGCGATCATAAATGCCGGAAAAGATGCAGTTTCTCCTTTGGATCTCCGCGACAACGCCATCCTTCTGACAGGCCTGCGCATGGGGCTCAGGGCTGGTGATGTCATAAACATGAAGCTTTCTGATATAAACTGGGACAGGCAGTCGATCCGGATCATTCAGGATAAGACCGACCGGGAGATCGAAGTCCCGATGCCGGTTGAAGTCGGCAACGCCATATACCGTTATTTAAAGTTCGGAAGACACGCATCTGATAGCCCAAATGTGTTCATTAAGGACAGGGCACCTTATGACAGTGTCCAGAGAGGTGTCTGTCTCCGCGCATTATATAAGACAGACCCTCTCAAAAAGGTGCCGGCTACCATATCACGCGAAGAACATTTGCACCAAAGAGGCTCAGGGGCAATACCGGCCGTCAGACGATCGCCGATCTGCTTGGCCACAGCGATACGACTTCCCTTCACTACTATCTCCATCTTGATGAAAAACGAATGAGGATGTGCCCGATCTCCATGGAAGATGCCGGGATCATGCCGGAGGGGAGGCGTCTGTATGACTGAGATCAGGAATTATACATACACCAGCGTCCTTTCCCCATATATTGAAGGATTCATCGCTGAAAAAAGAAGCCTCGGTTTCATTTACAATTCTGAAGCGTATGAGCTTTTCCGTCTGGATGCCTACTGGAATGAAAAAAAGTATTCAGACCCGTGCATGTCTTTTGAAATGCTGGACGAATGGCTCCGGGCAAAACCCGGAGAGGGGAAAGCAGGCCACTGCAGGCGTGTCAGCGCCGCAAAGATGCTGGCAGTATATATGAATACGCTTGGGATCCCGGCATATGTACCGCTTCTCAAAGTTGGAAAAGCGCACAATAAAGTCCACATCTTCAGCCATGAAGAGATCAGGGAAGTTTTCAAAGTGATCGACAGCTATGTGCCCAACTCGATCAGTCCGGCAGATTTTCGAATGGCGAAAGAATACCCCCTGATGTTCCGGCTGTATTATTGCTGTGGGATGAGGAATAACGAAGCCTGTGCGCTGGAAACGAAGGATGTTGATCTGGCTGCGGGGATCATCACAGTGCGTGATGGAAAAAACCAGAAAGACCGTCTTGTTTATCTTCCCGAGGATTTAAGGGAAATGGCAGAGTCGTATTACCGGTATCTCTGCCAGGCACTTGGATATACTCCGAGATGGTTTTTCCCCGGGCGTTTTCCTGACAGGCATGTCGGCAAGGGTCAGATAGACAAGAGGTTCAGCGCTTTCTGGGCAGGGACAGCATCATCGAAGAATTGTGATAAAAAGCCGACTCCGCACTGCTTTCGACACACCTTTGTCGTCAACAGGATCAACATGTGGATCGAAGGAGGCATGGACCTTGATGTTATGCTTCCCTACCTGAGCAAGTATCTTGGCCACACAGATCCGCAGGAGACGTTTTACTATTATCACATGGTCAGCGACGCGTTCCGCATTCTCAAAAGGAAAGATAAAGCATCCTCAGATGTCCTCCCGGAGGTGCGGCGCAGATGAACAAGGTTTTGAATGAAGACCGCTTTTTTTCAATGACCTGGGATTATCTGCATGTGTATCTCCCGACACAGCATCGGGACAGCCCTAAGACAGCAAAATCATACGAAGACGGGCTGACAATCTTTCGCAGATATCTGACGGATACCCTTTCAGTCTCCATGGCAGATTTCCGCTTTGAGGATCTGACATATGATTTCCTGCTTGATTACAGGATCCATCTCGCAGAAACAGGCTGCAAGCCTAGAACAGTTAACCATCGGCTTGCTGTAATTATGGCATATATGCGATATGCGGCATCCCGAAAAACGGCCCTTACACAAATCTACCTGAATATCGCAGATGTACCATATATGACGGTACCATCAAAGATAAGGGAGATAATTGAAGATAAAGCAGCTCTGGAATGCTTTCTGGCGGCACCAAAGCCATCGAAAAAGGGTATACGGGATCAGATCATCCTGGTCGTATTGTACGACACAGCCATAAGGGTTGAAGAACTGATCAACCTTGACCTGTCGGATATATGCATTATGGCTGAAGAGAATCCCTATATCCGCGTCCGAGGAAAAGGAGACAAAGAGCGATTTGTCCCAGTGTCCGATAAAAGCGTTCCCCTGATCAGGCAATATATTGAGATATATCATCCCGACTGCACGAAGCGCTCTGTGCCGTTCATCTATACTGTGTTAAAAGGAAGAACAGGCAGGATGTCAGCACGTAATATTGAGCGGATCGTCCAGAAATATGCGGATCAGATTCGTTGCCTACACCCATCTATTCCCGAAAAAGTCTACCCACATATGCTGCGGAGGACTCGTGCTTCTGGCTGGTATCGGGATAAAGTACCTATCGAAACGATAGCTGTGGTCCTTGGGCATGCTGATACTAAAACTACAAGGAAATCTTATGCAAGCCCATCAGTAGAAATGCTGAGACAGCAATTGAATAATGAAAAATTGACTGACGCTGTTCCTTCCTCAACAGAAGAACCATTATGGAAGGATGACCGGGAATTAGCGAGGCTTTGCGGCATAAGATGAGGGTATTTATGCGCATCTTTTTGCTGTGGAGGCAGTGTTTATGCGGCCTTCCGGCAAAAGATGCGGATAAGTAATTCCTGCGGATAACGAAGCTGAATTGTCCAGTGGGACATTTCCGTTCTTAAGAAACACACGCAGGTATTTTTCCTAATTCACGCTGTACCTCAGCCTCTCTGCCGTTTTCCCCTTGGAAAGGACGCTTATTTAACCCCCTTCAAAAAACAATCGGCTGAATCTGTTTATATAGCAGCTGTTCCTTGCTTCCGACAGCCAGATTCATATGGTAATGCCCAAAGAACCATTTTTTGTACTCTGTGTTTTGCTTTATCTCCTCCAGATAACGAGTCAGACAATTGTCCTTATAGACATCTGAATTGCCGACTAACGCTTTCTGTGTGCTTGATGAACAGCAATGGGTCACAATATAATCGACTTTATTCCCTGCCTCTGCGAGATTCCGCCTCCCTTCTTCCATTTCTTCTTCGGTCGGAAGCTCCCGCTCCCACCAGCTGATGTGGTTGACGCGAAAATACTTCCCCATCAGCCTCATCCATTTTATCTTTCTCTTCAGGTTGGGGTCGTCCGGCTCAAGGATCCCATCTTTTATGTCATGGCATTCGGCTCCTCCGAAGGTGAAAAAACGTCTGCCGTCGATCACGAAGACCTGGCCGCGCATCAGATGGAGCACGGAGGGACGAATCAAATGAACCTTTCCTCCGTGCCATTTCTCCACAGGATAAGAGTATAAACGGTCAAAATTATCATGATTTCCATCCACGAAGAGAGTCGTGTAATTCTTGTTTTCAAGCCAGTCAAGAAGATACTTCTCTTCCGCGCTCTCCATGCCCGCATCCCAGACCCCGCCAAAATCACCGCAGATAATTACATAATCGACCTTAGTCATCTCTTTTTGCTGCGGGAAGCTTCTGGTATTAAATCTCTGAAAGTCCCTATGGCAGTCACCGGTGATATATATCATCCCTGCCCTCCTGATTTCATTCCTCGTTTCCTGCGAGGTTCAGCTCAGCGGCATGTTCTTTCATCCCGCGTATGCAGATCTCTGCAACATCCTTAAGCTCCATACCAAGCAGCTCACAGCCTTTCAGGATCAAGGGTCGGTCGCACTTTGCGGCGAAACGTTTGTCTTTGAATTTCTTCATGAAGCTCTTGACCTCGAGGTCCGTGATTCCCTTAGGACGCATCCTGGCGCAAGCCTGAATGATGCCGGTCAGCTCGTCAACTGTGTAAAGACTCTTCTCAAGATTGGAAACAGGCTCTACGTCAGTGCATATTCCATAGCCATGGCTAAGGATGGCACGTATATCTTCTTCGGCAACTCCTGCTTCACGCAGCGGCCCCGCTGTATGCTGAAGATGCTCTTCAGGATATTTCTCATAGTCAAAATCGTGAAGCATGCCTATTGCCTGCCAGTGCTCGGGATCCTCCCCGAAGTGCTCCGCCATGGCTCCCATGGCATAACACACATTCTTCTCATGGAGCAGCAATGACTCCTCCGTCACCATGGTTGAATTCAGCTCAATGGCTCTCTCTAATGAAAGCATTATATCTCCTCCTTCTTTTTACACTATACTCCTGATAGATGCAGCCTTACATCCCGGTCTCAATAGTGATCTCGCTTCCGGTCTTCGTCTTCCTGACCTTGATCTGCTGCGGGATGTTTTCCATCAATTCTTCTCTATGTGAAATGATTCCTACCAGCTTGCTTGAACCGGAAAGTCCAAGCAGAATCTCCATCGCGCTTTCGATGGATTTTCGGTCAAGGGTTCCGAAGCCCTCATCGACGAAAAGAGCGTCCATCTGGATGCCGCCGAGATTCTGTGAGACGGTGTCCGAGAGTCCCAGCGCAAGGCTCAAGGATGCTTTGAAGCTCTCTCCGCCGGAAAGATTTCCTACTGGGCGGCGATGCCCTGTATTATTGTCCAGCACCTCAAGATCAAGATACTGGTTGCTGCGTCGGCTCAAGGCATCTGTCTTGCGGTAAAGCTCAAACTGTCCGTCGCTCATCGGAAGCAGCCGCCTGTTTGCTGCCCTTATGATACCATCGAAGCCTGCCGCCTGTATATACTGTTCCAGTGTGATTTTTCCGTTGCCGGTCGTACCCTTGACAAGGGCATAAAGCCTGTTGTTGATCGTGTCTTCATGTCTGACCCTGTCCATCTCCTCTTGATTCGAGGTTATCTCGGCCTTCTTTTCCTTGTTAAGCTTCAACCGATTCTCAGTATCGTTTACCAGCCTCTGAGCATCCTTGACCTTAGCCTCCTGCATAGCAAATGTCGCGTTGAGAGCATCGATATCTATAACCGCCTTGCCCTTCGCGTCCGCTTCGGCTTGAGCCAGCAGGCTGCCGTTGCCCGAGAGCTTCTTGTCGTATTCCTGAAGCTGACGGTCTATCGCTTCCATATCCTCCTCGGAAGTTACAAACGAAAGCATATCTTCTGCGGAAATGAAGCCCTCCTTACGAACGGACGCAGCCAAGGCAAGCTTCAGCTCTTCCGCTTCCTCGCCCTGCTTCGTCCGATGCTCTTCATTCGTTTTTATCGAGGCTTCACAGCCTGTGACTCTGCTGTCTGCCTCACGTTTCTTCTTGTCGGCTTCATTTATTCTGTCAAGAATCTTCTCTGACTCTGATAATGCCGCTTTCATCTCTTTTTCAGCGGCCGTCCAATCAGGAAAGCTTAATGACGAGAGTGAATTCATCTCTGCCATAGCAGCAGCGATATTTGCGGCAATATCCTTCTCTTCTTTGCCCAGCCTCTCTCTCTCCTCGTCCAGCTTCCTGCTGTCATCGCCCTGTGCCTTTTCAAGCAGCTTTTCTTCTTTGCCGAGCTTATCGGTATCAGCCTCAAGCTGTCTCTTAAGCCGCAGGTTCTCAAGATGCAGCTTTTCAGCTTCGGGCTTTGCGGACTTAAGCTTAGTAATCAAGTCAGCGATTGATACATCGATTGATTCCTCACCGGATAATACAGCAGCCTTGTCCGCGTGATCAATGTCAGCAAAAGCTCTGCTGCCGCCGTCTCGATTTATTAGCAGAGGATTGACAAGACATGCGTAAATATCCTGCCGCAGCCGTCCTTCCCTCTGTTCAAAAGCTTCTTTGGCTCTTTCGGCAGCAGCCAGGGCAGCTTCACGCCGGCGGTCTGTTTCTTCGACAATACTCTTAAATCGAGCGACCTCTGCCTCAGACATTGATTCCTTCGGTAGCTTGGCGGGTTCAGGATGATGAACAGAGCCGCAGACAGGGCATTTCTCGCCTTCTTTAAGCTCCGAAGCGAGAATGCCCGCCCGGCAGTTTTCAAGAAGCCGCTCAGCCTCGCCAAGCTGTGACCTGGCTTTATCCGACTCTTCCCTTATCCTGCCAAAGCTCTTCTGCTTCTCATCGTAGATCTTTCTCTTCTGGACCCAATCGGGAAGCTCTCTGTCAATCAAATTGGAAAAATCTGTGAGGAGAGATGACAACTTCTCTCCAAGTGCCTTTGCTTCCGCAAGCCTCTGCGGCGCGTCCCTGCGCTCCGCTATCGACCTCCTCAGACTGTCGATACGAGCCGCCAGCTGTATCTGTGCCTCCTCCTGTTTCTTTTTGTTCGATTCTATTCGCTCCTCATCTGCTTTTAACGCTATCAACTGCTTCTTTAGCTTATCTTTACGTTCATATTTCGCCTCGTCCTCGGCGATCCCATCGGCCTTCTTCTTGAGTTCTTCAGCCTGCGGCCGCCTTCCCTCGGCTGTCTTCAAGGCTTCCTCCGCCGAGGCGGCATCAGCTGCCGCCCTCTTCAAGCTTTCCTTCTCCGCCAAGAGCTTTTTCTCTGTCCGAATCAGCTCATCATTCTTCGCCTTCCATGCAACGTAGCGCGGATAAACCGTGTGCGATGCCGTCCTCTGCCGCTTCAGCCTGTCCCTTATCCTGTCCTGCTCCGGCTTCATTTGCAGTAGCTGCTCACGCTCCTGCTGCAGCTTCAAAAACCTGTCTATTATCTCATTATTCTTCTTCGCCAGGGTCAATTCTTTATGAGTCTTATCACGCAGCGCAGACACCTCATTCAACTCTTCTGATTTTGAGGAAAGTCTCTTTTCATCAGAAGAGATCAGGCTTCCGATCAGCCGGAGGATCTCATCAGTGTTCCAGGCGCTGCCGGAGCGTGAAGCACGTGCCTGCATTCTCTCTAATTCACCTGCAAGCTCATCGTCATCCGCTGCTGTGACATCCCTGAAACGCAGGACGATATTGTTTTCAAGCCTTTCTCTTTCCTTGGTGCTTCTGTCCATGCGCTCCTTCAGCTTTTGTTCCATGCCTTTATAGCCGTCTGTCACGAAAATGGAGCGCAGTATATTGGTCCGCTTGTCAGTATCCGCGTTCAGGAGCTCCCAGAATTCCCCCTGAGCGATCATGGCGATCTGCTTGAACTGCTTTACGTCGATATTCAGGAGCTTCTCGACAGCTTTATTGACCTCTTTGAGCCCTTCTATAGCGGGCTTCCCCTCCTCATAGAATACAGCTTTTTCTTTTTCTGTTATATAGCCGTCTCCGCGCTGCTTCTTCCGCTCATATTCGGGACTTCGCCGCACATGGTATTTCTTCCCCTGATGGGAAAAATAAAAATCCACGTAGCTTTCTATACTGTCCGGGGCATAGTCACTCCTGAGATTCTTCTTATCCCGGTAAGAACCGCTGGTCTCTCCATAGAGAGCGAAGCATATCGCGTCAAATATCGTGGTCTTCCCCGCCCCGGTGTCGCCCGATATAAGGAAAAGCCCCTTGTCCTCAAATGCTTCAAAATTTATCTCTGGTGCTTTCTTCGCGTACGGACCAAAAGCACTGATTATCAGTTTAATCGGCTTCATGTACTACTCCCGCCTCCTTTGCCACCGCGATCATAACTTCCATCTCCTCTTCGCTGATCTCGCATCCATACATGAGTCTGTAGAAATCGCCGACAAGGTCTGAGAAGGATTTGTTCTCTGTGATATTTGAGATATCGACCTGCTGTGTCTGCCTCGTGTGGGTATTGTCATAATCGATCTTAAGTGTATTTGGGTAGAATTGACGGAAAATCCCCATCGCGTCGGGTATAAAGTCCTCATCGATCAAAGTGGCATATATGTAATCGTCCTGTGACCTGAGATTTTCTTTCTTCAGCAGCTCTCTCAGTTCTCCCCTCAGATGCCTCATTTCACGCCTGGGCTTCAGAGGCACAAGCTCGATCTTCACGTCGCCCTTTCTGCCAAGCGTCACCAGCGGAACTGTCTTTTCGTTGTCAACCTCGTTGAGGGAATATTTCAGGGGCGAACCGGCGTACCTTACTTCCTCCCTTCCGACTCTCTGAGGCGAGTGGATGTGTCCGAGAGCGACATAGTCAAACGCGTCGAAGCAGTCATAGCCTATCTTCTCAACCAGACCGACGCTTTGGGTGCCTATACTCTCAGAACCTCCGAGAGCCGGGTCTTCCGACCTTCCAGAGACAAATTGGTGCGCCACTATCACACGGCGGCGTTCACCGGCTGATTCTATGTTTCTATCATCTGACTCTTGCCGCAAGACAACCTTGACCGCGTCCTCATATGACCTTATCTCCGCGTCCGGGTAGTACTGCCTTACCTGAGAAGCTTTCACGAAGGGAAGCAGGCAAACCTCGACCTCTCCCCACTCGTCTTCAACTATATATTTATGAAGCTTCCCATCAAAAACAGATGATATGAAAATCTGGTTGGACTCAAAGAGGCTGCTGCCGAAGTTAAGCCTGTCGTCCGAATCGTGATTTCCGCTTATCATGAAGACCTTTATCCTCAGCTTGGCAAGGCTGCAGAGGAAATCATCCAACAGGTTAACCGCCGCCTCGCTGGGAATGGCTTTGTCATACACATCCCCTGCTATAAGCACCGCATCCACTGCTTCCTTCTTGGCTATGCCAAGGATTTCGTCAAGAATGAATCGCTGATCATCAATAAAATCAAAATCGAGAAGGGACTTGCCAAGATGCAGATCCCCCAAATGCAAGAATTTCATACCGATACCTCAAAAACATGTTAGTAGCTTGTGATTCTCCTCAAAAAAACAGTAATTATTCAACGCCACAGACTTCAGGATGCTGCGCGCCGCTCGTTTAATTAACTATGTGGCCATTCATAGCAAACACACTGCTTATCTATCATACTCATCGTACCTTGTATTTTCAAGACACATTCCGTGAATATGAAAGAACCCGAATAAAAAAAGGTCCTTTTTTTGTTGTGTCGATTGCGAGAGATGTGTGTATGAGTTAGAATTATATCTGACCATACGGCGTATGGATAGGTTAGCCACATAAAAACTACTGACCTTTTCATCCATTCACTTGGATCGAAAATAGAAAGGACCTACCCCCATGAATTCGCGTACCAGAGATATGACAAGCGGCTCCATCGTTAAGCAGATAATCGCCTTTTCTCTTCCCCTCATGCTTGGAAATATATTTCAGATGCTTTACAACACGGTCGATTCGATGGTGGTAGGGAACTTCGTGAGCAAACAGGCGCTTGCCGCTGTCGGCTCCACGACCATGATCGTAAATATGCTGGTCTTCTTCTTCAACGGCTTCTCTGTGGGAGCCGGCGTGCTCATTTCAAAGCATTTTGGAGCACGCAAGATCGATGAGCTTCATGTCGCGGTCAGCACCACCATGATGGCGACATTCATTTTCTGCGTAATCTTCACTATCATAGGCGTAGCCGGCGTCCGTCCCATGCTCCGCTTCATGTCCACCCCTGACGATGTCTTCAACGACGCGTCCTTGTACCTGACCATATTCTTCCTGGGGATATCCGGACTTCTGATCTATAACATCGGAAGCAGCATCCTGAGAGCCGTCGGCAACACCACTCTCCCTCTGCTTTTTCTGGTGCTCACCAGCATCCTGAACATCATCCTTGACCTCGTCTTTGTCCTGGTGTTCAAGACCGGCATCGAGGGCGTTGCCTTCGCCACCATTATTTCGCAGTTCGTCTCGGCAATCCTGATTTTGTACATGCTGACCACGGCGAAGGAGATCTATAAGCTGACTTGGCGCGACCTCCATATCAACCCTTCTGTGCTGCGGAGCATCTTCGCCGTCGGGCTTCCCGCGGGCATACAATCCGTCATCACTGCCTTCTCAAATGTTTTCGTCCAGTCCTATATAAACTTCTTTGGTTCAAGCTGCATGGCCGGCTGGAGCTGCTACAACAAGCTCGACCAGTTCATCATGCTCCCGATGTCAAGCATGTCCATGGCGGCGACCACCTTCGTCAGCCAGAACATCGGCGCGGATCAGGAAAACAGGGCTGACCGAGGCACCATCACCACGATCTCCATGTCTCTCGCGATAACAGGCCTGATCGCCCTGTTCCTCTTTGTATTTGCCGCGCCCGCAGTCGGACTCTTCACCAAGGATGAAGAGGTCATCCGCTACGGCGCTTCCCATGATCATAATGATCACTTCCTTCGTAGCCCTGCGCCAGATCTACCTCTTCATCGTGTCGCGCTTCGTGTCCAATACACCCAGGGTCATAGGCTTCGGATATCCCGTCGGCTGGGTGATCTGCTGCGTGATCGAACTCACGTATTTCTTTATCAAGTGGGGTGGGAGATCAAAAAACGTGCTTCACTAAAACGGATTTCAGTACGTTTTAGTGAAGCACGGAGCCACGCGTAGACTTATATGCATGGAGTTTCCGGCTGTCCGGCATGCGGGTTAACATTTAACAATTCATGGTGTTCATCAGACCTACATCCCGAGCTTTTTCATTTCCTCCAGAGTCTGCTTTTCACTCATATCAGCTCCGCCTTCGCTGCCATCATTTTCTATCTTATCCTCATCTCCAGGCATAAGGAGCTTGCGGTCAGCGCTATAGATGAAGTCGCCGCAGCCGTCAACCAGAGGCAGATAAGGCACAAAGTCCGGCAGCAAAAGGCTTGACGTG
>CACXUY010000016.1 GCA_902770965.1 uncultured Lachnospiraceae bacterium | reverse complement strand
CTACTTGATATTGATTTATAGTTGATGTAGCGCCGTATACCTGACCGGTACGTACGGTGCAATGGGAGGGGCGAGACGAAAGTCTCCCTCTACCCTATCGTGATCAGCCAGTCGATCGGCAGCTTGGCGTGAACTATTATAGCGCTCGGCTGCAGACAGAGAGGCACGTGACGGATAAACTCTGATAAACTCTTGACAGATATGTAAACGACAGATACGTATATGGCAGATAAGCATGTGACAGAAAAGCACGTGACAGATACGCATATTTGTCGTTCATGTGTTTTTGTTTCGTATGAAGCTGTAATGTGAGATGATTATCTGCAGGTTTTTCATGCCTTGATATTCATTCACCCCCGGGTAATAGGCGAGCATCAATTCTATAGGATTGGGATGCCCCAGAAGCGCGTCGTTCCATGCTTTCTCCCCGAAATATTCCCGCAGATCAGCGGCAAATTGTTCTCCATCATTGAAGTACAGCGCATCGATGACACTCCCGCTCCTGTTCATAACCGACAAGCGGAAGAACCTTCGCTCCTTGCCTATAGGGCGGATCGACCTGATACGGAAATAATTCTCCGCGAATAGAGGCTGGGGGTTACCTTTTCCGGTAGGCTCAAGCAGCCTGAACTCCTCGATCAGCTTTTCGCTGATATAGCCTATGGGCATGGGGACATCTATATCTATTGTTGGTATAAAATCCTCTTCGCTCAAGGCACATTCATCGTTCAGCCTGGTTCGGAAATCATCGAGATTTGCTGCAGGAAGAGTCATCCCGGCAGCCATGGGGTGACCTCCGAAATGATCAAGAAGGCCTCGGCAGCGTTGAAGGGCATCGAACATATTGTAAGCTTCAATTGAACGACCGGAACCTTTTAACATGGAGGGCGTTCCGGCGGACTTGTCTGTGTCCGTCAGAACTATGGTGGGGCGGTTGCAGCTTTCCCTGATCCGGCCGGCTATTATACCCGCAAGGCTTTCGTGGCAGCCTTTGAGATAGAGAACTACGACCTTTGGCAGGCAGCCTGTACGTTTTTCTATATCATTCAGCTGCTGTGCCGCCTGCTCGGTTCCCTGCTGAGTCAGATATTTTCTGGAGTCGTTCAGTTCCTTCAGCCGTGCCGCCACAGGCCAGGCTTCGTCGAGAGACTCAGCTTCAAGAAGCGTGAAAGCGTCTTTGACTCCCGATAGTCTTCCGGCAGCGTTGATGCATGGTCCGAAGACAAAACCGATGTGATATGGGGTCAGGTTATCGAGACTGACGGAATTGACGGAAGCCAATGCCCTGAGTCCCGGCCTGGACGTGCGCCTCATGCGGGCGAGTCCTTCTTTGACAATGATGCGGTTCTCATCGGTCAGATCACAGACATCTGTTATAGTGGCGAAGGCAGCGAGCTCGAGGAGGCTCTCAAGCAGCCGTATACGACGGGTGTTGGCAGGGTTAAGACCGAAGGCAGAGGCGTCGCCTGTTGCCGCAGCGGCGCAGTCCGCCATCTCAGCGGCATCGCCTGTTGCCGCAGCGGGGCAGTCGGTCATTTCAGCATCGTCGCCTGAAGCCGCAGCGGCGCATCCGGCCATCTCAGCATCGTCGCCTGAAGCCGCAGCGGCGCATCCGGCCATCTCAGCATCGTCGCCTGTTGCCGCGGCGGCTTCGTTCTCAGTACCGTCAACGCAGACGGCTGTTCTGGTTTTTGACAGACTGTCTTTTTCCAGCTCTTCCATCAGGAAGAGCTGCTGGATTAGCTTCCAGGCCGTATTTCTTTGAGCCGTCATTATTAAACGTGTACGGCACCTCGTGATGGTCGGTCACCACCACGGTCAGCCCCAGTTTTTTTGCAAGCTCGATGGGGGCAAGTGCGGCTATGCCGTTGTCGCAGGTGAGAAGCAGCGAAGCGCCTTCCGCTGATGCCTCCCGGACTATCCTCTCGTTGAGCCCATAGCCTTCGGTACTGCGGTCAGGAGTCTTGACCCAGGCTCTCGCTCCGAGGCTGCGAAGACCTTCCTTCAGAATATGCCCGGAGCATATGCCGTCCGCATCGTAATCAGAAGCGATGACGATACCATTTCCCGCACGGACTGCGTCAAGCACGAGACCGGCGCCCGTGTCAATATCTTTGAGAAGAGCCGGCGGGTACATGTCGCCGATTCCGGCATGCAGATATCGGTCTATTTTTTCTTCGGTGTCGTAGCCTCGGTTGACTATCAGGCGGACTGTCACCGGATCGATACCGAACCTTGCCGCAAGCGCGTTGAAATCAGCCCTTTTGGTCTGGAGAATCCATTTTTCTTTCATATCTTTTCTCTCTGATATTGTAGTATATTCGTTCCCGGATCTACGGTTTCTTCTCCGTGAGCAGTCTGCGGTACACAGTGAGGCACATTGTCACGAAGCAGGCCGTGCCGCCGATAACATTTGACACAGGCTCCGCTATGAAGACGCCGTTCGTCCCAAGACGGAAGCCATATGAGAGCAGGTATGTCAGCGGCACCACGATCACTGCCTTGCGGAAAATGGAGAAGAAGATGGCGTGGCCTTTCCTGTTGAGAGCCTTGAAGGTGGTTTGTCCGCAGTACTGCAGCGCCATGAAGACGAAGGCGAAGAAATAAATGTGCAGCGCGGGTCTGGCGACCGCGAACAGTTCCCTGTCACTGCTGAATATTCCTATAAAAAATGAGGGAAGGAAGACGACCGTCAGCCATGTCAGAAGAGTGTAGGTTATGGCCATCGCGGACATGACGCGAATGGCTTTCTTCACATTCCCGCGTCTCCCCGCCCCATAGTTGTAGCTTATCACAGGGGCGGCACCATCTGTGATGGCGGCCAGTGGGACCTCCAATATCTGCCTCACGGAGGAGATGATGGTCATCACGGAGACATATATATCCCCGCCGAGGTCGGCGAGCACACGGTTGCAGCTGATCTGGACTAAGCTGTTCGTCACCATCATGATAAATGAAGCGCTGCCAAGACCGATTATGTCTCCGACAAGCTTCAGCCTCTTGACAAGCAGGGCTGGCGCGATGAAAGACAGCCTTTCTTCAGACTTGCCGCTCTTAAGGAAAGAAAATGTTATAGACGCGGATATGGCCTGAGAGAGCACCGTTGCCGCTGCCGCGCCCCTCACTCCCCAGTGGAAGATAAATATGAAGACAGGATCCAGGGCGATGTTGCAGAGCGCTCCGGTCACCACTGCGGTCATGCTGATCCTGGGATAGCCTTGCGCGTTGATGAATGGGTTCATGCCGGTGGATACCATGGCGAAGACCGTTCCGAGTAGGTAGATGCGAAGGTAGGGGAGCGCGTATAGCAGGGCGGTGTCCGAGGCACCGAAGACGCGAAGTATATTTCGCCCGAAGATCAGCCCCACGGCTATTATTAAAATGGAGGTGAGTACCTCCAATGTGAAGGTCACGCTCATGACCTGACCTGCCTCATCGGCGTTCTTCTTGCCGCGTTCCATGGCAAAAAGCGGCGCGCCGCCTCCGGCATAAAGATATGTGAAAGCGCCTATAATGCTGATTATGGGGAAACACAGCCCCACGCCGCCGAGAGCTGCTACTCCAATGCCCTCGATACGTCCGATATATACGCGGTCGATGATGCTGTAGAGCAGGTTGACCAGCTGCGCGAAGAGCATGGGCACCGCAGTTGAGATAATGTCATTCAGTATACGACCTTTTGAAAAATCAACCTGCCGCATCATAGTATCCTTTCATATCAGTGGTTCCGATGTCAAAACTGCTTACAGAGAAAAAACGAGGGCTTGCAATAAAGCCCTCTCGTTACCTCGAAAGTCGTCCCACCGCGAAGCAGTGGGACCATAAAGGGATGCGCACATGTATAAACGTAAGCTGCCGCGACGACTATGGCACGCAGAATGCGTTCGCGGCTCTGCTGATGCACGCATACACGCACGTAAGCTGCCGCGACCTTCACACGTTGTGGCAGCACCTGAGGCGTTATGCGGGCGTTCCTAGTAAAGCCACTTGACAGGCGGCCAATATCGGAAATATGCCTTGCCCACGATCATATCTTTGGTCACCCAGGTGTTGTGCCAATATCGTGCGTCGAGCGAATGGTTGCGGTTGTCACCAAGCATGAACCATGAGTCTTCAGGCACTACATATGGTCCGAAATCACCGTTCATGGGTTCCGGCAGGTAGTCCTCCTGGAGCTGTTCGCCGTTGATATAGGTCTTGCCGTCAGCTATCACCACCGTGTCGCCGGGGGTGCCGATGACGCGCTTGATATACAGTGTCTCCGGGGTGTCCGGCGCGTGGAAGACCACTATGTCTCCTCTCTCTGGCTCGGCAAACCAGTAGGTTGACTTAAGTCCGATGACATGGTCGCCCTTTTGGATGGTGGCGACCATGGACTCGCTCGGTATCACCGCGTTTATAAGTATGGTGATTCTGAACAAAAGGACTGCTATAAAAAATATAATATAAGGAAACCATTCTCTCATGAATATCTGAAATTCCGTCTTATCCGCAGCATCTGCCCGCGCGTCAGCGGCTGCCGAGGAATCGATGTCGGCAATGGTATCCGGGCTGACAATGGTATCACCTTTTGTTGTAGAAAAAGGTTCTTGATCAATATTCCTGGTCAATCTATAGTCCTCCGAAAACTTTGAGCAGATATATACCTGAATTGTTTAATAATAACCAAGCATTCATTTTACCTTATTTCCTGCCGTATTACAAGGCGTTTAGCAACTAAGAATTTACTAGTAGATTTTTTGTCCGGCACATGCTATAATCAATCATTAGTTCGTCTTCAGGGATGAAAATGCGTGTGTGAGCAGTTCGCATGCATGCCTGTATGGCCACGGAAGCGGGCCGTTAAGATAAAAAGGAACAGATGGTTCAAGGAGGAACGTCGTAATGAGTGTTAAGGTAGAAAGGTTGGAGAAGAATCTGGCGAAGATGACTATTGAGATTTCCGTCGAGGAAGTCGAGAAGGCCATTGACAACGTATACAAAAAAGAGCGGAACCGCATTCAGGTTCCCGGCTTCCGCAGGGGCAAAGCTCCTCGCAAGCTGATAGAGAAGTTCTATGGAGAGTCTGTCTTCCTTGAGGAGGCGGTCAATGATCTTGTTCCCGACGCGTATCAGAACGCGGCGGAGGAGAACGCGGATCTTCAGATCGTCTCACACCCCGAGATCGAGTATGAGCAGGTCGAGAAGGGCAAGCCCGTTATCTTTACCGCCACAGTCGCCACCCGCCCCGAGGTCAAGCTCGGCGAGTACAAGGGTCTTGAGGTCGAGTCCGATCCCGTGGTCGTCACCGAGAAGGATATAGAGGACGAGCTTAAGAAAGAACAGGAGAAGAATTCCATCAAGAAGACTGTCGATGACCGCCCGGTACAGGACGGCGATGAGATCACACTTGATTTCGACGGTTCCGTTGACGGAGTTCATTTCGATGGCGGCAAGGGCGAGGATTATCCTCTGACCATCGGCTCCGGCACATTTATCCCTGGCTTTGAAGAGCAGCTCATCGGCGTTGAAGTCGGCGGTGAAAAGAGTGTTGTCGTGACCTTCCCCGAGGACTATCAGGCGAAGGACCTGGCGGGCAAGGAAGCGGTCTTCGCGTGCAAGGTCAAATCCATCACGGTCAAGGAGCTGCCGGAGCTGGATGATGAGTTCGCTTCCGAGATTTCAGAGTTCGAGACTCTTGAGGAACTCAAGGCGGACATCAGCAGCAAGCTGAGGAAGCGCCGCGAGGAGACCGCGAAGAGGACGAAGGAGGATGCTCTCGTTGCCAAGGCAGTTGAGAACGCGGTCATCGATATCCCGGAGCTTATGCTCAAGACGCAGCAGCGCAGCATCATGAATGATTTCAGCAACCAGCTCCGCCGGCAGGGTCTTTCCATGGACGATTACCTGAAGTACACCGGTCAGGATGAAGAAGCCCTTATGGAGCAGTTCAAGGACACTGCCATCAAGCAGATAAAGTCCAGGATGGTGCTTGAGGAGATCGCCAAGGTTGAGGAGATCGAGGTCACTGATGACGATGTCGAGGCTGAGCTTGCCCGTATGGCCGAGCAGTATGGCCTTGAGAAAGAGAAGATCAAGGAATTCTCCACTGAAGAGCAGATCAAGGAGATCAAGGGCAACATAGCCACCAACAAGGCGCTTGACCTTCTCTATGACACAGCAAAATAATTAATGATATTTTTCGGAGGACGATATGAGTCTTGTTCCTTATGTAGTAGAGCAGACAGGTCACGGCGAGCGCACATACGACATATATTCACGTCTTCTTAAGGAGAGGATCATTTTCCTCGGGGAAGAAGTCAATGACGTCACAGCCGGACTTGTCGTTGCCCAGCTGCTTTTCCTCGAATCGGAGGATCCGACCAAGGATATAAGCCTGTACATCAACAGCCCCGGCGGTTCGGTCACCGCCGGCTTGGCCATATATGACACGATGCAGTACATCAAGTGCGATGTATCCACTATCTGCGTCGGCCTTGCCGCAAGCATGGGAGCCTTCCTGCTTGCGGGCGGGACCCCCGGGAAGCGCATGGCGCTCCCTCATTCTGAGATATTGATCCATCAGCCCTCCGGAGGCACTCGCGGACAGGCAACCGAGATCAAGATAGTCGCGGATCAGATACTTCGCACCAGGCAGCTGCTGAATGAGATCTTAGCGGCCAACACGGGCAATCCCATCGAAGTCATTGAGCGCGATACTGAGCGTGACCATTACATGACGGCCGAAGAGGCGAAGGCCTATGGTCTGATCGATGAGGTCATCGCGAAGCACTGATTATTAGCGTGGGATGACAGGAGGAGACATGGCAAAAGGAATTGACTACAGGATGCGCTGCTCTTTTTGCGGCAAAACACAGGATCAGGTTCATAAGCTCATTGCGAGCAATCAGCTTAAAGGCGTATATATCTGCGATGAATGCGTTGATCTGTGTTTGGATCTGCTGGAGGGCGAGCTTGGCGATCTGGGCCGTAAACAGTCCGCCGATCTTTCCAACATTAATGTCAGGACACCCAAAGAGATAAAAGAATTCCTTGACCAGTATGTCATCGGTCAGGATGAAGCCAAGATCGCTTTGTCTGTTGCCGTATACAACCATTATAAAAGGATTTCCAGCGAAGCATCTGATGATGTAGAGCTTCAGAAGAGCAACATTCTCATGCTGGGTCCTACCGGTTCAGGTAAGACTTTTCTGGCTCAGACTATAGCCAGAATGCTCGATGTTCCCTTTGCCATAGCCGATGCCACCGCCCTCACTGAGGCCGGTTACGTGGGCGAAGACGTGGAGAATATCCTTTTGAAGCTTATCCAGGCCGCGGACTATGACATAACAAGAGCTGAGTTCGGCATTGTATATATAGATGAGATAGACAAGATAACGAAGAAATCGGAGAATGTCTCTATTACCAGAGATGTGTCAGGCGAGGGCGTACAGCAGGCTCTCCTCAAGATACTTGAAGGGACGGAGGCAAGCGTGCCGCCCCAGGGCGGACGGAAGCATCCCCATCAGGAGATGTTCCAGATCAACACCACGAACATTCTTTTTATCTGCGGCGGAGCCTTTGATGGACTGGAGAAGATCATCCAGAAGCGCCTGGGATCTAACGCGATAGGTTTTGGAGCGGATGTTAAAGATCTCAAGGGAGTTCAGGCCGGCGAACTTTTCGCCCAGGTACTTCCTCAGGATCTCATGAAATTCGGCCTCATTCCGGAATTTGTCGGAAGGGTCCCAGTCATCGTTTCTCTTGACCAGCTTGATGAGGAGGCTCTTGTGAGGATCCTTACCGAGCCTAAGAATGCCTTGATCAAACAGTACAAGCGTCTCCTGGAGCTTGACGGCGTAGAACTCGTGTTTACCGAAGAGGCAGCCAGGGAGGTTGCCAGGCAGTCTTCTCAGAGGAAGATGGGAGCCCGGGGCCTGCGTTCCATCATAGAGAAAGCCATGATGAAGGTTATGTTTGAGATACCTTCGGATTCTTCCGTTGGCAGCTGTACTATCACCGAGGATGTGATCAAGGGTACAGGCGAGCCGGTGCTCACCAGGCGAGACGTGATGGTTCCGTCGGGCAAAGGCCGCAAGTCTTTCCGTAAGACCGGTGAGACAGCCTGATACACCGATTATTAATTATGGCTGCTGCATTTATTTGCGGCAGCCATATCTATACAGGAGGATTTCCTGCTTATGAAGATACCTATTGTAGCGCTGAGGGGCATGGTCATCATGCCGGAGACTATGTCTCATTTTGACATCACCAGGCAAAAGTCTATGCTCGCTGTCGAACATGCGATGACCGGGGATCAGAAGATTTGCCTGCTTACCCAGAATGTCGCCGAGACGGAGGATCCGGGAGAAGACAATCTGCACCGCATCGGTGTTGTCTGTACTGTGATGCAGGTCATGAGACTTCCTAACCATGCGATTCGGGTGCTTGTCGATGCGGGAACCAGGGCAGAGCTTCTGAGGATGACTCAGCTGGTTCCATATCTGGAGGGAGAGGTCATGGAGATACCTTTTTCCAACGAGATAAATGACATGCTTCGTGAAGAAGCCATGCTCAGGGTGCTCAAGGACGCTGTGGATAATTATGCCCTTCAGAACAAAGCATTCGAGGAACTCAGAAAATATGCGGACGCGAGCACCAGCCTTGAAGAATGCATGAACACCATTATGGTGCGCATGGATCTTCCCTGGCAGGAGAAACAGAAGCTCCTCGAGACCGATTCCGTATATGGACGCTACAATTATCTTTGCGGCCTTCTTGAGCGGGAGAAGGATATCGCGAGACTCAAGAAGGAGATCCAGCAGAAAGTACGTGAAAGTATCGACAAGACACAGAAGGAATACCTTATCAGAGAGCAGATAAAGGCTCTTCGGGAGGAGCTGGGCGAGGGCGATAAGACCGAGATGGATCAGCTCGAGCAAGAGCTGGCAGTTTTTTCGGCACCCGATGAAGTGAAAAAGGCCCTGGAGAAGGAATTCCGGAGGCTGAAGAGCATACCCGCCGGAAGTCCGGAGGCGACCGTCAGCCGCACATGGATAGAGACGCTCATGGAAATTCCCTGGGAGGTCGCCACGGAGGATAACCGCGACATAATCAGCGCGGGGAAGATATTGGACGAGGATCACTATGGCCTTGAAAAGGTCAAGGAGAGGATACTTGAATATCTTGCCGTCAGGACATTCGCGGGCAAGGGAGAGGGTTCTATCCTTTGCTTCGTGGGACCTCCCGGCACCGGCAAGACCTCAGTCGCCCGCTCTATCGCGAGGGCTCTCGACAAAAAATACGTGCGCGTGTGCCTTGGAGGGGTCAGGGACGAGGCTGAGATAAGAGGCCACCGCAGAACCTACATCGGCGCGATGCCCGGCAGGATCGCGGCCGCCCTGCGGCAGGCGAAGACTTCGAATCCTCTGATGCTTCTTGATGAGATCGACAAAGTAAGCAGCGACTACAAGGGCGATACTTCATCAGCCCTGCTTGAGGTCTTGGACGCGGAGCAGAATGTCGCCTTCAGGGATCATTATATAGAACTCCCTATAGACCTATCGAAGGTTATGTTCATCGCCACGGCCAACACGTTAGAGACTATACCTGAGCCTTTGCTCGACCGCATGGAGATAATAGAGATCAGCAGCTACACCGAGAATGAGAAATTCCATATCGGCAGGGATTATCTGGTGAAAAAGCAGCTTGAGAAAAACGGCTTAAGCCCCGCTCAGATGATGATCGATGATGAAGCTCTGAAGAAGATAATCCACAATTATACCCGTGAGGCAGGAGTGAGGAATCTGGAACGCAGCATAGGCGACCTCTGCCGAAAGGCGGCGAGGAAGATACTTGAGGAGGGCATTGACGGCGTAAGCGTAACCGTGGATAACATCACTGATTTTCTCGGCAAAGAGAAGGTCTCTTATGAGGATGTCAACAAGGAAAATCAGGTCGGCATAGTTACCGGGCTTGCCTGGACACGGTACGGAGGGGAGACCCTTGAGATCGAAGTGAACATCATGCCCGGAGAAGGCGGCTTGAGGCTGACCGGTCAGCTGGGAGACATCATGAAAGAGTCTGCCGAAGCGGCTCTGACATATGTGCGATCCGTCAGCGATGAATACGATGTCCCGGATGATTTTTACAAGACCCATGAGATACATGTCCATATCCCGGAGGGCGCGGTTCCGAAGGACGGACCTTCGGCCGGCATAACCATGGCCACTGCCATGCTCTCTGCCGTGTCCGGCAAGGAGACCAGGGCGGATCTCGCGATGACAGGCGAGATCACGCTGCGCGGCCGTATCCTTCCCATCGGGGGTCTCAAGGAGAAGCTTCTCGCGGCAAGGATGGCCGAGATACACACTGTTTTGATTCCTTTGAAGAATGAGCCTGACATAAGCGAGCTGTCGGCAGAGATAACGGATGGACTTGAGATCGTCATGGTTTCGGATATGGAAGAGGTCGTGAAGAGAAGCTTTGTATAGATAAATCAGGTCGGCGGCGCCAATGCCGGCATGCGGGCTTACTGAGAAAAGAAGGATTATTATATGATAATAAAGAGCGCAAGCCTCGATCTGGTCTGCGGATATACCAGCAAGGTGCCGGTCACACAGCTTCCTGAGTACGCGTTTTCAGGGAAGTCGAATGTCGGCAAATCATCACTCATCAATTCGCTGATGAACAGGAAGTCCCTTGCGAGGACGTCTCAGCAGCCCGGGAAGACGCAGACGATCAATTACTACAATATTAATAATGAGCTTTTTCTGGTTGACCTGCCGGGATACGGATATGCAAAGGTCTCAGAGCAGGAGCGCCGCAAATGGGGCGTCATGATCGAACGTTACCTGACGCGATCAAGGCAGCTGAAGAAGGTGTTCCTGCTGGTGGACATAAGGCACGCCCCCGGGGCCAATGACAAGCAGATGTTTAAGTGGGTGGTTGAGTCCGGCTATGAACCCATAGTTATAGCCACCAAGGCTGATAAGCTTAAAAAAAGCGAGATAGCCGTTTCACTTAAGGTCATAAGGGAAACCCTCGGGATGAATATAGATGAGCCGCTCATACCTTTTTCAGCCAAGACGAAACAGGGCAGAGATGAGATATGGGAGTTGATGGAAGACAAGAAGGAGGGAAAGGAAGATGGAATCGATCAGGATAAGGGATCTGTATAAGGATACTGCCGGCTACGCCGGCAAGAAGGTCACTGTGTGCGGATGGGTGAAGAATATCCGTGACTCCAGGACCTTTGGCTTCCTGGTTATCAGCGACGGAACGTTCTTCACGCCGCTTCAGGTGGTCTATCACGATACCATAGAGAACTTCGCGCAGGTCTGCAAGCTGAATGTAGGCGCTGCGGTCATAGTCAGGGGAACACTCGTCCTGACTCCGGATCAGCGCCAGCCCTTCGAGGTACAGGCGGACAGCGTGGAGATAGAGGGCGCTTCCACCCCGGACTATCCGCTTCAGCCTAAGAAGCATACGATGGAATACCTTCGGACCCTCACGCACCTGCGCCCCAGGACGAACACATTCCAGGCTGTGTTCCGCGTCCGTTCGGTCGCCGCTTACGCGATACACCGCTTCTTCCAGGAGAGGGATTTCATCTATGTGCACACGCCCATCATCACCGCAAGTGACGCGGAGGGAGCGGGCGAGATGTTCCAGGTCAGCACTTTGGATATCGGCAATCCTCCCCGAACTGAGGACGGAAGCGTAGATTTCTCCAAGGATTTCTTCCAGAAGCATGCCTTCCTCACGGTCAGCGGCCAGCTCAACGGCGAGACCTTCGCGCAGGCCTTCCGTAACATTTACACCTTTGGCCCCACCTTCCGCGCGGAGAACTCGAATACCACGCGCCACGCGGCGGAATTCTGGATGATCGAGCCTGAAATAGCATTCGCTGACCTTCAGGACGACATGCAGCTTGCGGAAGACATGCTGAAGTATATCATCAAGTATGTATGCGAGAACGCGCCTGAAGAGATCGAGTTCCTGAACAAATTCGTGGACAAGGGTCTCAAGGAGAGGCTTGAGCACGTTTCGACATCCGATTTCGGCAGGGTGACATACACTGAGGCAATAGAGCTGTTGAGCAAGCACAACGACAGCTTTGATTATAAGGTGTCATGGGGCTGCGACCTTCAGACCGAGCATGAGAGATACCTGACCGAGAAGATATTCAAGCGTCCGGTCTTCGTCACTGATTATCCGAAGGACATCAAGGCCTTCTATATGAAGCAGAACCCAGACGGGAAGACCGTTGCCGCCATGGACTGCCTGGTGCCCGGCATCGGAGAGATCATCGGGGGAAGCCAGAGGGAGGATGACCTTCAGGTTCTTGAGACGCGCATGAAGGAACTCGGCATGAAGACGGAAGCCTACGACTTCTATCTGGATCTTCGCCGCTATGGCACGACCCGCCATGCGGGCTTCGGGCTGGGCTTCGAGCGTTTGATCATGTATATCACAGGAATCGGGAACATTCGCGACGCCCTGCCTTTCCCCAGAACAGTCAACAACTGCGAGCTGTGACCTGAGAAAGCCGGGATCCGGTGATATATAGTGAAAAATGAATTACATGCAGCTATCTGCAGCAGAAAGGACGCATATGGAAATGGAAAAGAACATGCCAGACGAGAACGTAAAGGCGGTTATCGATGAATCGACAGAAAATGCAGCCTATGCCAAGCCGGCAGACAGCTCGAATGATGAATATGTAGGAGCGAACTCTCCGGGACTCTACGATGAAGAAGAGAAGCCTAAGAAGAGCCATGTTGGCATAGTTGTCTATCTTCTTGTTCTTATCTGCGGCGCTATTGGGGCTATCTATTATGTGAGGAGCACAGGCTTGGAGCTTCCCATAGCAGACCGTTTCTTCAGCTTTGAGACTCAGGAAGCTTTGGAGCAGGAAGGGACTGAACCCACGTCTGAAGCCGCGAAGCAGGTATGGAACATGGATGTGGATTCAGACATTAACCAGCTGGTTCGCAGCTACTATATAGCGCTCCAGTCAACGGATATGGAAAAGCTGAACGAGCTCACTGATCCTTCGGTGGCTATAGACCAGGCGAATGTCGAGGCTGCGGCTAAATATATCGAGGGCTATCAGAATATCAGATGCTATGTTGCTCCCGGCAATGCGAAGAATGAGAATGGGCTGTACATAGCATATGATATTAAGTTCAAGAATATTTCCACCACTGCTCCCGGCCTGGTTCCCGCTTATGTCAGGCGCTCAGAGGACGGAACTCCCAGGCTGATACCTTATGAGAATTTTGACAGCGGCATCACCACTTACATGACCGCTGCGTCCGCAGAGCCTGAGGTCACTTCCCTTCGCTCATCGGTTACAGCTAAGTATGACGACGCGCTTGCGGCTGATCCCGTGCTCGCGAAGTTCGTAGAGGATCTTGGCAAAGGAGTGGTGAGTGTCCCTGATGCTCCGACCGCAGTGGTGCCGTCCGGCGAATCGGCTGCGGCATCAAGCAGCGAGGAAGATGGCAGCGTATCAGCGGATGTAGCAGCCGCAGCCGCCGCCGCGGCTGCGGCTGCCCAGCAGGATTCTGCCGAGCCCTCGGGTGAGGGTACGCCTTCCGTTGAAGGCGCGGCGGCGAACGCCGCTGACGGCCCGCAGGTTATAGAAGGCGTATCTTTCACGCCTGCCACTATAGAGAAGTGGACCTTTGACAATCTCAGGGCTCGCAGCACTCCCAATATCGAGAACAACGATAACGTTGTTAAGACTCTTGACCCCCATACGAAGGTCGTTGTGGTCGGCGCCAGCGACACCTGGGATATGATCATGCTTGAGAATGGCGAAGGACCTTACTTTGTTTACAATGAATATCTGTCCGAGGATCCGAACCATCCTACGACCGCCTCTTCGAGGTGACATATGGATGTCGCGGAATTTGACTATGACCTTCCGAAGGAGCTGATCGCGCAAGACCCTCTTCAGGATCGTTCATCATCGAGGCTCCTCATTCTGGACAAGGAAACCGGAGCTATACGTCATGGTGTTTTCACGGATATCCTTGACGAGTTAAGGCCTGAGGACTGTCTGGTCATCAACAACACCAGGGTCATACCGGCCAGACTGCTCGGAGAGAGGGAAGGCACCGGAGGGGCTGTTGAGGTCCTGCTTCTTCGTCGAGAGAGCGGTGACATATGGGAGACGCTCGTCAAGCCGGGCAGGAAGGCAAGGCCGGGACAGCGGATATCATTCGGAGGCGGCATCCTGACCGGCGAGGTGATAGATATAGTTGATGAAGGCAACAGGCGTATCCGCTTCACCTATGACGGAATCTTCGAGGAGATTCTGGATCGTCTCGGCGAGATGCCTTTGCCCCCCTACATCACCCATCGCCTGACGGACGCTGCCCGCTACAACACGGTCTACGCCAGGTTCGACGGCTCGGCCGCCGCTCCGACCGCAGGACTTCATTTTACCAAGGAGCTTCTTCAGAAGATACGTGAGCGTGGCACTTCGGTCGCGGAGGTCACTCTCCATGTTGGTCTTGGCACCTTCCGCCCTGTGAAAGCGGACAAGGTAGAGGAGCACCATATGCATTCCGAGCATTATGAGGTGAGTCCCGCCGTCGCCGATGTGATAAATACAGCCCGCAGCAGGGGCGGCCGCGTCATAGCGGTCGGGACCACCAGCTGCCGGACCCTCGAGACGGTGACAGACGAGGACGGCACAGTGCGGCCCGGCTCCGGCGAGACGTCAATCTTCATCTATCCCGGCTATCACTTCAAGGCGGTGGACGCCCTGATAACGAACTTCCATCTGCCGAAGTCAACGCTCATGATGCTGGTATCAGCCCTGGCAGGAAGAGATAATATCATGAAAGCCTATGGTGAAGCCGTGAAGAAGAGGTATAGGTTCTTTAGTTTTGGGGATGCGATGTTTATCAGGTGATATTAAGAGCCGTGATGTCCCAGAGGAGACAGGGACAAGTTTCTCCAATTAAAAACCGATCACTTTGAACCTGCCAATAAGCTGTCAATGCAGACAGAAGTGGTCGGTTTTTTATGTCTTGTGCTGGAGGCGCTTTGCAAAATAGCGGTTTATCCAGAATTGTATCTGTACTGAAATAGTAACAGTAGCAAAAACCGGCAGCAAGATGCGATATAGAGGTGTAAATACATAATGATTATTAGATTCTAACGCTGACTTGTGCAATTCTTATCTCATTGACTTATTCGATGTGGGAAGTATTTGTTATTATACCTGCTCATAAGCTGAACATAGCGAGAAGATTGGTTGAGTCCGATGATTATGAGACGGCGTACAACTTGCTGTATAGGTCAGGTTATGAGTCCTATGACGAACTGATAGAAAGCTTGAAGCCACGATATCTTATGGGCGCTTATTCGAAAGCATCTGTCGGTTCATATATAATCTTTGGATCATATGAGCAGGATAATATTATTTCAAACGGAAAAGAAGATATAGAGTGGTTGGTATTGGAAAGAGATGATGACAAACTGCTTGTGATCAGCAGGTATGCGCTTGACTGTCAGAAATACAACTCCTCTACAGAAAGTGTATCTTGGGAGACCTGTTCGCTAAGAAGCTGGCTGAATGAAGATTTTATAGGGTTCGCTTTCAGTTCAAATGAACAAAGCCTGATTCAAAGCACAATTATTATGGCAGACAATAATACGAATAATGAAACATCTCCCGGAAATAGCACCAACGACAAAGTTTTTCTTTTAAGTATCAAAGAAGTGAATGAACACTTCAACTCGGATAACGAAAGACAATGCCATTCAACGGCATATGCCAAGTCACAAGTAACTGATATGGAGGAAAAGTGCCGATGGTGGCTACGCTCCCCCGGCTTCCTTAGTTTTGATGCCGCATATGTCAACATCGATGGTGTCATCGATGAGGACGGTAAATACGCCAATTATTATGGCATCTATGTTCGCCCTGCTTTATGGATTGATCTTGGTGATTAACTCTTATAGTATTAGCCCTTACAAAGGCTTGGAGCTCTCATTTGGATTGCACCAGATTAATTACGACCCACTGAAAACCGTTCTGCCCAGAACCAGAGCATTAAACGACTATTAGTAGGGCGTGTTGAACAGCATTCTGTCCAGAACCCAAGCATCGTGCAACTACAAATACAACATATTGCAAGTGACATATACGGTATGATCGCTTTGGCTAAATACTGTATATAGTGTTGACGCATAGCCATATGACGTTGAGACAACGATATTTTTATTGCATTATGATGAGTTTATCCCCACAGAATCACCTCTATACGCTATAATAGATGCATAGGTTTAAGCATCCAGTCCCGAAATCTTTGCATCTAAGGAGCCATAAATGTACCGGAATCCGAACAGCAACTAGCTGAACATCTACGACTTAAATTCCCCTTTGGCGGACACTTTAAGGAAAACAACAGGTGGGTAAAACTCTACAGCATGATTTACAGGGATCTGCTCAACGAAGAGTTCAGTTAGTCTTTAGAAAAGAACAATGCCGGATTGGAAGCTTATAATGCAGATGTTGCCTTCGGCTATTTATATATCCAGCGGATGCTTGGCTTTGCTGATTACAAACGTCAAGCACTTTTTGTATTCATACATATTTGTTTTACAACAAACAAACTGGTGGATCAAAGGGATATTCTGGGGCAAGATGCTATCGTCAAACTGCTCATGAACAGTAAATGTTCCTATCGGGAGGGGGAGGTTTTTTTACAATCAGACCTACCAGATCGGAACTGAACATCAGAACGAGATAGAATATTTCTGGAAGTTAACATTAGCGCAATCCGTTTGCAAAGGTCAAATATAAATGTGAAGGGAGATGATTAGTCTGACAATAGATCATAGAAAAGCCATTGAGAATACTGCTCTTGCAGCGGGGACAATTGCTGGAGTCGCAGGAGCGCTTTTGGGTATCGGCGGACTATCTGCGATAGCATATGCGCCTGTTGTTCTTGAAAGGATCATCATTGCCGGATATGATAAGGTTTCTCCTGCCGTCAAACGTCAGTTTTATTTGGTTATGACTAAAACTTTTAATAATGTGGAAAAGGAGATGAAGAAAAAAACACCTCCCTATGACAAGGATATTGTCGACTTGTTCCATCTCATTGGCTATCGAGTAGAAGTTTCTTCAAACGAGTATTCCTTGCAGAAAGCAGTAGAGGAAATATACTCCTCCATTCAAAACGAAGCAAAATGGAATGCCATATCGCTCTCTGAAAAACAGATAGCCATTCTCTTAGAACTAATCGTCAATGAGTTCATCAATCAAACAGAAAAGTACAATGAGCTAAGCAATCATCTGAACGCAAGGGGATTGCTTGAACATGAGAGTACGCTTAAAAAGCAAGAGAAGACTTTGCGCTATCAGCAGTCTCGCCTCGATAAGCATGAAGAACAGTTGCATAATCTGGAAGAAGCTCAACGGCAGTGGCACCTATCAACTTCAGAATTACGGACAAGAATACTGTCTGCATCTATCAGAGAATATGAACAGCTTCATGTAGAAAATAATAAATTTCATGGTCTTAGAATATATGAAAAGCTTTTTCCCGGTGGTTATGAACTTCCAAAATATTATGAAGGGTATGGCACATTTGAAAATGAGAAGGTCATTCCTGTCGGGCAGATTTACACAGAAACAGGAAACAGCCACATAGCTCTTCTTGGAGAAGGTGGTATTGGAAAGACAACTTTTCTTGCACATTTGATGGACAGTATGCTTTCGAAAAAGGATGATTGCACACAGATTCCTGTCTATATAGAATTAAATAAATGCCCGAGAGTGATCGCAAAATGGTTTTCCGAAAAATATGGAAAGACAGATTTTGTGACAAGATATATTGCTTCTTCGATTACAGACCAAGAGTTTGACAATATCGATGAAGACTTGTTGGTATCCATTGAGGTATTGCTCAAGTATAGACTTCAAAAACAGGATAAACCGGAATTCATTCTGCTTCTTGATGGGCTCAACGAAGTGTCCCGAAGTATGGCTGAGGATGGAAGCAGCGGCCGTTCAGGGTCTGTCCGTGAGATTCTTGAGCATGAAATATCTGTTATTGCCAAATATAGTAATGTCAGAATTATACTGACAAGTCGGAAGATAGATAGAGGGTATCTCCCGAAAGGCATAAAGTATATCGGCCTGTGCGGCTTGAAAAAAGATGATATTTTAGACCATTTAAGAGAACGTAATTTCTCTGAATTGGAAATAAACAGTATAGCGGTCGATACTTGTCTGTTGGAGATACTTAGGATTCCGCTGTTCCTCTGCATGTATGCAAGTAATGGCTCGAGAGGACAAATACGGCCATCGACAAGGGGAGAGATCCTATGTGACTTTTTCCATAGAGCTGGAAACCTATATGCAGAACAGAGAAATATAGACGACAGATTTGGAAAGACACAGTTTGAAAAAACACAGCTCTCCTTTATCATGAGCTTTATTCTGCCTTATATAGGTAGTGCTATGGAAGGTTCTTATGTCTTTTCATTTTCACGAGAGGTTCTGAGAGAGTGTATTCAGGATTTTTTTAAAGATGAAGAGGTTCCGTTCTGGAATGAAAGAACATGCCTGTTCCCTGAATTTGAATTAGGACGTGTAACTCTGAATCAGGTTTATGAGAAGATGAAAACTATTCCGGATATGGAAATAATAGATTGTATTGTCAACATGTTGGGGGTAATGACACGTGACGCCAAACAGAATTACACATTCATACATCAACACGTAAGAGACTATTTTGCTTCCTATTATGAAGTACAATGTCTGCGCTCCGTAACAGGTTTATGGAATGCCGGGTTCAAAGACCGAAATGAGATCATTGATGCTCTGGGTGGGATTTACAGTGAAGTTTGGGAAGCGGAGAAACAAGTATTTATCGGGGAAATACTCAGGGAACACCGTAATAGTCCGATCTTAGGGGAAGATAATATATGGAGACTTCCTGAAAAAGAGACACAGGAACAATTCGTTTTATCGGATATCATGGAGATATTCAGATATAATAACCATTATTGTGGGTATACTCTTTACAATATCATCGAAATAATGAAGCGTGCGCGAAAGAATCTTGCCGGAGTCCGATTCGATGGACTTGATCTGTCAGAGTGCAGATTGTACGGCGCATCCTTTGTATTGGGTGAACAAAACCCTCTATGTGCGTCTTTCATAGATACTGTGATCGAGGATGATACGATTCTTCCGGAAGGGCATCTTGAAAGTATTATTGCAATGGAGGTATCCAAGGACGTAGGGACTCTGTATACCTTAGCAACCGATGGCAGTTTAAAAACGTGGGATACGCAGCAAGAAAGATGTCTGAATACAATAGAAGTAGGTGAATTCAGTTATTCACAAGCCCAGCCGAACATAAGATTCTTCGTCCCGGACAGCAATCTCGGATTTCTTATCAAACACTATGAATTTGAAGATCAAAGCAAAGGGGATTACTTAGAGGAAGAAAGCAGAAATCTAATCCGTTCAGAAATACGTTATTATACAGGGGAAAGGGGGAAGTACCTTACCTATGAGAGACCTAAATTTGAGGATGCGGAATTGGTCACGGGAATCTGGGACATGTGTTTTGATCCGGAAGAAAAATATTTTGTAGGGCTTTGGGAAGATGGTGTTGTTTGCTATTTTGATAAAAACATAAAAGAGTATATTGCAGCAAGAACTGTCGCATCTGAAGGCAATGCTGTCAGGATTTCGATGTCCGACAAAAATACCATCCATGTGATTGTTCTGAAAGATGTAGAGGAAGACGATGATATAACAGATCGCATCGGATGCACGTATGCGGTCATTGTGTTGAACGTTGTTAGGAATCATGAAGGCAGTTGCTGTCTCAGCACGCCTAAGGAATTGTTCCGATTTCATACAGTATATGATCTGAACAGTCAGAATAACTTGCCCGCATTCGACTTTGCTCCCAATGGCAGCTGCCTGGTTTACTACTCTGATACTATGTATCCTGAATGGGGGCCTTCGGTTGTCAGTAAAAATCTGTGGGATGGTGGGACGGAATTGATAATGAAATTCAGCAACGAAGTTCCGGAAAGCGTGGATTGTGTAACAAATGAAGAAATAATAATACACTGGAAAGATGCCATTGCTTTATATTCTGCTGAAAATGGTCGGCCGAACGTATATCACAATGAAAATCTTTTAGAGTGCAGGAAAGTTGTCACAACAGGAATTAAATCCTATATTCTATCCTCCTACAATGCTGTCCTTAGCTGGTCTATGTTACATGGAACTGCAAAAAAAGTATTTAACCAGCCGGATATAACAATTGATGGAATTGACGTTGAGCCTGCCTCGGGTTTGATAAATGTCGAGTTTGCTGACAGCAGTATTCTCAGACTTGATAAGTGCGGTGAAATAGTAAGCTCCATTTACTATCCCGAATATGATTCAAAACTGGAGTCTTCTTGGTATTTGTCAAAGTCCGATCTGATTGTATCAGTGTTTCAGGGAGACGGATTCGAAAAAATACTTCTTCATCAATTAAAGATCGGCATGACGAAACAGATCTACTTGGATTTTACAGATAAGATCATATTTAATTCCGCATGTGAATTGCAGGAAGGAATCCTATTGGGATTTGACAAAAAACTGCTATTAGTAACCAACAAGGATTATAATGCAAAAGAGATCTGGCAGTCTGCTGCGCACGAAGTCTTGTCATCGGTTGAAATGGAAAATGAGAGAATCTATTTACTGAAAGAAGAACCGAGTGACAAAGAGAAAGGCGTCCTGCCAGAGTATCTTGTTTTTGATAAGATTGGAATTGATTATATTTTCTCTGAAAAAAAACCGATATTACTTGTTGATGAAGCTGATATGGAGTCATTCCAAAATGATGGAGTCGGTGTAGAACAATATTCCGTTGAAAACAGTTCTTCAGGAAACATCTATAAGGAAAAAGGTGTATTTCTGGATCTAAATGAAGGAATCAGAGAAGCTTTCAAGAGAAGTGGATTGAATCCTTTCCAGCTGCATACTGTTTTCTTTAGGATCAATGATTTCCGTAAGTATTGTGAAGATAAATTTAACGAAGGCAAACATGAGATGGTAATGGATATTACGGATTGTTTTATTCTCATATCTGATATGCTTTCTCGATTGACACTGTATCGCATTGAAGGTTCTAAGACAGTTCAAGTCTCAGAAATTGATGTTAAGGAGAAAGAGACTGGCAAGTATTGCCGTGTCAAGAATGCTGTTATTGGAGATGAGACCGGCAGCTTTTTCTATTGCCAATTGGAACAAATTACTATTGCAAAAGTAAGAGCAGCAGATGGAGTTATTGAATGGAAGCGACAGTGGATTCCGGGTATCAATATCATTGGATGTGATTTCCGAGGCGTGACATATACCGGCGAGGTTGAGAAGCTATTCGAACTTATGGGCGTAACTAGGGAGTGCTAAACAGAAAAGAGGTGGCTTGGGTGTCAGGGACCTACGAGGTAAGCTTAATTTCAAATTAGTGTAGTTTCAATTATAGTACATGATGCGAAAAACGATCAATCAACGTTAAAAAGTTAATGTAGCCATGGGGCGAACCCCATCAAGAACTTTTGAACAAGCTATGGGCAGAACGTCAACGGCGTGTCGTGCACATTGGTCGAACACCATTAAGTCGTTAGGACGAGGTTTTGCGAGCTGCTACGGTGTCGAAGAGAACCGTTCATGTCATACAATTTGGGTGCGTCAACTGAAGAGTGCCAGTAAGCTCTACATCATCTCAATAGGGAGGAGTCCATAAATGGTATACAGAACGCGACCAGAAAGAGAGCAGCGGCAAATGGGTTACAGTTTCTCAAACGACAGGCACTATTTTACATGTGACAAATATACCTTGTTTTCCTCAATGGGGAGGCTCAGGATTCATCCTCATTTATAACTGGTCTGTTCAAGGACTTTGTGACCTGCCCAGTTAGATTTTTTACAACTGCTTGTTTGAACTAGCTGTTATAAATGTGTCTGCTTCTCTCGAGGTGGGTACAACTATTCGGATTAGTAGTTTGCAAAAACATTGCACCACGCACTCATACGTGATACACTACAATCTAAGGAGCATCTTCAAATAATACTGGTTGGGGAGGTGCCTGCAGATTTGAAAAAGATATTTCCTAAATGGTACTGGAATCCTGCTGCGATGTTTTGCGGACATTCCGAAGCTTTGGAAGAGAAAGATTGCGTCACCTCTGTTCCAAGGACTGGATAACCAATCCAACCGCAGCTGCTATATGCCTTTGAAGGTGATCAGATTCGATGACACCGCCTACTATATTCAGATTCCGAAAAAAGACCGTGGCCAAGGAATGGTAGACGGATGAAACACAAAGAGAGATTGCGAAGTACTAGATATTCTCCGTTGATCACCATTATGCTGCATTTTTGGAACATGAGGTGTTTATGATGAGAGACGATCTTTTTTCAAGAGTGGTAGTCCTGCCGGACAAAGAGCGGCAGGTGATGATGGATATCATCAGAGGAAAATCGATACCGCCGCTTTATATGGATGCAGTCGCGAAGAAAGTTTTAATCCGGACGTGCATCCGAATCGTATGAATTATCTGCTTCGGAGCATTGCAAAAGATGAGTCAATTGACGTTTCATGCAGCGCAGCGAATGAAGGGATGAAGATGTCCATTCAATCAAAGGGGCTCATCACGGATATTGCGTCGTGGCTCCGGGACGGACGGCTTACGGATTTGGAGATTCAAAAGATTCGCCAGGATTATATTTTTACAAGACTGGAGCTTTATGCTTCGCAGATGCTCCTTATCCAGTATTCGGTCGAGGTGCAGCAGGCAAAAGGAGAGCTGAATTTCGGCAATTTGAAAGATGTGCTGATCGTTGTCCTCATGGTTGAGAGGCCTGCGGTTTTTAAAGAGCATGATAAGGAAAACGATCATTACATCCACCGGCACATGAAGGAAATGGCTGATACTGGTATTTCCTATCTGCCAAAGGCGAAGAAGGTCTACGTCCAGCTGGACAAATGCCTTGCTCAATTCAAGGAGGGTAGGAATGCAGAAGCGAAGGACGGAAAGCCAGACGAACTACAGCTCTGGCTCGCAATGATTGCGGATGTGAACGATGAGCAGGTCAGTCTGGCCGCAGAGAACAGCAAGGAACTTCAGGATATTCGAAAGGAGGCGTTTCTGATGGGGCAGGATAAAGATGTATTGTTGATGGTACTCAATGAGGAGTTTGCGCGCATGGATTGGGCGACCGATATGGCTATGAGCGAGGAGCGAGGATGGAACAAAGGATGGAACAAAGGAGGAAGTGACTTTGCCGCTTTAATCAGAAAGCTTCGTTCTCTTGGGCGAGGGGATGACGCAGAAAGAGCCATTGAGGACGATGATTATCGGACGGCTCTGTACAAGGAATTTAACCTCGCGTGAGGGTGGCTCTAAAACTGCGTGAAGGGCGGGGCTTTTCCATCCGAAGTTTGTGATAAGAAGTTGCTGTCTTTTATATCTTTTATCTCTCAGAGGAGAGAGGGACAAGTTTCTCCAATTAAAAACCGACCAATTCGAATCTGCCGATAAGCTGTCAATGCAGGTTGAAGTGGTCGGTTTTTTTATGTCTCATGTCGGCTGCGTTTTTTAATATATCGGTTTATCCGGAGTAATATCTGCACAAACTATCGACAATGCCACACACCGCTCGTGTCGCTGCCCTCGCGCTTGACGATTCCGGCTTTTTGGAATTCCTGCAAATACCGCTGGACAGTACGGCTTGTCGTCCCGGAGAAAGCGGCCAACTCAGCGATCGTAATATGGCTGTCTGAACAGATTGCCGTCAACAATGCCGCTGCTGTTGATCGGCGTTTTTTAGAGTATTCATTTAGAAAATGGATCGCAGCAGGGGAGAGAATCTCTGCGACATTTTCTGCGACATTCTCTACGACATTTCCAATGCTATTCTCTACGACATTTTTTTTTATATTAACAGTGTTGCTCTTCGAACTGTTTCCAACACTATGTTTTATATCGCTCCGTTCACCGATTTTCTTTACGCTTTTCCCGCTCTTTCCACTCTTTCCGTTTTTTATCCTCCTCCCGCTATATTCCGCACTATTCTCCGCAACTATTTCCGTGCCATTCTCATAGTCATAGAATCCTTCGCGTACAAAAAGGCGCGTGATGAAGTAGTCATGCGACTCGTCGGTCTCGAATTCCGGGAGCGGAGAACCGTTTTTCTTGAGTGCGTTAAGGATCTTCTTGAAGCCAGTGTTCCGACCCTCGGTCAAATGCAGTTCTTTCAAGAATTCGCCGATTCGTCGATTCCGATAGCGTCTGCTTCTGACCTTGAAGGTGCGGAGTCCTTCCAGCGTCACGGAACGGTCCGGTCCCGGGTGGCTGATAATCTCTATCATATCCTTCTCAATCCGCACTTCTATCGGCTCCCGCTGATCGTATGCTTTGTGGTATACGGCGTTCGATAGCGCTTCCTCGATAGCGGCATAAGGATAGTTGAAAAAACGTTCCGCCTCTGCCCGGTCAGGCATTTTCACAACCTGCTCGGTGATGACCGTGTTGCGTATGTACCGCAGTGCTGTGCGGAGCTGCTCATGCAAGGGACCGGTGAAGGTTTTCTCAATGATTTTGTCGCCGCCGTCTCCTTCGGGAAACTGCACTACGTCGATCTGGGCGCAGGGGAAGAATCGCTCAGGCTCAGGGTTGAAAAACATCAGAGCGACATTTTTAGGCTTTAAGTATTCCGGCAGCGTGCTGATAAGATTCATATCTTTGCACAAATCGATAAAAGGCATATTGTCAGCTGCTGCGTAAAGCGAACTGCCGATTTCTTTTAAATATGCCTTGATCAGTGTGTAATTGATGTCCGAAATCTCTGCTAGATGGTTCACGCGGTCATCAAAAGGAGTTTTGTTTGCGAGTGCAAAAAGATCCTTCAGCTCGTCGTCATTGGGAATCACGGTAGCGGAGCCTTTGCGTATGAAATAACAACGTTCTTTGTCATTTTTCGCCATCGTTTTCGGGCAAGAATACGGTCGCGTATCACCGCCTGGGCACCAGATGATGATAAAAGTTTTTCCTTTAAACTCATCGAGGCCGATGATAGGCGTATATCCGGGACGGATTAACTTGCATTTTTCAAAAATGTCTTTTTGCCAGGCATCAATTTTATCCAACGGCACGCCATCGCAAGGCTTGATCGGAAGACCATGTCTCTCTTGCACACCAAGTACTATATAGCCGCCGCTCCAGTTGTCAAGGTCGTTGGCAAAGGCGGTGATGGTTTTCAGAGATGCTTCCGCATCCCAGGTTGATTTAAATTCGATGCGAGCCCACTCTACCACATTGCCGGTGAGGAGGGTTTGGATAGTTGTAGGTAGAGCCATAAAATCACCTCGTTATTATTGAGTGGGCATGTGTACAGTAAACCTGCATGCCAGGTTGCTGGCAACACTATATATTAATTTCCGCCGTAGCTCTTTGCTTCGCACGCCAGCCACGCTAACCGATACTCGCACTTTCCCCTGCGTCGTTTCGCAGGTCTGTGCGCATGCCGGTTGTTCTTAGGTGCATGCAGTTATCCGAAAGCAAGTTTTCGTCTGTCTGCCTGTACCTCAGGAATTTATTAAAGTAAACCCGTGTATGTTAATGAATTCGGTTGTGTATTCGGTTATTAATACTCTAAGCTTCCGTATAAAAGAGAGTGTTTGCTCGAGCCTGAGGAAATACGCCGACGAAACAACAAGCATAGTATAGCACTGCTGGGGACTATCTTTCAACAGATAAATACGGTAAGTAATTAGATGTAACATTTAGACATAGAAAATGAGAAAATGTAACGTGTGTAAAGAGGACTTCGCTGAAGTGATGACAGAGTTGTGAGGACTGCCGAGAACGAATACAGTGAGGTAATTGATTATAAAAAATGGCGGCTTTAATATAAATATATGTAGATTCCGATCTATATTTTCGGAAATGATTGCTAAGGGTTGCTCTGTGTATTATAATCTTTTATAAAAGCTCAGGTAAGATCATTTCCCTCAGCTTGTAAAGAAGCTGAGCAGGGGCTATTTTCGGGTCATGTGGGATGCATCATTGATATGGATGTATCACCTATATAGTCAGTAAAGATTATGTCATCAATCATCATAAAAGTTGGGAGGAACAGCGCTATGGAAAACGATAATATTCAGAAGTTGATCGAAGCGATCAGTGCCAGTCCGGAGCTTCAGCAGCAGCTCCAGGCGGAGGCGGATAAGCCTGTCACGAGAGCTGTGGGTGACAGGGAAGCGACCCGCGCCTCATTGCTCAACTCTCTCGCACAGGCAGCCGGACTTAACCTTTCATCAAGCGACATGTCCCAGATGACGAGCATGCTCAGCCAGATAGGAAGTTTGGTGGGAAATACTCAGCAGCCATCAGGAGGGGGTCTGCAGCTATTGAGTGGCGGAAAGCCGGCTCAGACACAGGCAGCTGCTCCCGCGATTGGCATGGACGATCTGCTTGCCATGTTCTCCGGAGGCAACACTCAGGCTGCGAACAACAATCTGCTTAGCCTCCTTGGAGGGTCAACGCAACAGGTGCAGCAGACATCTAATGCCGCCAATCTGGGCAATTTCCTGTCTCTGTTCTCAGGAGCATCTAAGCCTGCGGCAGCATCGTCAGGAGGCTTAAGCGGTGCTAAGATCCTGAAGCTTCTGCTCAAACTGTTGTTATGATAATTGCCGTGGGCTGCGGCTTGAATGTTGTGCTTCTTCAACACGTCAAACTTTATTTGTGTTGTGTTGGAGAGTCAGGCACAGAATGACTGTTTTTTTGAAATGGCGGGGATTCATGCTTGGTCCTCGCCATTATTTTTTTTCCGTTACTGGGCAGTATTCTTGTGTAAGAACAGCAATTTGGCACTTTTTATAGAGCGATATGCCAATTTCATAAACTCCCCATTGATAAAAGAGCCGATATCACATGTAAGGGCTGCTGATGTCTAAAAGTTGTTTGCTGTTTTCGATGATTTCTGCTATGCTATTCATGGTATAAGTCTCCCGTTCTGTATGGTGTCTTGCTAATACCACTATAGCATATGCGGAGTGCATATACTTTTTTGTTGGTTCAGCACGTATTTTTCCGCAATTTAGGCAGCTAGGTAGGCTGCGAAGTATGAATAACTCTTAATATTAGGCAACGCTGCAGGGATAAGTAGTAGAAGTAGAATCTATGGAAGTTATGTACAAAAATAAATGAAACGCTTGATGCATTGGTGTTTTTTGTGATGATTCAAAACATTCAGTGTAAGACTTGCAGGATGCCAAGGTTAGCCCCGGGAGCTGTAAAAAGTAGCTGATCTAGAGGAGAGAATATGATTCTTTACCATACCAGTGACCGTGAGATAAGGATTCCTGACATACACCATGGACGAAAAAATGCTGATTTCGGATGGGGATTCTACCTCACTCCTGATAAAGAGTTTGCTTATCGCTGGGCAGGGGAGAACGCCGTTGTCAATGAGTACGAGATGGATGAGTGCGGTCTGACAATTTATCGTTTTGACAGGGATACTGATTGGTTCCGGTATATCTTCAATAATCGGCGGCTGCAGGACGATTTAGAAGCTGACGTAATCATCGGTCCGATAGCTAATGACACGATATTCGAGACTCTGGGGATCATAAGCAGTGGTTATCTGAAACCTGAAGATGCGATTAAGCTTCTTATGATCGGACCGGAGTACACGCAGGTAGCCATTAAGACAGAAAATGCTGCCAATCAGCTTAGATGGATAGGTTCAGAGAGGATCGAGCGAATTGCGAAGGATGATCTAAAAGCTGAACAAGATGCCTTCCAAGAGGCATTTGGCGCAGAGTTTGAAAAGATTCTGGGGGAATGATAAATGGATCAAGGACTGTGCTGAGTTCTTTCAAGACATTTTCCCCCCTTAACAGTGAATTCCATGATACAATGGGCGAAATCTGGAGTGACATGCAATATAAATATTCGGAGAACATAAGCCGTGTCTGTTATTTACGGATCTTTTGGTGGGACGGTTCCGATGTTTTATGCTTATAGTGATTGGAACAGACTCATTTAACAAAAGCTAATGATCCCATGTGGTGATTATGCAGAAAAATGCGGATACAGATTACTTGGAGTGTCCACAAAAGATTTCCACCCATCCCCGGACTTCAGGTGTTCAGTCAGGGAAAGGTCCAGCCTGCCATCCCGGTAATACTCCTTAAGGGAACAGAGAAATATGTGAGAATTATGCTCTTGAACATGGTTGGGACCGCGGCTTCTGGAAGGAAGAAGCCCTTGTGCCTTGTCTCGATGAATTTCCCGTCAGGTGTGATCCCCCGCCGGAAATGCATACATGGAAATGGGGATGGAAGTTCAGCTTTTGCCCCCAGATATGCAGCACGTCGACAATCATGGGTTTCTCGCCCACGAACCTCCGGTCGGCGCAGAACGTGATGGGGGTATCCCTTACTCAGACGGATACCGCAACCAGTGAACAAGAGGTACAGGGCTTGGTCGAGTGGGCGAAGGCTTTCAGGGCGGATTCATGGGAAAAGGTGCATGGACTTGGCAATCCCGGAATAAAGGAGGCGGTGAAGACTATGGAACTGATAATGTCGAACCCTACAGAGCGCGACCTGATACGCGCAAGAATGGACGCTGAGATAGACCATAGGACTTTGATGCATGAAGCGGAGGCGAGAGGAGAGGAAAAAGGGGAAGCTAGAGGAAAGGCGATAGGAAAAGCAGATGCACATAAGCAGGATGCATTACGAATGAAAGAATTAGGCATGCCATCTGACTTGATATCGAGCATTACGGGGCTTTCACCTAAGGATATTTCAGAATTGTAAGAGCAAGAGAACCGCTGGTGTCTATTTCGGTTAGCAGATAAGCATCAGCGGTATTCCTTATTTTATCGGTAAATCAGACGGTCATAGATGATCAGAGATAAAAAGATGATGATCAGAGATAAAAAGATGATGTGCAAGAAAAGGATGACGTACAGAGAAAACAGATGAAAACAGTTAGAGTAGTTGCAGCAGTGATATGTGATTCCCTGCAAGAAAAGAAATCGATATTTGCTACAGCCAGAGGCTATGGTGAGTTCAAAGGTCAGTGGGAATTTCCCGGCGGGAAGATCGAAGCTGGTGAAACTCCACAGCAGGCACTTGAGCGAGAAATACAGGAAGAGCTGGACACGAAGATCAAAGTCGGTGATTTGATCGAAACCGTTGAATATGATTATCCGACGTTCCATCTTTTGATGGATTGCTTCTGGTGCGAGGTGGTTGACGGACAGTTAAAACTCTTGGAGGCAAAAGAAGCCAGATGGCTGTCAAAAGATACATTGCATAGTGTCCAGTGGCTTCCCGCAGATCTAAAACTTATTGAGAAGATTGAAAAGCATATGAATATGACACCGAATATGGCGGATAAGTTAAATATGAATTAGTGCTTTTGCTTGTTTCATTATATGATATTTGATTGGTTTCATTTCCTTCAACCGTTTATATACAGACGAGCCACGCGGAGACTTATATGCGTGGTGGCGTCTACAACGTAAGCGTGCGAGTTTATATATCATATTGTGCAACATATGTACACAATATAGAAGGTAGAGCGAACTATGCCTTTAATGTCAAAAGGGCGGATTACGGAAGAGTATATAAATTATGTATGTGGGTATTGATAATTATTTTGGATTCAATACGCTGTCAGCAATGTCAGTATGACACCCTAACTCCCGTGGGGGATAACATAGTAAACATTCATAGCACGCATGTGCTGCCACGACGTATAGAAGTCGTTGCAGCATACATGCGTGTATGAATGCATCCCTATATGGCCACCCTGCTCCGCAGGGGGCCGACTTCTAAAGTAACATCCATTTCCATAGTACGCCTGTGATGCCACAAAGTATGAAAACTGTGGTAGCATACAGGCGTACTATGGATGCATCCCTATATGGGCTTCGCCCGGCATGCAGGTTTACTTGATGTCCAGCACAGGCGGTTCATCGAGGTGCTCCGGCACATATTTCCCGTCCTTTTTCCTTTGGCGGACGCATTCTGTGAGGAGATACTCGATCTGACCGTTGACTGAACGGAAATCATCCTCTGCCCAAGCGGCGATAGCATTGTACAGTTTTTCGTTCAGACGGAGAGGAATCTGTTTTTTTTCAGCCATTCAGCCACCTCCTTATGACTGCGATCCGCCAATCCCTGATAATCGTTCAGAATGCAAGCGCTTCGTCCGTTTATTGTTTATCAGCGTTTGCCCCGGGGTGCTGAAATGTTGCAAATCAGTACAGGGAGCCGGTATTAACGATTGGCTGTGCCTCGGAATTGCCGCAGAGCACCACCAACAGGTTGGAAACCATGGCGGCCTTGCGTTCCTCGTCAAGATCCACGATATGCTTTTCGCTGAGGCGGTCGAGAGCCATCTCCACCATGCCTACCGCGCCATCGACGATCAGCTTGCGTGCGTCTACTATCGCGGATGCCTGCTGGCGCTGAAGCATGGCGGCGGCGATCTCGGGCGCATAGGCGAGATAGGTGATACGCGCGTCAATGATAGTCAGCCCGGCTTCCTCAACCTTTGCCTGAATCTGGTCACGTATGCGCTGCGCGACGACTATGGAAGAGCCTCTGAGCGAACCGTCGTCAGCCTGCCCGTCGCCTGTGGTGTCGACACCCTGAGCTACATCGTAAGGGTACAGCCTGACGATATCCCGGAGGGCGGAATCGCATTGCAGGGACAGATACTCCTTGTAGTTGTCAACGTTGAAGACCGCTTTTGCCGTGTCATCAACCTTCCACATGACCGCGATGCCGATCTCGATAGGCGTACCGAGCACGTCGTTTATCTTCTGCCTCGCATTATTGAGAGTCATGATTTTAAGAGAGATTTTTTTGCTTTCCTGGGAGGCGATCTTCGCGGATCCTCCGGTGGCAGCTTTTGCGATCAGTGCAGCCGTACCATCGTGCTCGCCTCCGTTCACATCTCCTGACTGGCGCAGCTTGGTTCTGGCAGCCGGATTGACCGCGACACAGAACGGATGGACAAAATAGAAACCCGCGTCACGGATCGTACCGACATAATTGCCAAAAAGCGTGAGCACCATCGCTTCCTGAGGTCCTAAAACCTTCAGTCCACAGAAAGGAATCCAGCCCAGGCAGAGCCATAGAAATCCCGCGATGGTCAAGGCGGGGTGGAGCGCGAGGCCTGTGATAAATACAACTATGGCGAGAATGTAGGCTGCTATGAAGAGAAGCATCATCGCCATTCCGTTCTTCTTATTGTTGAGTACTCTTTCTTCCATAAAATGCTCCTTTCCGAGAGGTGTTTGCATTGAGAAGTCTCGCTACGGGACCGGTCTCATCACCGATATCTTGATCGTTAGGGAAAAACGCTTTCAGGATATATCCCGATATCGCTGATGTTCTCGAGCCGGCCTGTTTGACCGCCTGCGTTATATTACGTTGACGGCGAGATATATGATATCATAATGATATCACAAAAATATCAGATGTCAAGCATAATATTTAGCATCAACGCAGAGTGTTATGTGTTTCGTGCGGAACATCGCTATGTTATGATGGATTTCGGCCTTTTTTCGAGATTAAAGCCGAGGTTCGCACGGAGAATAGACGGAGCATAGTCAGGGGATAGACCGGGAACATAATGAGTATCCCAATGTGTCCGTTAAACACATCCGCGATCTGATGTGTGTGGACAGAGGCATGACGGGTAAAATGATTGAACTTTTGAAAGCTTCAAACAGACATGATGTCATGAAAAAGCCGGACAATAAAGATAGTTTTCACCGCGCAACCATCATTTTGCCCAGGTATTGCTGTTTGCTGTAGGGCATGTACTGTGGAAAGGAGCAACAGACCATGAAGATGCTCCGAAAAAGCGATATACGCTCCTGCAAGAAAAAAACGATATGTGACGGATTTTGACTATGTGACGGATTTCGACTATTTGACGGATTTCCGACGAAAGCGTTCTTTGTTGTAATTCATACAACATGGAGTTATACTTACTGTAAGGGCGATTTCTGGATACATAGCATGATCAGCTCTTCCAAATCAGTTTATTGTTTTGGCATATTACTGCCGATGGGTTATACATCCGGCTGTGTCAGGTGAGGAAGTATGGGAATCAGGATCTTCTCGCGGCGCAGGACTGAACATATCGTACAGAAGAAAGCTGCCGCTTAGCTTGTCAAGAGTGAAATCGCATAAAGTGTTTTGGCGTATAATTATGCAAGGGAGGTACATTTATGGAAAAGAAGGGCATGTCAAGAGGCAGGAGCATCGGGTTCCTATTATTTGTAAGCCTTGTTCTGCTGATGGTCATGGCTCGTCCGGTATACGCGGAGACGAAGCTGACAGAGGAAATGCTTACCGAGATCGGGGCAAGGCTTGACCGGGCCGTCGAGGCAGGTGAAGCTGAGGCAGATCTTTCGGACATGGATATCATCGTGAATATGTACTCCGACAGGTTCAGTGAGGAATACCAGAAGGTGCTCGACATATGCGATGACTGCAGGGCGGAACGAGCCTGCTTTACCCTTGGCTCACATAAGGAAACTTATGCCTTTATTTTGCCTGAGACTGAACCTGTCGAAGGGAGCAATGAATATGGCGTGGGTCCGAACAAGCTTATGTCTATAGGCATTGATTACGATGATTATTATTCACGTCCGGATGGCAGCGCGGATGTGGGATTGATTGCTCGAACACAGGAAAAGCTGACAAAGGAGTATGACGTTGCAATGTCGGTTGTTTCAGATGAAATGAGCGATGTGGAGAAGGCCCTGGCGCTGTATGATTATATCATTGCGGTATCCAACTATCCGCCGTTGGAGAGCATCGGCGAGGACGGGGTGGAGGTATATGACAGCGAAAGCTATTCAGGTCTCTCCGTGTTCAGAGACCATATATCGGTATGTGTCGCCAATGCGACAGCTTACTGTTACCTCTTATCTGACTGCGGAATACCCTGTATCCGTGTGGACAGTGATGCTATGCACCATAGCTGGACCATGCTGCAGGTAGGAGGGGCGTGGTATCACGCGGATCCGACATGGGATAATCCAAGGTATATGGAAGGGTATACCGGCAGGTGGGATCAAAATAATGATATCTGGGACCTGGGAGCGGCGAGCCATATATTTTTCCTGAAGAGTGATGATGAGATGACAGATGGGCTGGGCCACTATGGCTGGTCAATCATGGCTGACTATACCAAAGACGGTTCCGTGGATAAATTACCGGAATCCGGGCCTTCCGGGAGCTTCGATGATACATTTTTCGGCATCAACAACCCGTGGCAGGAGGAAGTACATTATAATTATGTGGATGGAGAATGGTATTTTCTGAATCGCTCCGCAAATAAGATAGTCAGGACTGCATACGGACAAGCCGAGGATGAGGCTCGTTATATCGATGCTCCATCCGAGCAGCTGATGAAATATGTTTACGGCGGCGGGGGCTGCCTCTTCATCTGTGAAGACGATGGCATATGGCGTTATGATATAAAGAGCGGAGAGATGGGCAGGCTTCCCTTGGCGGAAAACAGTGCAGGCAACGGAGAACCGATATTCACAGAGATGAATACAGCCTCTGGCGCTTTGAACGGCGTCGTTATGTATCCGGTCCATCCAGAGGATCCCGGTGAAGAATATGATATAGAGTTTGATTTCGTTGAGTTCTCGTACCCGTTGGAGGAAGTGCTGGCCATGGAGATTATCGCCGGGACGGAAGAGGAAGCGACAACGGAAGCAGGCGATGAGGATGATCCGCAGGAAAAACCTGCCATGACAGAAACCGTCGGGCCGGAGACGGAGACGGCGATAGCCTTACAGGAAGACGGCAGAGGCTTTTCAAGCATAGGACTTATCGGGATTGGCGTGTTGATCGGTCTGGCAGCGGCCGCTGTCATTAACAGCATTATCTTACGTGGGAATCGTCGCCGCTCGTAAAACGTGTGGCAGCGATTTGATGGTCATGATGGACATATCCGCCTGTAACAGTACGAAATAAATTATACTTGTAGATATTATTCCCCTATGATATAATGACCTGGTAATTATTCAGCACCTCTGGCTGCCCGCAACGAGGGATGCGCAGCATCCCGAGTCTGGGGTGCTGAATACTTATGGATAGTTCATCTTAAAGAAATGACTCATAGAATCAAATACAGGAAGTGTTGCGGTAAAAAAATAGGCAGTAAAAGGAGGGGAAAGGTCATGCCTGTTCGAATTCTCATAGGGGCAGAAAATTTTCATGAACTTCGAAGCAGCGGCTGTTACTATGTGGACAAGACAGAGCTGATCTACGATCTTGTTCATGATAATACAAGCAAAGTGACTTTGTTCACTCGTCCCCGCAGGTTTGGAAAAACGCTCACCATGAGCATGATAGAGTCTTTTTTTGATATTCAGCGCGACAGCAAGCCTGATTTTAACGGTCTGGATATAATGAAGCATGGGGATTTTTGCGCAGAATGGATGAATCAGTATCCTGTGCTTTTCGTATCATTTAAGGATGCTGAGTCGCTGTCTTTTGATACAGCATATGCCAAGCTAAAAAGCATCATTGCTGATCTATGCAAGAAAAATGAGTACCTTGAGAGCAGCGACAGGGTAAACCGCGCTGATGTTGAGAAGTTCGAAAGATTAATGAATGAAACCGCCTCTGATGCTGAGATACAAAGCTCGCTTCTTACGCTTCTCCGCATGATGAGCGCACATTTTGGCCGGCAGGCGATATTGCTGATAGATGAGTATGATGTGCCATTGGCAAAGGCGAACGAGGTAAAGGAAGGCGGGGATGGTTATTATCGGAAGATGCTGGATGTGATTCGCGGAATTATGAGCTCAGCCCTAAAGACTAACGATTACCTGAAGCTCGGTGTCGTTGCCGGATGCTTGAAGATCGCGAAGGAGAGCATCTTTACCGGCGTGAATAATTTTGCTTCTTATACGGTGTTGGACGATAGGTTCAGCCGTTATTTTGGTTTCACGCAGACGGAAGTGGATGAACTGTTGAATGCGGCCGGTCTGGAAGAAAAGCGGGGAGTCTTCAGAGAATGGTATGATGGCTATATCATAGGAAGTGAGGCAGTCTATTGTCCTTGGGATGTGATGTATTATGCATCGGATCTTCTTTACCGAAATACAGCGAAGCCGAAGAATTACTGGAAGAATACCAGCAGCAACGGCATTATTCGTGATTTTGTGGAACGCATGGATTTTCGGGTTAAGGGCAAATTTGAAGAATTGATGAATGGGGGAACTGTTCAGGTAAATGTCTCGGATGATCTGACCTACGATACGCTGCACGATACGGAGAACAATTTATGGAGTGTCCTGCTGATGACCGGTTACCTTACAAAAGCAGATCCGGACGAGGAGGGCGATATATTAAGCTTGAAAATACCGAATAAGGAGGTTGCCGGTATCTTTCAGGATACGGTCGCAAGCTTCTTCTCGGAGCATTTAGATATCTCCAAGCAGAGGAGTTTGATGGAGGCGTTGTGGTCAGGCGATGAAGCAGCAGCCTCAAAAGCCATTTCTGATTTGCTCTGGCAGACGATCAGCTATATGGATTATCATGAGGATTATTATCATGCATTCCTTGCGGGTGTCTTCGTCGGAAGAGGATATGAGGTAGACAGCAATAAAGAGCCTGGTCTGGGAAGACCGGACATCAGGCTGACGGATGACGATAACCATCGTGTCCTTATCATCGAAGCGAAGCGGTCGGACAGCCAGCAAAGACAGTATGGAACACGACTGTGAAGAAGCCCTGCGCCAGATAGCTGATTGCGAATATGCCAAGGGATTGGATGAATATGAGGTTATATGCTACGGCATAGCATTTTTCAGGAAGAGTGCGCTGGTGAGGAGATTGCGGGCAGAGAGACGTTCCTGAGAATTGGTTGAGTGAAAATGGCAAGAAAACAGCCATGCACAATCCTTACGAGACATTTCATGCACATTAATGAGAAAAAAGCGAAGTTGGATGTTGATAATTGAAGCAAGACATGTATAATTGATGTGAAAGGAAGGAATGATTATGCTTATACAGTTTAGCTTCAAGAATTATAAATCGTTCAGAGACGAAACTATTCTGGATATGTCAGCTGCCAAGATGACGGAGTTTTCAGATCGTGTGGTAACAATAGGCAATGAAAGGATACTGCCGGTTGCCGCTATCTACGGCGCAAATGCAAGTGGGAAATCCAATATATACAGTGCTTTTGAATTTATGTCATTTTATGTCGCTCAGTCATTTAAATATGGTGATGAAGAGGAAGAATTTCGGTTTATCAGGCCAACACCATTTCTTTTATCAGACGAAACCGAGGATGCCGATACTGTTTTTGAAGTATATTTTACTCTGCCAGACGATGCTTCAGAGCGAGTGTATAATTACGGATTTTGCATAGGTAACAGTGGTATCACGGAGGAATGGCTGAATTCAAGGGCAAGAACTGCACGTAAGATGTCAGCGATATTCTATCGCGATACAGACACGCTTGATTTAAGTGGGTTGCCGAAGAGCAGTCGTAAGAATATCGAGGTTGCTCTGGATACAAAGGTACTGGTTATCTCGCTTGGCGCAAAACTAAAGGATGCAAAATGCAAATTGGTTCGTGATTGGTTTTTATGTAATGAGTTTGCGGATTTTGGTAATCCTATAACCAGCCTGATAATGCATAACAGACTTCCGAAGGGATTTGTGGATGATCCTGCGGTAAGATCAGATGTTGTCAGGTATTTGGCTTCGTTTGATGATTCGATAAAAGACTTTCGTGTAGAAAAGGCACCATTTGATGGGTCAGAGGAGAAAGCAGATAAGTACAGGGTCACTGCAGTACACCGAAAATTTAATTCGGATAAGACAGTAGAGATTCCTTTGGAGGAAGAATCGGCGGGGACATTGAAGATGTTCGCTTTATATCAGAAATTGCAGGATGTGCTTCAAAAAGGCGGTGTATACTGCATAGATGAGTTGAATGCAAGGCTGCACCCGTTGCTTGTCCGTAATTTCATATTGACGTTTTTAAATCCTGAGGTAAACACGAGGCATGCTCAGCTTGTGTTCACAACTCATGATACTTGGCAGCTTTCCAATAACCTTTTGCGTCGTGATGAGATATGGTTCACAGAAAAAGACAGGCAAGGAGCCACGAAGCTTTATTCTCTGGCTGATTTCATTGACGAAGATGGCGCAAGGGTCCGCAAGGACGAAAGCTACGAGAAAAACTATCTTTTAGGGAAGTACGGCGCCATACCTGTTTTGCGACATTTTGATGTATATGATGAGGAATGAGTTTGGCTCGAAAAGACAGGATGGGGGAGCGTGCCGGAAGAAGTAAACGTCAGGGACGACAGATCCCTGAGATGGGGTATTATCTCATTGTTACGGATACTGAAGCAACAGAACGCTGTTATTTTGACGGTCTGCGTAAGAATCTGCCCGAAAACATCCAACGCAAACTTGTCCTTAAAGTTGTGGAAACCAAAACTAAAAACCTGATTCAAAAATGCAGGGAGATGACTGCTTATGAAGCGCAGTACATGATTCCGTGGATTGTTTTTGATCGTGATGAAGTAATGGATTTTGACCAGATCATAGAGGATGCCGAGAGAGAAGGTATACAAGTTGGATGGTCTAATCCATGTTTTGAGATTTGGATGCATGCATATTTTGGAAGCATGTCGTCAGTTCAGGAATCATGGAATTGTTGCCATCGTTTCGGGGAGTTATATGAAAAGAAAACCGGACACAGGTATTCAAAATCAGACGAGAGCATCTACAATAGACTCAGAGAGTATGGCGATGAAGGTAAGGCGGTTACAATAGCACAGCAGATGTACGAGCAGTGTGTAAAAAATGGGTACACAAAGCCGTCGCAGATGTGTCCATGCACGACTGTGTATGAGTTGGTCAAAGAAATACGTGGTAAGGAAGAGATAAGGAAAGCATAGCGGAAACAGGGCTTATTCTTCAGGTGAATGGATACTTCGTGAAAGCTGGTTCCAGATTTCGCTGGCAGATAATCAGCTATGTGGGTTATTATCGATACTGTTAGCTTTCTTCTGAACGTTTTTACTCACAAATACCAACCGATTCATTAAACTTGTCTTTCAGTGGCTGGAGGCAGATGTCCAATCTATTACAACTATGGCTATTATGCTGCACAGAGATAAAGCCAACAACCGCATATTTCCCTTACTGTATTTTAAGTGTCACTGATATTATGTCGAATAAACACATCACTGCCAATGACCTATTATAATAGATATATCAAGCCCAACCGAGTCGCTTCATCGTATGGAACGACTCTTCCGACAGGGGGTGTTGTTTTCATACCGTTTCTTCGTATCAACTATTTTTTACCTTTTTTCGGGGCTGAAGGACAACCAATTACAGCTGACGTTGTTGTAAAAAGGTAGCTATTCAGCAAGCCCTAATATAACAGTTATATCGGACCAAATGGTCCGTTTTTTAGTTTGGAAACAGTAATGTCTGTCCGTTTGTTAGATGAGTGGATGGCTATATAATGTCCGTATGAGAGGACACTGATTGGTGTTATGATGACTATATCTGCTTGGATCAGTACGAAATAACCTTAAGATTGTAGATTTTATTTCGCTGTGCTACAATCAACAATGAATATTTACAGTAACGGTTGTAAAAACCAGATACTGAAGAAGATAACATCTAAATGTAAAAATGTGTTAACAAGGTCTAGTAGAAAATGGATGCAGTAAAAACAACTTTGGATTATTATCAGAGGAATGCGAATGTGTTTGTCGAAGGGACATTATCCGCAGACATGCATGATGCACAGAAGCGCTTTCTAAATATGCTTAAACCTCAGGCGTATATTCTGGATTTTGGCTGTGGTTCCGGCAGGGATGCAATAGCATTTTTGAGTCGCGGCTACCGAGTGGATGCGATTGATGGTTCCCCCGAATTATGTCGTATTGCCTCTGAATTAATCGGCAACCCGGTGAAACAGATGCTGTTCGATGAACTGTCTTCAATCAATCAGTATGACGGGATCTGGGCTTGTGCATCTATCCTTCACATCCCCAAAAGGGAGCTTGTGGATGTCCTGCGAAAGATTTCCGATGCGCTGAAGGATTCCGGGGTACTCTACACATCGTTCAGATATGGCAGTTTTGAAGGGATGAGAAGGGGGAGGTATTTCATAGATTTAACGGAAGACACATTAAGGAAGCTGATGGAAGAGGTACCGTCGCTGCAGATTATTGATACATGGATAACGGATGATGTACGTCCGGGAAGGGAGGAGCGATGGCTCAATACCTTGGCAAGACGCGTTTAGAGATTGATGCGTTGTATTACAATTCCTTGGACATACAAAGCTTCGCATTGATGCTCAAAGACCCATCTTATTGCTATAAGTTCTATTGGCTTGAGGCAATTGTGCATCTGATTGCTGAAGGCATATCAGAAACAACGTTTGATATGATTATTGATGAAATGATCTGCAACGCTTGGTATTCAGTGCGTGAGTTCCATATACATCTAAGCGGTATGGGGAGTGATGGCAGTGTTCGGGACGGACTGGAAAGGGCGATATTAAAACTATCGGAATTGAGTGATCTGTCTTCCAATGCCTCAAAGGTTGAGATAAAAAATGAAATCCGTAAACATAAAAAGGAATTGTATAATGCGAAAGAGCAGCTGACACATATGGTGCCCTACCGCGCACTGGCAGGTTTTTTCGCAAATGCCGGGGATACCAACGTTTGCTGGAATTCCATACGCCGACTAACGGCATATGTCGAGGCATTCAGCATCAGCAAAACGGCGCTGCCCTATACATTCGGCACAAGCAGCAAGCTGTCAAGGGAAGTGCGCTTCCACCCGGAGTGGATTCGTATGATACAGGATAATACTGTTTCAATTCTAGGATGGATCCAGTATGAGAAGGTCAGATGGCTTCAGAATAATAATCCGGAAGTTCCCGGTCTTGTTTACAAGCTGGCACCAATGGATGAAAAGATGCGCAAGCTTAGCAAAGTGCGCTTGCTGTGGAAGGGGATACTGGATTTGCATGAGGTAAGGGATGTATTTACAGATGAACCCGTGCAGCTGAAGAAATATGACATTGACCATTTCATCCCATGGTCATTTGTCATGAATGATGAGCTGTGGAATCTGATGCCGATGGATTCTTCTCTGAATTCAGTAAAAAGTAACAGGCTGCCTAAATGGGATCCTTTCTTTCAACGTTTTTCTGAAAACCAGTATATTCTATATCAGCTTATGCATGATAAACCCCAAATACATAAGCTTTATGAAGGGTGTTGGCGGGATAATCTGCATTCGATCTGGGCTGGACAAGAGTTGTACCGACCGGGGAATTCATGGGAGGAGTTTGTCGGGATACTAAGCAAAAACATGCAGCCGGTATATGATTCAGCCAAACGGCAGGGTTATGAGATATGGACTAGATGAAGCAGCCGAGGAATCACATAAATTCGACTTAAATATAATAACTGTTAGAGAGCCAAAGGTATTACGATATAAGGTTCGATTTTGATAATCCTTTTTATATTTTTTCTGGAGGAGAACCAATGCGAACTGAATACAGTGACGATGTGACGATGAGGTCGAGTTCCATATTCTTAGATCATGGAACAATCAAGGGGAAGTAGATCATGAAACAATCAAGGGGAAGTCATGAAAGCTTTGATCATAGACGATGAGCCGCCCGTAGTAATGGTGGTGAAGATGCTGGTAGATTGGAAATCCTTCGGCATAGATACGGTGCTTACCAGCCAATCAGCTGAACAGGCGCTTGATATTCTGGAGCGTGAAAAACCGGAGATAATTCTCTCGGACGTGAACCTTCCGGGACTGAGCGGTCTGGATCTCATCGAGCGGCTCAGGAAAGACGGCAGCATGGCTCAGGTGATCTTCATTTCGGCGTATGACAAATTCTCATACGCGAAAAGAGCGATGCAGCTCGACAGCGTCGATTACCTTCTCAAGCCGATAGACCGCGAGGCGGTCAACAACGCTGTCGAAAAAGCGGTGGGAAAATGCCGTGAGATGACGGGGCAGCTTGAGGATTCTGAACGCCGGCAGGTACAGAGCCTTTTTTCCGCCTTCATGGGGACGATCGGCACGACCCCTGACAGAGATGCTTTTTCGAAGCTTTGCGCCTCGGCTCCATGGCTGGACGCGGCAAGCTGCGGCATAGGCGTGGTCAGCCTTCAGCATCTTAAGAAAGAAATATTTTCAAAATATTCCCTTCAGGGGATGATATTTGACTACCTGTATCAGAACAGGCTCGGCGTGTCCACTATGTGGGGCGACAGGGCGGAGATTGTCATGCTCATCAGCGGAGTCAGGGATATTGAAGAGGTAAAATATATCTGCCGCGGCATATTGGCTTCAATACAAAAAGAAACGGGATTTGTCCTCCATGCCGGAATCTCTGTCAGGGCAGCCTGTCCCGGAGGGGTGACGGACGCGTACAGAAAGGCATTGGAAGCTGCCGTATCCTGCAATCTCTGTAAGCCTTCTGTCAGCATCGAAGACGATTCTTCCGCCTCAAGGAGCAATCTGCCGCCCATCAGCTCGCTTATGTGGCTGGACAAGGTTCTGTTCGCGGCGCTGGGAGACAGGGGTGAAGACAGGATACAGCTGACAGTGCAGGAATTGGGTCAGCATCTGGAGAGAGCAGGCGTTGTGACTATCCGTCAGCTCGAGAATTTTAGGGCCATGTACAACAGCCAGCGGAGCAAATGGATTCTTGCCCGGCAAAAAGAGCAGGGTAAGACGATACATCTTCCGGATATCTTCCGTGAATCATATTGCCTCGACGACGGCCGGTTTTCGGCGGAGCACTTTTGCGAGGTTCTTCTTGGTGATCTTGCAATGCTCCAGAAGAGGTACATGCCTGAGTCTGAGAGCGTATCGACGGCGGAATTGTGCCAGAGGGCGAAGAGAATTCTTGAGGAGAATTATGACGATGAGGTTTCATTGGAAGAATTATCCAGAAATCTCGGCATAAGCCAGGGACATTTGTCGAGATCATTTAAAAAAGAGACCGGCATGAGCCCGATAGATTATCTGACCCAATTCAGGATAAGCCAGGCCTGTACTATGCTTAAAAATGGGATGAAGACGGCAGAGATAGCTTCGGCGGTGGGACTGCCTGACCCTAAATATTTCAGCAGGGTGTTCAAGAAAGTGAAGGGACAGTCGCCTTCAGAGTACAGGGAGTCGTTCAGAAACGGAGAAAATGAAGGATGATCACTCATTCCATAAATGAGGAGGAGCGTGACTTGAATTGGTGGAAATCCTTAAGCTACGCGGGCAAGCTTTGCGTCAGCCTTCTTGCCGCCCTTATCATTTGCCTCCTGACGGTGACGGTATCCACGCAGAGCATCACCATGCGCCGCATGGAGAGTACGGCGATACAGAACAAGGTGCTGGAGCTGGAGAACAGGCGGGAACGGATGGAGATCATGCTCGCCTATATCAGCAGCCAGGCGAACAGCTTCAGTACGAACGCGGAGATAGCAAGGCTCAGCCGGCAGGAGGAGCTTAAGTCTGTCGATGGTTATCGTATCACGCTGTTCCTTCGCTCAATGATGGATGCCGAGGCAGGGATCCGGAAACACCAGATTTATCTGGACCTTTACCCATCCGGGCAAAGCTTTATTATCGGCAAGGGCGGAAGCTCTTATGGAAGAAGCTACTATCATGTCGGCATCCCTGAAAGTGTCAGGAAGGACCAGCTCTATTGCTACGGTCCGCATCTGTCAGGTACGTATGGCTTCTCGATAAACGGACAGAACGTCGAGGTTTTTTCCTTCCAGAAGAGGCTTCTCGGAGATGAGGGCAATGTAATCGGCTCGGTGACCTTCGATGTCGAGGTGGAGGAGCTGCGGCGCCTGGCCTTTCCGGGTGAAAATGACATTGGTTTCCTGACGGATTCATCGGGAGTGAGCCTGGTTCTCGGACAGAATGGGGTATTCACGGATCAGAAGGTCGAGAGGATCTTTGAAGCATGCGGTTCAGGAGGCTTTGGGAGATTCAGCGAGGATGATTTTGAAGGAATCGCTTTTTGGGAGGCGGTCCATGTGGGAAATCTTGAGCTGAAGCTGGTTGAGCTGGTTCCGTCAAGCGCGATGTTCGGGGATATCTACCACCTTATAGGCAGAAATGTGGCTCTGATCACCCTTTGCTTTATCATTTGTATAGTCGCCGTGCTGCTCATTTCTAGACATATGACGAGCCCCATAAGAAAAATGGACAGCGCTATCCGGGAGATCACGGGATCGAAGGATCTGTCCCAGAGGGTCAGCGGGAAGGTGACTTATAAGGACAGAGATGAGGTCGGCCGCCTGATAGAAGAGACGGACAGGATGCTCGGAACCATGGAGGAGCTTTTCGCGAAGCAGGAGCTCATGGCAAATGCGCAGCGCGAGGCGGAGATACGTATGCGTCAGGCACAGATCAATCCTCATTTCCTATATAACACACTCCAGAGCATAGCCGCGCTGGCATTGCAGAACGGTCAGGACGAGGTATTCCGCTGCATAACGCTTCTTGGCAGCCGTATGCATTACAGCATGGACCTGGAGAAGACCAGCGTTGAGCTTCAGGAGGAGTTCCGCTACGTCAAGAGCTATATCGACCTTCAGAACCTGCGCTTCGGATATCCAGTGGAACCGGTTTTTATGCTGAGTCCGGAGGCCGGTCATATCACTGTTCCCAAGATGATCCTTCAGCCTCTTGCGGAGAACGCGTTCAAGCATGGAAGCATATGCCGCCGTGAAGGAGCTTTCCTGAAGCTCACCGCCGAGGTGCATGGCGGAGTGCTGGATATAGTCATGGAGGACAACGGCTTGGGCTGCGGCCTTGAACGGCTTCAAGAGCTGAACGATGAGCTAGAGAAAATATCAAATGAGACAATGGAACCAAACAGAGATCATATGTTTGTCGGGGATCATATGTTTGTCGGAGAGCATATCGGTCTTGCAAATATTCTTCTTCGGCTGAAGCTTTTCTTCAAAGGCGGCTCATCGATGCGGCTTGAGAAACCGGGTGAAGAAGGAATGAGGGTGATGTTGAGTATAATATTGTAGCAGCTGCCTGATATGGAAGTGGTAGATCGCGCTCATCTGGTCAAAAAAGTCCACCTCAAAGGTCAGGTTTGTAGGTTTCATAATTATTGAAAAACCGCTAATATTAGCGTCAAGAAGCACAGAAAACATACACAACACACACCACATCATATGGAGGAAATGAAATGAAAAAAATCTTAGCAGCAGCTCTTGCGGCAGCGATGGCGCTCTCCATGGTCGCTTGCTCCACCACGGGCAGCTCCACTCAGGGTCAGTCCGGCAACACAGGCTCCAATAATTCCGCCCAGTCTTCAGGCGGCTCCGGCGCCTATCCCACGCAGAACGTCAACGGCATAGTCCAGTGGGGAGCCGGCGGCGGCACCGATTCACTGATGCGCCCTCTGTCAGCTCTTGCCGAGAAGAACCTTGGCAAGTCAATCGTCATTCAGAACATGACCGGGGCTACAGGTTCTGTCGCGACCCAGTACGTTTATGATGCCGCCACTGACGGCTATAATCTCCTCATGGGAGCCGAGAATCCCGCTCTTTATGACGTTCTTGGAATCAGCGAACTCACATATGACAACTTTGAGTGCGTCTATCTCATCGGTGACGAGGTCGTCGGAATCGTAGTAGGCAAGGATTCTCCTTACAGCAGCTTCACCGAGATTGTTGATGCTGCCAAGGCGGCACCCGGAACCATCAAGCTTTCAACGACCGGTACAGGCGGCCTTCCCTGGGAAGTCGGAGCATTCATCACCGATGTCACCGGCGCGGAGTTCAATCAGGTTCCTTATGACAGCGATGCTTCCGCGAAGACGGCCGTCATGAGCGGTGAGTGCGCTTTCACTGTTTGCAAGGTTCAGTCCGGTATCGAAGATTGGAAGGCCGGCGACCTGAATTTCCTCTGCATGCTTTCCAAAGAACCCGTAGAGATCATGAAGGACGTCCCGCTCATCACCGAGGAGTATCCCGATTTTGAGAAATATCTCCCCTGGGGACCTTTCTACGGTGTCTTCGTCAAGGAGGGAACTGACGCGGCTGTCATCGAGACTCTTGCCAAGGCTTTCTCCGAGGCGGGTCCCGCCGAGTCCTATCAGGAGATCCTTGGGAACTTCAACATCAATTTCCTGGGCTACACCGGAGAGGACGCGAAGAATTACATCGCTTCCTGGCGTGAGAATACCGTTAACGCTCTGAAGAACAGCGGGGCCCTCGAGCAGCAGTAAAGGCTGCGGATAATCATAATAATACAGCCGTCAAAGGGCTTCATCTGAAGCTATGAAGGCTGACATAACCGAGGAGGCATGTATAAATCATGTGCCTCCTCGTGTGCCCTAAAAATGTTCTATAGATGTAAAAGACCTAATATATGTTAAATGGCCGTAATTATTCAAGACCACAGACTCAGGATGCTGAGTATCCATCGTTGTGGGGCGGCCAGAGGTGCTGAATAATTACAAATGACTTAAAAAGAGCCTGATGGTATTGCTGCAGGATCGATAGTTCTGCAGAGTGTAACGACTGTTCTTATGAAAAGGAGTGAAGTTTTGTGAGTGAAGATATCGAAAAAAAGCTCCCTGAAGAAGATGTGAATACCGATGATATGATCATTATCAAGGAACATCCTCTGGAAGCAGGTGAAAAGGTGTTCGCGGTCATCCTTCTGGTGACCGGCATCATCGCTCTTGCCCTGTCACTTGAGCTGTGGGGAAGGATGAAGGAACCCAAGATAGCTTCGGCGGCTGCCGTACCGCTTTTTGTCAGCGGGCTTTGGACTCTTATGGCTCTGCTTACAGTGATTGAGAATTTTAAGCTTACAACACCGCTTAGCGGTATGCCGAACGGCATCGATAAGGTGCGCAAGGCATTGGCCTATGTTCTGCCTCCGAACGTTCTTGTTACGATCGGCATGATTCTGGTGTACTGCATACTCCTTTACTTCAAGGTGAGCTTCTATGTCGCGACCCCGCTGTTCCTGTACGGCGCGATGTGCTTCCTGACGAAAAAGGATTATGTGAAGAATATCCTCTGGACTGCTATAGTGATGGCCTTCATAGTACTGGTCTTCCGTCTGCTGTTCAGCGTGGTATTTCCGTAATAGGAGGTGTGAAAGGTTATGTTGGAAGCTTTATCCTATATGGCAGTAGTTTTCCGTGAACCTTGGCTCATCGCCTTGGTCGCCGCCGGCACCTGTGCCGGTGTTTACGTGGGAGCCATACCCGGTCTTTCCGGAACCATGGCGGTCTCGTTATTGGTCTCCTTCACCTTTGGCTGGGAGACGCACAGCGCTCTGGCGGTCATGATCGGAGTCTTCGTCGGTTCCGTTTTCGGCGGATCACGTTCGGCTATTTTGTTAAATATCCCCGGCGCTCCCGCAGCGGTCGCCACTGCCCTTGACGGCTATGCCCTGGCAAAGAAAGGCCGTGCCGGAGAGGCGATGGGCCTTGCAACTTCACAGTCGGTCATCGGAACGCTGCTCGGCGTGCTCGTTCTGGCCACCTGTGCCCCGCTCGTCGCGAATCTTGCCCGCAATTTCCATTCCATCGATTACCTCATTCTCTCCCTCATGGGACTGATGATGGTAGGGTCTCTTAGCGGACGTTCTGTCAGATTCGGACTGATCGCAGGCTGCATCGGTATCTTCCTTGGCTGCGTCGGCGTAGACGGACAGACAGCCATCAAGAGATTTACCTTCGATATCGTTTATCTGAATTCAGGCGTCGATTATGTCGTCGCCATGATAGGCCTTTTCGGAGCGTCGGAAGCTTTGATACAGATCACGGACATGGCTCAGGCTCCGGTGAAGCAGAAGGTCGATAAGATCCTTCCCTCATGGAAGGAGTCGGCCAAGTTCCTTCCCCTGACGATAAAGTCCTCGATCATCGGAGTTTTGGTAGGAGCCCTGCCCGGCGCCGGCGGCGATATCGCGGCACTTTTAAGCTATGACCAGGCGAAGCGTTCGGTGAAGAATCCCACCTCGCCCTTTGGAAAAGGCGCGGTCGAGGGCATCATCGCCCCCGAATCTGCCAACAATGCCGCTATCGGAGGCGCGTTCATCCCCATGCTGACCATGGGTATCCCCGGAGACGCGGTCACGGCAGTACTTATCAGCGCGCTGACCATCCAGGGGCTCAGGCCCGGTCCGAACCTGATCTCACAGACACCGGATCTTTTCTGGCTGATCGTCGCGAGCCTGTTGCTCGCGTCCGTCTTCCTGCTGGTCTTCGGCCTCACCGGAATCAAGGCCTTCACGAAGATCGTCGAGATCCCCAAAGGAATCCTGATGCCCACGATCCTTATCCTGTCGGTGATAGGTTCCTTCGCTATCAGGAACAGCGTCTATGATATATTCTGGATGTTCGCCTTTGGCTTCATCGGATATTTCCTAAAGCGCTTCAACTACCCGATAGCGCCCATAGTCTTAGGCTGCATCCTTACAAAGCTTTGCGAGGAGAATTACCGCAGGGGGGTCATGCTTGAAGGTTCTATCCGCGGCATGATCGGCAGCATTTTTACAAGCCCTATCTCTATCGTGCTTTTTGCCCTTCTCGTCTTCCTGTTTGCGACACAGACAGAGACATACAAGAATTGGAAGGCAAAGCGCGACGCAAAAAAAGAAGCCGCCAAGGCGTGATGAGTTTACCCGATGCCACAGCCATGGAGCCGCATAGGCTGTGTTTGGAAGACAGTTAAAACGCGGCAAATGGCATTGACATAAGACCGCACGGACTGCATTTTCATGTCAGATAATAGTACGGTACAACCGGCAACAATAGAGGAGCTTCATAGACTGCGTCTGCAAGCCAGATATCGATGCGGCAAAATTATCATCAATAGAGGAGCCGCATAGACTAATGGTATGAGTAGCGTCTGTAAGTCAGATATTACAGTCGCAGAAAACCACTGTAATAGAGGAGAATATGATAAATGAATACTGTAATGTTGAAAAATGTTGAAGTCGGCACGGGCACTCCGAAGGTCATCGTTCCCATAGTCGGGAAGACAAGGGAGGATATCGTGAGCCGCGGAAAGGCTCTTGCGGATATGATGCTCGATGTTGTTGAGTGGAGAGTGGATTTCTATGATGATGTTTTCGAGATCGATAAGGTCTTAGGGACTCTAGCCGAGCTTCGGGACGCGCTTAAGGACAAGGCCCTGCTCTTCACCTTCCGCACCAAAAAAGAGGGCGGAGAGAAAGAGATCGACATGGAGCTTTACACCGAGCTTAACACCGCGGTAGCGAACAGCGGCAACGTTGACGCGATCGATGTCGAGATATTCTCCGGCGATGAGATCGTGAAGAAAAATATAGATGCTATCCACGCGGCAGGCAAGGCCGTTGTCGGCTCCAACCACGATTTTGACAAGACTCCCAGCCAGTCCGACCTGGTATACAGGCTTCGCAAGATGCAGGATATGGGAGCGGATATTCCAAAGATCGCTGTCATGCCTCAGAACAAAAAGGATGTCCTGACGCTGCTTTTGGCCACCGAGGAGATGACTCATTTCGCGGACAGGCCGATCATCACCATGTCTATGTCGGCAACAGGCGTCATCTCAAGGCTTTGCGGAGAGGTCTTTGGATCCTCCATGACATTCGGCGCGGTAGGTCAGGTCTCCGCTCCCGGCCAGATTCCGGTCGAGCAGCTTAACCAGAGCCTGCAGATCCTCCACAACGCGCTGTAAACCCGGCATTAAAAACATCGCCGACTTATGCCGACAGCTCACCGGAGCTGAGGCTGGGACTTATACAGTTGGCGGGGTCGATCTTGGTATGTAGGTTTATTGGGGAAACGTCGTTAACATGGGCGTTTCCCTGTTTTAGAAGGAAGCCGCGCGGATGACTGCGTCCGTGTGATAGATATTAATGTGGCAGAACAAAACAGAACCGGGAAGAGATTGAAACCGGTATTACAGAACCGGGCTGAAAAAAACGGAAAGAGATTGAAACCGGGATAACAGAACCGGGAAGAGATTGAAACCGGTATTACAGAATCGGGCTGAAAAAACCGGAAAGAGATTGAAACCGGTAGAACAGAACCGCGATGACGGAATCGGTAAGACGGAACCGGGGTAACAGAACCGAGAAGTCATTGAAACCTGAATAACAGAACTGCGGAATCGGATTAACAGGAACGGAATAACATAGCGGGAATTAACAGAGGAGAATCGACAGCATGTTTAAGGAAATAACCGGGAGAACCGGTCTGCTTTGCCTGCTTGGAAGCCCGGTGGGACATAGCATCAGTCCCCAGATGCACAACGAGGCTTGCCGCATCACAGGTGAAGATCTAAGATATCTTGCCTTCGATGTCGGTGTTGATGAACTTGAGACTGCCGTGAAGGGGCTCTTAACTCTTGGGGTCAGGGGCTTTAACCTTACCATGCCGGTGAAAAACGCGATGGCAGCTCTTTGCGATGAGCTGTCGCCGGCAGCAAGAATAGGCGGCGCGGTAAATACTGTCGTGAACGATAACGGCAGGCTGATCGGCCATACCACCGATGGTGTAGGCTTCGTAATGTCCGCGAAAGCCGAAGGTGTGGACATCAAGGGTAAACGTATAGTCCAGCTTGGGGCGGGCGGCGCAGGAACTGCCATACTTGTCCAGATGGCGATGGACGGTGCTGCGGGCATCGATGTTTTCAATATGAAGGATGAATTCTGGCCCAGAGTAGAGGACATAGCAGGCCAGCTGAACAAGGAGACAGGCTGCCGTGTGGCACTGCATGATTTAAAGGATATGGCGGATCTAAAAGGCTGCATGGCTGATGCCGATATGCTGGTGAATACCACTCCCGTCGGGATGGCCAGAATTCCCGGCTGCCTGGTTCCAGACGCCTCATACTTCAGCGAGGGAATGGTTGTCGCGGATGTCATTTATGAGCCGAAAGAGACCGAGCTTCTTAAGCTGGCAAAGGAAGCAGGACATAAGACCTTCAACGGAATGTACATGCTGCTTTATCAGGGAGCTGCCGCATTTCACCTTTGGACAGGGAAGGATATGCCGGTGGAAGCTATAAAAGCGAAGTATTTCGCCGAAAGATAAGACTAAGGCTACGATAAGGCTTGCGATAAGACCAGGATAAAGACTACAATAAGATTAAGACTGCGATAAGATCAGGACAAAGACTACAATAAGACTAAGGCTGCGATAAGACCAGGATAAATACTGCGACAAAACTTAGATAAAACTAAGAAAGGATATCATATGATGGAGCATAACGTGTTATATGGCAGGAAGTGGGCTGTATGCGGAGACAGCTTCACGAACGGGGATTTCAAGGGTTCAGCCAGACCCGCGCCTGTATTTGAGGACGGTCCATTCAAAGGCAAGCTTAAGACATATGGTTATCTTATAGCTGACAGGAATGACATGAAGGTGCAGCACCTGGCGGTAAACGGAATGACCATGGCTACACCTTCAGACGATGAATTTCTCAACACTTTTTCAAGTGGTCTCTACAAAACCATAGATGACGATGTTGATTACATAACGCTGTATTTTGGCATCAATGACAGTCATCACAGGCCTCGCTCTACAGGGGACGATGGCGAGGTCAAGCGCGGCACGGTCTACATGGGAACCATCGATGATGACAGTCTGGACACTTTTTATGGGGCGTGGAACGTAGTGCTTGAATACCTGATCACCCACCATCCGTTTGCCCACATAGGAATCATTGTCTCGAACGCCTGTGAGAATGACGAGTATCGTAAAGCCGAGATCGCCTTGGCCAATAAATGGGGCATACCTTATATAGACATGAACGGTGACAGCAGGACTCCGGTCATGGGACGTTCTACGAATGAGGCGATACAAAAGTCTGTTCGTGATTTTAGGACGAGGCAGTTCGCGGTGGCTTATCCTGGCAACACCCACCCGAATGAGGAGGCTCACGCTTATGAGAGCACCTTCATAGAGAATTGGCTCAGAAGTCTTTGACCGCCTGAGCTATGAAGCTGTTCCTGTGAAATAATGAAGCCGATCCTGAGAAGTCATAGTACCGATCCTGAGAACACATAGTACCGTTCCTGTGAATTCATAGTACCGTTCATGCGAACTGATAATACCGTTCCTGTGAATTCATAGTGCCGTTTCTGCGAACTGTGAGTTATAGAGATTCTTGTAGAAGCCTCCTTTAACCATGAGCGTTTCATGGTTGCCCTGCTCTATGATACGTCCGTCCTTCATGACGAGTATCTGGTCCGCCCCACGGATGGTAGAAAGCCTGTGTGCCACGATAAAGCTGGTGCGCCCCTGCATCAGCTTGTCGAAAGCTTCCTGTATCATCACTTCTGTGCGGGTGTCAATGCTTGAGGTCGCCTCATCGAGTATCAGCATGGGCGGCAGGCACAGCATGACGCGGGTGATGCACAGCAGCTGCTTCTGACCCTGACTCAGGCTGTCGTCATTTATCACAGTGTCGAGCCTCTGCGGCATGCGCCTGATGAATTCCCAACTATGGGATTCCTTAGCGGCGCGTATGATCTCCTCGTCAGTGGCGTCAGGCTTTCCGATGGCTATGTTTTCCCTGACGGTGCCGTTCTTCAGCCATGTCTCCTGTAAAACCATGCCGTAATTGTGCCGCAGGGAAGCTCTTGACACATCCTTGATGTTCTGACCGTCTATGAGGATATTTCCCGAGTCTGTGTCGTAGAAACGCATCAGGAGGTTGATGAAGGTCGTCTTTCCACAGCCGGTAGGTCCGACTATGGCGGTTTTCGTGCCGGCTTCAGCTTGGAAATTGAAGCCCTCTATGAGGCTTTTGCTCTTATCGTATGAAAACGCAACGTCCTTTATCACGACCCTTCCCCCGTGGTTCTCTAATACTGCTTCACTGTCCTTTTGTTCAGGCTCTGCCTCTATCAGCTCAAAAACCCTGGCGGCGCAAGCGAGAGCGTTCTGAAGCTCAGTGACGACGGAGGAGATGTCATTGAAGGGCTTCATGTACTGGTTCGAGTATGCGAGCAGCACAGTAAGGCCGCCTACGGTCAGGTGGCCTTTTATGATGAGCATGGCTCCGGCCAGTGCCACCAGCGCGTATATGACGTTGTTCACTGCCCTGGTCGAAGGGTTGGTTAGGGAACTGAAAAATACAGCGCTCTGGGAGTAGCCGCGAAGCTCTTCGTTGATTTCCTTGAACCGAGCGGATGCTTTTGCTTCACGGCCGAAGGCTTTCACGAGCTTTTGATTTCCTGTAAATTCGTTGATGAGAGCTGTCTGTCGTCCTCTTGCGGCAGTCTGTTTGCTGAACATTATGAATGACCGCTCTGCTATGAAGCGGGCGACCAGGAAGCTCACCGGGGTGAGGATGAGGACCATGACGGTGATCCATACATTTTTTGAGAGCATAAAACCAAGGGTCACCGCTATGGTGACTATCCCCGAAAAGAGCTGGGTGAAGCCAAGAAGCAGGCCGTCGGAGAGCTGGTCCGTGTCCGCGATAATGCGCTGTACCAGGTCGCCGCTGCTGTGTCCGTCAAGATAGGAGAGGGGCAGCACCTGTATCTGTCTAATAGCGCGCGCCCGGATATCCATCACAGTGCGGAAGGCCAGACGGTTGTTGATCATATTCATCACCCACGTTCCTACGGATGAGATCATGACCAGTTCTAGAACCCGCACGAGTATCATGACGAGCGTGGAGCTGATTTCAGACATGCCGGGGCTGTCAGGCGAGACGATCTGGTCTATGGCGTCGCCGAAGAGAACGGGGACGTATAGCTGGAGCACGACAGTCAACAGGGCGAGGAGCAGGCTTGCCGCAAGAAGAAGCCTGTAATGGCCGATAATGCGCAGGACTTTTTTGAGTGTTTCCATACTGGATCTGTTGCCGGTATTATTCTTTTTGACCTTGCTTCCGCTCATTTTATCACCCCCTTGCGTATTTCATCCTTGGCATCTCTTATGCCGCGCTCATCAACTGTTTTTGCGTCTCGGTCATTTGCATGAGCGCCTTTCTTTTGTTTTGCGGAGTCGCCATGTACGCTGTCCCTCTTATTTGCGGAACCGGCATTTTTGCCTGATATATTTTTAGGGCGTTCATCAGGAAATTGCGAATAATATATCTCTTGATATACGGCGCAGCCATCAAGCAGCTCTTCGTGGGTACCGAATCCGGCCTGGCAGCCGTCATCCAAAACCAGTATCCGGTCTGCCTGCCTCACGCTTGAGGCTCGCTGAGAGATAATGAATACGGTCATGTCGCCGGGCAATGCGGCGATTGATTTTCTCAGTGCCAGATCTGTCGCGAAGTCAAGGGCACTTGATGAGTCATCCAGGATCAGGATCCGAGGTTTTTTGACCAGAGCGCGGGCAATCGTCAGCCTCTGCCTCTGGCCTCCGGAGAGATTTCTCCCGCCCTGTTCGACATGGGCGTCAAGCCTTCCTTCTTTTCCCTTTACTATCTCGGCTGCCTGAGCGGTCTCGAGAGACTCCCACAGCTCCGTGTCCGAGGCCTTTTCGTTGCCCCAGAGAAGATTGTCTCGTATGCTTCCCTCAAAGAGCACGGCCTTTTGAGGTACGATGCCTATCATTTCTATGAGGCTTCCTTCAGGGTATGACCGGACATCTTGACCGAATACTTTGACGCTTCCGCTCGTTACATCATAAAACCGTGGGATGAGGCTGACGACAGTGGATTTACCGCTGCCGGTTCCGCCTATGATGCCTATGGTCTGGCCTTTCATCGCGGTGAAATTGATGTCGGTGAGAACAGCATCGGATGAAGAGGCATAGGAGAATCCCACGTGGTCAAAGCATACCGCGGTTTCAGATGAGGATGATGTCCCTGATACAGAGCCGGGATAAGGCAGACCTGTTGCGACGGCTGCAGCCGTCAACTGAGATGAGGCCGCCGCGGGGGACAAAACCATCGAGCCATATGGAGCTGCTAAGCCGGATAAAGCAGCATTGTCGGTGTTTTGTGTATATGATGGATACTCCATCGATGTTTTTACATCGAGCATGTCAGAGACTCTGCGGGCACAGGCCAGTGACCTGTTTATCGTGATGATGAGCGAAGCCAGCTTCACGAGTTCAACCACGATCTGAGCCATATAGTTGTAGAGAGCGACTACGTCTCCCTGCTGAAGCGCGCCTGCCTGAACACGCAGGGCGCCTTGGCGGATGAGGAGGATGGTCGCTGTATTTATTATAAGGTAGGTTGCCGGATTCATGAGCGCGGACAGCCTTCCTACTCTCTCATTCATATGGGTCAGCGCGTCGTTCAGCCTATCGAAGCTGTTTATCTCGTCCTGCTCTTTGCAGAAAGCGCGAATGACCCTGACTCCTGTTAGGTTTTCCCTGGTCAGTCCAAGCAGCCGGTCAATAGCCGTCTGAACCTTGGTGAAAAGAGGGATGCTCAGCAGCATTATGCCGATAACGACGATGGAAAGCAGCGGTATTGCCACGGCGAAGATAAGAGCGCAGCGGACATCTATGGTGAAGGCCATGATCATCGCCCCGAAGACGATGAAGGGGCTGCGGAGCAAAAGTCTCAGAGACAGGTTAAGACCGTTTTGGATCTGGTTTATGTCGCTGGTCATGCGGGTGATGAGAGTGTCCGTGCCCAAAGTATCAAGTTCGCGGAACGAGAGTCCCTGAATATGATCAAATAGTGCCTGGCGCAGCTTGGCAGAGAAGCCTACGCTGGCTTTCGCTGCCATCCACTGGGCTGTGAAAGAGAAGGCCATCCCGAGGAAGGCCAGACATATAAGCAGCCCGAAATTGCTGAGGATGATGCCGTTGTCGGCGCCGCCGATCCCCTTGTTGATAATTACCGCTATTACGAGAGGCACAAGAAGATCCATCAATGACTCAAGCAGCTTGAACAACGGCGCTAGCACGCTCTCGATTTTATAGTCATAAAGATAAGATAAGAGCTTTCTCATATGTCACCTCTTAAGTTCAAATGATAGTAAACATTCATAGCACGCATGTGCTGCCACGATCAGCGCCACGGACTCGGGATGCTGAATGATTACAAAGGATACCAATGCTTTTGATTATAGCATGATGTTTTATCACTTGCGAGAATTATATCATTACAATGCTAAAAGTACTCATGTTCCTGCATAATTATGATTGTGGAGGCAGGAATTTACGCGAAATACGCAATGACGCTTTACCGCATTAATCAACAAAAAGATTGAATTGATTCCTCTCTTGATGTATAATGCTAAGAACTTTTGTTAAAGAAAAGAATAAAAAAATATTCGGTTACATGAGTGATCGGAGAGAGAAGGAGAAAAAGATGAACTTGGAACTAGGTATTTTTGTCTTATATCTGGTGTTTATGCTGGGCATTGGAGTCTATTTCTTCATAAGGATCAGCGGCGGCGGAGAGAAAGAGTATTTCCTGGGCGGACGCCAGATGGGACCTTGGGTGTCCGCGCTATCGGCAGGCGCGTCTGACATGAGTGCCTGGGTGCTCATGGGTCTTCCCGCTTCCGTGTATGCGTTGGGACTTGGGCAGGCTTGGATAGCGATCGGCCTCGGCATAGGCTACGCGCTCAGCTGGATCATAGAAGCTCCCAGGCTCAGGCGTTATTCAATCGCGGCGAATGACTCTATCACCATCCCTCAGTATCTCACCAACCGATTCCTGTCTGAGAACAAGGCGATGCAGGTGATATGTGCTATCATCTTCCTGGTGGCATATACCATTTATGCAGCGAGCAGCATCAAAGCATGCGGAACCCTGTTCAACACTGTGGCGGGAATAGATGAGAAGGTCGCGATGTATATGGCGGCGGCTATCATTATTTCTTATACTTTTCTGGGTGGCTTTTCCGCAGTCTGCTGGACTGACTTTTTCCAGGGCATGCTGATGCTGGCGGCTCTCTTGGTGGCACCACTGTTTGCCCTTATGCTTGTCAGATCGGGTCAGGGCGTGTCAACTCTCGATCAGGTCGGTCAGCAGTATTGGAGCATGTTCACCGGCTGGAAGGATATCGTGTCAGGACTTGGATGGGGGCTTGGATATTTTGGCATGCCTCATATAATCATTCGTTTTATGTCGGTCAGATCTGATAAAGATATCCGTAAGAGCGCCAGGATCGGCATCATCTGGACGGTACTCATCCTGGCATTCTCTGTGCTCTCAGCTGTTGCGGGGCGCATGTTCCTTGGGGAGATCGCGGACAGCTCCACTGTTTTCATTCAGATAGTCCGCAGGATATTCCCTCCCATCGTCAGCGGCATCCTTCTGTCCGCTATTCTGGCGGCCTCGATGTCGACCGCAGACAGCCAGCTGCTGTCCAGCGCTTCAGCATTTGCCAGTGACGTATACAAACCCATATTTACGAAGAACAAAGCAAGTGATGAACAGATGCTCTGGGTCGGACGCGTGGTAGTCATCGTGATTTCGATAATCGCCCTTTTGATAGCGTCAAATCCCGGAAGCGGCACCATTATGAACCTTGTGTCCAACGCATGGGGAGTATTTGGCGCGGCGTTTGGTCCCGCTATCCTGCTTAGCCTGTTCTGGAGAAGGTTCACCTTCACCGGAGCGACAGCCGGCATTATCACGGGAGCCTTAGTGGACATCCTCTGGCTCGCTTTCCTCAGCTCCACAGGAGTCTATGAGATCGTTCCCGGATTCTTCTGCAGCCTGATAGTAGCTGTTGTGGTATCCATGGCGACCAAAGAACCTGAAAAGAAGGTCACGGATGTTTTTGACCGCGTAGCGTCAGGCAGGGATTTTTGAAATCTATAATCGGGCATAGAGATATGGCATCGAGCGACGAGATTAATCATCGTGCATAGAGATATAACATCAAGCGAAGAGAAATATCATAGGACATAGAGATATATCATCGGTCGCAGAGATATAAATAGGACATAGAGACGTATTATCGGTCGTAGAGGAGGTAAGAGATGGCGAGGATGACCAGAGAAGAGATACTGCGGAGGGCTCAGGAGGATGATGTCGAATTCATCCATATGCAGTTCACGGATATTTTCGGTCAGATGAAGAACGTAAGCATTGCGAGATCCCAGCTGGAGAAGGCTCTTAATAACCAGATAATGATTGATGGGAGCTCCATAGAAGGCTTTACGCGTATTCACGAGTCGGATCAGAATCTGTGGCCGGATCTTGATACATACGTTAAGCTTCCCTGGAGGCCTCAAGAAGCCTCGGAAGTCCGCCTGATCTGTGACGTTCATAATACCGACGGAACTCCGTTTATAGGAGATCCCAGAGGCGTGCTCAAGGCGGAGCTGGACAGAGCCGCGCAGATGGGATATCGCTTCAATGTGGGACCGGAGTGTGAATTTTTCCTCTTTGAGACTGATGACCATGGCCATCCCACGGTCAGGACGACAGATGCGGCGGGGTATTTTGACCTGGCGCCTATTGACCACGGCGGGGATGTGCGCCGTGAGATCTGCCTGAATCTTGAGAAGATGGGCTTTGAGATAGAAGCCAGCCACCATGAGTGTGCCATCGGCCAGCATGAGATTGATTTTAAGTATCAAGAGGCATTGAAGGCAGCCGATGACATCATGACCTTCAAGCTGACTGTCAAGACCATTGCGCAGAAGAACGGAATGCATGCCACATTTATGCCCAAGCCCATTTATGGCATAGCCGGCTCAGGTATGCATATCAATATGTCGCTTTTTAAGGATGGAAGGAACATTTTCTTCGATGAGGAGGGTGATAAGCAGCTTTCAAAGGAAGCTTACAGCTTCATAGCCGGCATCCTGGATCACATAGAAGGCATTGTTGCCATCACCAATCCGCTGGTCAATTCTTATAAAAGGCTGGTTCCGGGCTTTGAAGCACCCTGCTATCTGGCATGGAGCGCCTCAAACCGGTCAGCACTTGTGAGGATTCCGGCTGCGAGGGGGCAGAGCACCCGTGTGGAGCTGCGCTGCCCGGATCCTTCCTGCAACCCTTATCTTGCACTTGCTGTCTGCCTGGCGGCAGGACTTGATGGTATAAAGAGAGGCCTGACTCCGCCGGATGAGATCACGGAGGACATCTTTGCCATGGATCAGGATGCCAGAGAGAAGAACGGCATCAAGAGCCTGCCGCATAACCTGTACCGCGCGGTGGAGGCTATGACCAAGGATCCCCTCATTAGGGAAACCATCGGAGAGCATGTGTACTCCCAGTATGTCACAGGCAAGAAGCATGAATGGGAGGAGTACCGTTCCATAGTCACCCAGTGGGAACTCGACCGCTACATGGTAAACTATTGATCATGGGCGACAAACGACATTTCCGGGAAGGTCAGCGTTTCTGATAAAACCGGCGTTTTCAGAGGACCGACGTTTATGATAGGGCCGTAGTCTCTGATAAAGCCGGATGCAGTGTTTTGTTAGGCGCCATCGGCAACATTTTTCACGGAAAACATAGATACTTGTATGGTTCGAGGAGAGTCAAGGAAATCTATCCTGACTCTCCTCGCTCTATGAGATAGACTTTTCGCATACCTTGTGTTAAAATTCCAATAGTGCAGTTTTTTGTGTTCTAAGAAATCGTCAGGAGGATAATATGAGCGATAGACGACGCATTTTGCTGAAGCTTTCGGGAGAAGCGCTTGCAGGAGATAATGTTGAACATAAAGGCTTTGATGAAGCATCTGTCAGGGCTGTTGCGGGCCAGGTAAGGCGCGCATCCGAAGAAGGAGTTCAGATAGCTATAGTGATAGGAGGGGGCAATTTCTGGAGAGGCCGTCAGGGGAATGAGCTCGACCGTGTCAAGGCAGACCAGATAGGCATGCTCGCGACAGTCATGAACTGCCTGTATGTGGCAGGTATTTTTGAGACGGAGGGGATGAAGACCTCTGTCTATACCGCTTTTCCTATCGACGGCATGACGAAGGTTTTCAACCGCGATGACGCTGCGGCAGACCTCGATCAGGGACGTATAGTTTTCTTCGGCGGCGGCACCGGTCATCCTTATTTTTCAACGGACACGGGAGTGGTGCTCCGGGCGCTGGAGATGGAGGCGGATGAGATACTTCTGGCCAAGGCCGTCGATGGGGTTTATGACAAGGATCCGAAGAAGTATCCCGACGCGAAGAAATATGATGAGATCACTATAGATCGGGTGGTTGATGAGCGTCTGCAGGTCATCGATCTTGCGGCTTCGGTGCTCTGCAGGGAGAACCATATGCCTCTTGCTGTTTTTGACCTGAATCAGCCAGATGGTATATATAATGCCACAAAAGGAATTATTACCGGGACGAGAGTGACAGTTTAATCTTTGTCGATAGGCACCGCCGGTGATGAACCGGTGGCAGGATGATAGAGTGAGAAAAAATGGCGGCTTCGAGAGTGAGCCGCATATAATAATGAACAGGAGGAATTTGAGATGGACGAGATGCTTAAGCCCTTTGAGGTAAAGATGGAGAAAACGTTGGCGAATCTTAAGGAGGAGTATGCCGTAATTCGCGCCGGCCGTGCCAATCCCCAGATTCTCAATAAGATCACTGTGTCATATTATGGTACCGAGACACCGCTGCAGCAGGTGGCAAGTATATCGGTTCCCGAAGCCCGGATGCTTCAGATCCAGCCTTGGGACAGATCCCTCATCAAGGAGATCGAGAAGGCTATCAACAAGTCCGATATCGGCATCAACCCTAACAACGACGGTCAGGTGATCCGCCTTATCTTCCCTGAACTTAATGAAGAGAGACGTAAGGAACTTAGCAAGGATATCCGGAAGAAAGGTGAGGAGGCCAAGGTCGCCGTTCGCAACATACGCAGGGATGCTATGGATAAGCTGAAGAAGGCGGAGAAGGCGGGAGAGCTGACCGAGGATGACCTTGAGCAGAATGAAGATGACGCGCAGAAGCTGACAGATGACTTTGTCAAGAAGATCGATGAAGCCATAGCCGAGAAGACCAAGGAGATCATGAAGGTTTGATCAGCCTGGGTGCAGGCCGGCAGGCCGTATGAGCCATGACTGCTGCTGCGGACGAAGACATTCAGTGCATAGGCGGCAAACCATGTCAGCTCTGCCTTGGCGCGAAACCCAAGTCTGGCTGTGAGCCTCAGCGGCTTTGCTGAATATAAAAACCATCGTGTAATAATAAGCTGTCAGAGAAACATGAGCGATGATACATCGCGGCAGAGAGGGAAACCGGTTGATTCCGGTTTCCCTTGTAATGATGTGCAATGACGAGCTATAGGAATGCTGTTAGAATGCTATAAGGTCATAGCATCCCGAGTCTGGGGTGCTGAAAAGTAACGATTTTTTTAGGAAGGAGAAGGTCATATGCCGGACAAAAAGAACAATGATCTGATCATCCCGGAGCATGTCGCTGTCATTCTTGACGGTAACGGCAGGTGGGCAAAAAAACGCGGGCTGCCTCGCAGGCTCGGGCATAAGGCAGGCTGCGACAACCTGGAACAGATGGTCGAGGACTCCGCCAGAATAGGGCTGAAGTATTTTACAGTATATGCCTTCTCGACAGAGAACTGGAAGCGGTCGGAGGAGGAGGTGGAGGCTCTCATGGGTTTCTTCCTCATTTATATAAAGCGGCTTCGCGAGCGGGCGATGAAGAATAATATCAAGGTCATGATGATAGGCGACAGGTCCCGCTTCTCTGATGAACTGCAGGAGCTTCTCAATGACACGATCGCCGTCACATCAAAGAACACAGGCATGAGTTTTGTCATGGCTTTGAACTATGGAAGTCGGGACGAGATAACACGCGCGGTGCGTTCCATCGGGGAGAAGGTTGCGGCCGGAGAGCTTAAGCCCGAAGATATCACCGAGGATACCATCAGCGGAAGCCTTGATACTGCGGGCATGCCTGATCCTGATCTTCTTATCCGCACCAGCGGTGAGCTAAGGCTCTCGAACTATATGCTCTGGCAGCTTGCCTATTCTGAGTTCTATTTCACGGATGTGCTTTGGCCTGATTTCCACAAGGAACAGCTGATGGAAGCCATAGTGGAATTCAACAGGCGCAACCGCCGCTTCGGAGGAAGATAGGATCATTAGCCAAGCTCATAAGCTAAGGTTATAGGCTAAGACCATAAGCAAAGACCATAAGCAAAGACCATAAGCGAAGACCATAAGCAAAGACCATCAGCAAAGACCATAAGCAATGACCATAGGCTAAGACCATAAGCAAAGACCATAGGCTAAGACCATAAGCAAAGATCATAAGCAAAGACCATAAGCAAAGACTATAAACAAAGACCATAGGCTAAGACCATAAGCTAAGACCATAGGCTAAGACCATAAGCAAAGACCATAAGCTAAGACCATAAGTCAAGCCTGAAGCAAGGCACATTTATTATAGAGGGGGTGAGTGCGTTGGGCAGCTTCAAGACAAGGACGATCAGCGGTATAGTGCTGATCGTGATCATGACAGTTTTACTGGTGGCAGGAGGCGATCTCCTTTTTGCCGCCCTGCTTGCCATATCCTGCATAGGGATGTACGAGCTGTACAAGCTGACGAAAATCCATAGAAGCGTTCCCGGCATATTGGGCTACGTTGCCGCCGCGGTCTATTATATTCTGATACGGACAGGCCATGAGGAAAAGTCTTTGGCTGTTTTTGTCACGCTCCTCATCTGTCTTATGTTCGCTTATGTATTCACTTACCCCGCTTTTCGCGCCGAGCAGATAATGACGGTGCCGTTCGGTCTCTTGTACGTAGCGGTCATGCTCTCGTTCATCTATCGGATCCGCGTATTGGACGGCGGGAAATATCTGGTGTGGCTCGTCCTTGGCTGCTCGTGGGCGGCGGACACATGCGCGTATCTTGTAGGCGTCAGATTCGGCCGACATAAGATCACGCCTAAGCTGAGTCCCAAGAAATCTCTGGAGGGAGCTGTCGGAGGAGTTGTCGGCGCTGCCATCATTGCCATGATCTTTGCCTTCTGTGTCAGGGAGCATCTTCGGATATTGGCTCATCCGGTCTTGTATGTCGGACTTATCACAGCCTGCGGAGCAGTTGTCTCAATGGTAGGAGATCTTACAGCTTCGGGAATAAAAAGGAATTACGGTATCAAAGACTATGGAACGCTGATTCCTGGTCATGGCGGTATTCTTGATCGCTTCGACAGCGTCATCATCACTGCGCCGATCATTTATGCCCTGGTACAGCTGCTGGCTGGTTAACTGAGATGGCATATGAGGGCTGAAAGTGCCTTTTGTTCAGAGTTTTTTTATTTTAAGGACATCCGAAAAACATATTTTGATCATATGATGTAATTATTCGGCGCAACGAGGGATGCAAGCATCCCTTTATGGCCACATCGTTTAGCGGGGGCCGACTTTCAAAGAAAACATTCATAGCACGCATGTGCTGCCACGATGTGTAGAAGTCGTTGAAGCATACATGCGTGTATGAATGCATACCTATATGGCCACCCTGCTTCGCAGTGGGCCGACTTTCAAAGAAATAACAGGACAGCTGTGGGGAAAGCTGCATGCATGACCGCTGTTTTTGGCGGAGGCATCGAGCAGTTTTCCCCACACCTTATCTATGGAGGAAAATGATGCGCGAGATAGTGATTTTGGGTTCTACGGGTTCTATAGGAACGCAGACCCTCGAGGTCGTCAGGGCAAATAAAGATTATAAGGTGACCGGTCTTGCGGCAGGCAGCAATGTAAAGCTTATTGAAGAGCAGATCGCTGAATTCCGGCCGGAGATGGTGTGCATGTGGGAGGAAGCCGCCGCAAGCGAGCTTAAGACGCGGCTGGAAGCGGCTCCGTTTACTGCTCCGGAGATAGTCGTGGGCATGGAGGGGCTGATCAAGCTTTCCTCGGAGTGCCCGGCGGACATCGTGCTCACAGCGGTAGTCGGCATGGTGGGAATCCGCCCTACACTCGCTGCCATTCAGGCGGGAAGGGATATAGCGCTCGCCAACAAAGAAACCCTGGTCACAGCAGGACACCTTATCATCCCGGCAGCCCGCAAAGCAGGCATTCGTCTTCTTCCGGTGGACAGCGAGCATTCAGCCATTTTCCAGTGCCTTCAGGGTGAGGCGGAGTATGGGAACAAAATCAGCCGCATCCTGCTGACTTGTTCGGGAGGTCCTTTCCGCGGAAAGACGCTGGAACAGATGAGGGAGGTTACTGTGGAGGACGCTCTCAAGCATCCAAGCTGGTCAATGGGCAAAAAAATCACCATAGACTCCGCGACTCTTGCCAACAAAGGACTTGAGGTGATGGAGGCGGGATGGCTCTTCGATGTACCTCTGGATCAAATAGAGGTTGTCATACAGCCGGGAAGCGTGATACATTCTATGGTGGAGTTCGAGGACGGAGCGGTCAAGGCCCAGCTGGGAACGCCTGACATGAAGCTGCCTATACAATACGCGCTGTATTACCCGAAGAGACGGCACCTTGCAGGCGAAAGGCTCGACTTTACCGCGCTTGGATCGATATGCTTTGAGGCGCCTGACAGGGAGAATTTCCCGGCACTTGATCTGGCTCTGCGAGCCGGCAAGACAGGAGGAAGCATGCCTGTTGTCTTCAATGCGGCAAATGAGTGGGCCGTGGCGGCATTTCTTGAGCGTAAGCTGCCCTTCCTTGGCATAGCCCAGAAGATACGTGAGGCCATGGACGCGCATGAAGCGGATTGGAACGCGTCTCCTGATGTCGGGGAGATATTGGCAGCTGAGGCTTGGACCAGGGCTTTTCTTTTAAAGTCGGGTCCCGCGAAGCGGGTGGCCATATAGGGATGCATACATACATCGCCTGTGTGCTGCCACAGCTTTTATACGTTTTGGCTGCACAGACGTGCTATGGATGTTTGCTTGAGAATCGATAGACCGACATTGTTATGATGAGTAAAACCTGGTAAGCACAGACGGATGTCCGGACAGAGCGGATATCAGGACAGAGCGGATATCAGGACAGAGCGGACATCAAGATAGATCGGATATCAGGACAGAGCGGATATCAGGACAGAGCGGACATCAAGATAGATCGGATATCAAGATATAACGGATAATAAAAAAGAAAGCTGGTAATTTATTTGAATATAGTAATTGCAATAATCATTTTCGGAATTTTGATCATAACACATGAACTGGGGCATTTCCTCATGGCCAGGGCTGTGGGCGCCGGAGTCGTTGAATTCTCAGTTGGTTTTGGACCTAAGATAGTCAGCCGCGAGCATAACGGCACTATGTACAGCTGGAGACTGGTGCCCTTCGGCGGCTACTGCGCCATGGTCGGTGAGAATGAAGACTCTGAATCCGAGGATGCCCTGAGCAACAAATCTCCCCTCCAGCGGATGCTGGTCTTGCTGGGAGGCCCCATGTTCAACTTTATCACGGCGCTCATCCTGTGCGCCCTAATCGTATGCTTTGGCGGAGCGGACGTGCCGAAAGCCGTGCTCGTTGACGATAAATACGGCGCCTATGCTGCTGGTATCAGGGACGGCGACATCATTCGCTCTATCGATGGGCAGAAAATAGGACTTGGAAAGGACGTCGACCTCAGTTTGGCATTGAAGGATCTAACTGATGGCGATGTGACCGTGGAGTATGAGCGTGACGGCGAGATATTGACGGCTGTCGTCGATCCTGAGTACAAGACCTGGATGATAGGCATCTCGTACAACGCGACTGATGAAGCAGCAAGCATAACGGCTGTCACCCCGGATTATCCCGCGCAGCAAGCCGGTCTTGAGGCAGGAGATGTCATAGTCGCGGTGAACGGAACTTCCGTGGCCTCCGGAAGCGAGATGCGGTCGCTGATGGAGAGCCTGACGCTTGACGGCACTCCTCTTCAGCTGACCTACAGCAGAAATGGCGCGGAACAAGAAATCTCCATAGTTCCGCGTCCCTATACGGGCTATTACATAGGTTTTGAGTCGGGATACACCCATGAGAAGGTCGGATTCCTTGGAGTGATAAAGAATACCTTCCTTGAATTCGGTTACTGGGTACGCTATGTATTCACATCCCTTCGCATGATCCTAACGGGCAAAGTCGGTTTGGACGACATGTCAGGTCCTGTGGGCATAGTCGCGATGATAGGTACTACCGTGGAGCAGTCAAAGAGCGACGGGCTCCTCTATGTCTTCCTGAACCTGATGACTATAGCGGCGCTCCTGGCTTCAAACCTCGGCGTCTTCAATCTTCTTCCGCTGCCGGCACTTGACGGCGGACAGCTGATGATCGCCCTTATCGAGCTGGTCAGCAGACGCAAGATTCCGGAGCAAGGGAAGGGGCTGATCAATACCATCGGCCTGACATTCTGGATGATCGTCATGGGGCTCATCCTCTTCAGCGATGTGTGGAAGCTGATAAGATAACGGTTAAAATATGTCCGTAGCGCAAGTACCTCGGATGGCATTTTAATATTTCTCTTGGGGTGCTGAATTATTACAACAAAGTTGATAGGTTTGCGCAGAAGCGGATGAGATCCTGCGCAAGCCGGTAAGATGACGATAGAAGACGATAGAAAAAAAGGGGCTCGGAACATGATTAACAGAAGAAATTCACGTAAGGTTATGATAGGCGGCACGCCCATAGGCGGCGATGCTCCGATAGCCATCCAGTCGATGACAAATACGAAGACCGAGGATGTGGAGGCGACAGTAAGCCAGATTATTGAGTTGGAGAAGGCGGGCTGTGAGATCATACGCAGCACAGTTCCTACCATGGAGGCTGCGGAGGCCTTCCGTGTCATCCGCAGCCGTATCCACATTCCTCTGGTGGCCGATATCCATTTCGATTATAAGCTCGCAATCGCCGCGATGGAGAACGGTGCTGACAAGATAAGGATCAATCCGGGCAATATCGGCGGACCGGAGAAGGTCAGGGAGGTAGTCGCCTGCGCACGTGAACGAAACATTCCTATACGTGTAGGCGTGAACAGCGGTTCTCTTGAGAAGCGAATACTTGAGAAGAATGGCGGGGTGACCGCTGCCGGCCTTGTGGAGAGCGCCATGGACAAGGTGCGCCTGATAGAGGACGCTGGATATGACAATCTGGTCATCAGCATCAAGACATCAGACGTGCCTATGGCGATAGAAGCGCATGAGCTGATAGCCGGGATAACGGACCTTCCGCTGCATGTGGGCATAACCGAAGCCGGTACTGTCAGGGGAGGCACTGTATTTTCTGCCGTTGGCATAGGCTCCATACTCTCCAGAGGTATCGGCGACACCATCAGAGTATCTCTCACAGGTGACCCCAGAGAGGAGGTATGGGCGGCTAAAAAGATCCTTCAGTCCCTGGGACTGAGGAAATCCGGCATCCGTGTCATCTCCTGCCCGACCTGCGGGCGCACCAGCATCGACCTTGTTGGTCTGGCGAATAAGGTTGAGGAGCTTGCGTCAGGCTATGACCTTGACCTCAATGTTGCCGTTATGGGCTGTATTGTAAATGGACCGGGAGAGGCGAAAGAGGCTGATCTGGGAATCGCCGGCGGCAAGGGAGAAGGGCTGCTTATAGCCCGCGGTGAGATCGTAGGAAAGGTGCCGGAGGAACAGCTTCTTCCTGCGCTCAAGGAGATGCTTGATTCATGGAAAAAAAGCTGATAGAAGTCATGCCCGAGCTGAGCATATCACCTGAATTAAAGGAATGCGCGGATAATATACGTGTTAACAAGATATGCCTGACCAGGGACAGGGGCGAGCTGCACATATATGTTAACAGCAACCGCTTGATATCTAAGCGGTCTGTTTTTGTGCTCGAATCAGCTATCAAGGCACAGCTTTTTTCAAAGAAAGACATCAAGGTCCATATTTTTGAACATTTTCAGATGGACGACATCAACGCCGAGGAGGTATATGCCCAGTATAAGGACAGCATACTTCTTGAGCTGAAGACCATGCATCTGCTGGATTACCAGCTGCTTCAAAAAGCCGATGTAAGCTTTCCGGAAGATGAGGTCATGGTCCTCGATATATCTGACACCATTATTAACCGGAGCAGGTCACGCAATGTGGAGAAATACCTCTCGTCGGTTTTTTCCCAGCGCTTCGGACTCGGAGTGTCGGTGCGCTTCTCCTTTCACCAGGCAACACATGAGTTGCTGGAAAACAGCGAAGCAAATGATGCCAACACGGTAAATATGCTGAACCGGGCATTTGAAGCTGCTTCTTCGGGTAGGCGAAACCGCCCTCAAGCCAAGGACAGACCTGAACAAAGGAGCTGGAAGGGACGCAGGGGGCGCAGGCTCGGCCCTGAAGAAGGCTTCGGGCGCGATTTTGACGGGATGGCATTGCCGATCAGCGAGATCAGGGACGAGATAGGCGAAGTTGTCATAGCCGGTGAAGTCATTTCACTGGAGGTCAGAACCACGAAGACAGGAAAGAAACTGTTCATATTCGTAGTAACGGATCATACAGATTCAATACAGGCGAAATTATTCTGCCAGCCGGAGGAGGAGCAGGAGGTCGCCGCTCTAGTAAAAAAAGGGGCGGGACTGATACTCAAGGGCAAGGCTATCATAGACACATTTTCACACGAAGTTTCCATCTCTTCAATAGAGGGAATCAAGCCATATAAGCGCGACGTCAGCCGCAGGGAAGACAATGCTCCTGTCAAGCGGGTGGAGCTTCATTGCCACACTAAGATGAGCGACATGGACGCGGTGTCTTCGGTCGGAGACATCATCGCGCAGGCGGCAAGATTTGGCCATAAGGCCATAGCCATCACGGACCACGGCGTGGTACAGGCCTTCCCTGATGCCATGAAGGCCGCTGAGAAGAATGGCATCAAGGTGCTGTATGGCTGCGAGGGCTATTTAGCTGATGTACCTGCGGGGGCATCTGCTGATGAGGTGATGAAGGCGAAGACCTATCACATCATCCTGATAGCTCAGAACGACATCGGGCGCATAAACCTGTACCGGATGGTGTCAGAATCCCATGTGACATATTTTCACAAACGTCCCCGTATTCCTCGATTTCTCATCGAGGAGTGCCGCGAGGGAATCCTTGTCGGCTCCGCGTGTGAGGCGGGTGAGGTGTTCAGAAAGGTCGTGGGCGGCGCTTCAGATGAGGAGATGGCCGGACTGGTCAGCTTCTATGACTACCTCGAGATCCAGCCGATCGGAAACAACGAGTTCATGCTTAGGGAAGATAAGTATCCGGCGCAGACTACGGAGGATCTCAGGGAGCTCAACCGCCGCATCGTGCGGCTAGGGGAGATGTACGGCAAGCCGGTGGTTGCCACCTGTGACGTCCATTTTCTTAATCCTGAGGACGAGGTGTACAGGCGGATAATCATGGCGGGGAAAGGCTTCAAGGATGCCGACATGCAGGCTCCGTTGTTCCTGCGCACCACCGAGGAGATGCTTGGGGAATTCGAGTACCTCGGAGCCGAAAAGGCTGAAGAGATAGTCGTCACTAATCCCGGTTTCATAGCCGACTGCTGCGAGACCATCCTGCCTGTCCGTCTGGATAAATGCCCGCCGGTCATCGATGGCTCAGAGGAGGAGCTTCGCACGAAATGCTACGAGCGCGCCAAAAGTATTTATGGCGATCCGCTCCCGGATATAGTTGAAAAGCGTCTCGAGAAGGAGCTTGGTTCAATCATCGGAAACGGCTACGCTGTCATGTACATCATAGCCGAGCGTCTCGTGAAAAAATCAGAGGATGATGGTTACGTAGTCGGTTCAAGAGGTTCTGTCGGAAGCTCCTTCGCGGCTACCATGTCGGGTATCACCGAGGTGAACCCGCTGCCCGCGCATTATGTCTGCCCTAACTGCCATCACAGTGATTTTGATTCGGAGGACGTGAGGAAATATGCCGACCTTGCCGGCTGCGACATGCCTGACAAGAACTGCCCTGTCTGCGGGACAAAGATGGCAAAGGATGGCTTTAACATTCCTTTTGAGACCTTCCTTGGGTTTACCGGAAACAAAGAACCGGATATCGACCTCAATTTTTCGAGTGAATATCAGAGCAGGGCGCATGAGTACACCGAAGTGCTGTTCGGTAAAGGCAATACCTTCCGCGCGGGCACTATCGAATCACTTGCCGAGAAGACTGCTTATGGCTTCGTCCTGAAATACTATGAGGAAAAGAACATCGTCAAGCGCCGCTGCGAGATCGAAAGGGTGGCGAAGGGCTGTGAGGGCGTCCGCAGGAGCACGGGCCAGCACCCCGGAGGAATCGTGGTTCTGCCTAAAGGAGAGAACATGTATTCGTTCACACCGGTGCAGCATCCTGCAAATGACATGTCCACCTCAACCGTGACGACGCATTTTGATTATCACAAGATTGAACAGAACCTGCTCAAGCTTGATATCCTGGGGCACAATGACCCAACGATGGTTCGTCGCCTGGAAGAGCTGACAGGGCTGAATCTCAGGGAGACGCCGCTTGACGACAAGGAGGTCATGTCTCTCTTCCAGAATACAGAGGCTCTTGGCATAAGGCCGGACGACATCGGTGGCTGCCGCCTCGGAGCCCTGGGTCTTCCTGAATTTGGAACCGATTTCGCCATGCAGATGCTGATAGACGCGAAGCCGACGCATTTTGCAGACCTGGTAAGGATCGCCGGACTGGCTCACGGCACGGATGTGTGGCTGGGAAACGCGCAGGATCTCATACTCAGCGGCACAGCGACCCTTTCGACCGCGATCTGCACACGAGATGACATAATGCTCTACCTCATAACAATGGGCGTTAAAGATGAGCACGCGTTCAAGATAATGGAATCGGTTCGAAAGGGAAAGGGACTGCGGCCGGACTGGATAGAAGAGATGCAGGCAGCGAAGGTGCCGCAGTGGTACATAGATTCCTGCCTGAAGATCAAATACATGTTCCCTAAGGCGCATGCCGCGGCTTATGTCATGATGGCCTGGCGTATTGCCTGGTGCAAAGTGCATCGTCCGCTCGAATACTACACTGCTTTCTTCAGCATTCGCGCGACCGGCTTCAACTATGAACTTATGGGGCTGGGAGAGGAGAGGCTGAGGCAGCATTTGGCTGCATTCCGGCGCAACAAGGATAATCTCACGGACAAGGAGAAGGCGACATTGCTCGCCATGCGGCTTGCCGAGGAGATGTATGCCCGGGGGTTTTCCTTCGTCCCTATTGATCTATACCAGGCTCACGCCACCAAATTTACTATTGTAGACGGCAAGATCATGCCTTCATTCTCAAGCATAGACGGTCTTGGAGAGAAGGCTGCCATCTCGATAATGGAGGAGGCAGCCAAGGGAAAATTCCTATCGCGGGAGGATTTCATCAACCGAACCAAGGTAAGTAAGACTCTTGCGGATGTGATGTCGGACATGGGTATCTTTGGCGATATACCGAAGACGAACCAGATGTCGCTTTTCGATGTGGAATTTATGTGAGATCTTGCCATAGCGTGGAGCAATATGAGAGTACTGGGAGTGTGAAGGATGCAAAAAAGCAATATGAGGAGAAACGATCTGCTATTGATCGCGGGTATTCTGGCAGTCGCGTTGATATCATTTATCTTCTATATTAATATACGAAGGACTGGAACTGCCGCAGTGGTCAGGGTGGACGGAGAAATATCGGCATCCTATCCGCTCTCATCAAACAAAACTGTCATAATAGAGGGGATCGGCGGCCGGAACAGACTGGAGATTTCAGGCGGGGAGGCGAATATGACAGAAGCGGACTGTCCCGACAAGCTTTGCGTGCACCAGGCGTCAATCCGCTATGGAGGACAATCGATAGTCTGCCTTCCTCACAAGGTTACCGTCACCATCGAGAATGATGACGGCAAAACGGACGCTGATGTTCCGGACGCAGTGGCAAGGTAAGGTAACCCATGTCATGCACGGAACCGCAATCCGTAAAACTCCTGGCGGGGCTTCGTCCGGCATTGCAAGGTGAACGCTCGGCACGAAGCTGAGTTCCGGACGGCATAGGAAACTATTGATAAGATCTTGGGATTTGCACGGCACAGCGCATACTCCCGAGGGGATCATGAGATGAGGGCAAATGCAGATGGAAAGGGAGAGATGAAGAGCTTGCATACAAAGAAAATAGCTATGTATGGACTTCTTGTCGCGCTTGCGTTGGTTTTAAGCTACGTGGAATCACAGGTTCCTGCCTTCTTCATCATGCCGGGAATGAAGCTTGGCCTGACCAATGTGGTGGTCCTCGTAGCATTGGCGAGGATGGGTCACAGGGACGCGCTGGTCATCAACATATTAAGGATACTTATCGTTGGGTTTACGTTCAGCAACACTTTCAGCATGCTTTATAGTCTGGCGGGAGGCATGCTGAGCTGGCTTGCCATGTCCCTGATGCACCGGTCGGGGCGTTTCGGCATTGTAGGAATTTCAGTCTCCGGAGGTGTATGCCATAATATAGGTCAGATAATAGCCGCAGCCATGCTGGTCACAGTGGGGAGTCTTCTGTATTACTTGCCGTTTTTGTTGTTATCAGGTACTGTGGCAGGAGTCATGATAGGCATAATATCGGCTGCGGTAGTCAAACGTCTTCCGCGAGGGCTGTTTGCCTGATCGGCGTGACCGCGGCTTTACTGAACAGTAACCCGTATTCGCACTTTCCGCCCGCTGCGCGGGCTCGTGCTCATACCGGTTGTCCTTCGGTGACCGCACTCATCCGAAAGCAAGCTTTCGTCTGCGTGCGTTCGCCTCAGGGACTTATATATAAAATATAATATGAAAAACAGTAAAAAAGTGATTGACAAAGCCGGAATAGAGCGTTATCATAAACAAGCTCGTTGCGGAACGTAAAATACGGAACAGAAACGCAGCAACGCCGATCCAAAATTATAAAAAAAGTTGTTGACAAGTCAGAGACGACGTGATAAAATATAGATTGTTCGCCTCAAGCGAGAATAACTACTAGATGGAGAGGTGTCCGAGTGGTTTAAGGAGCCGGTCTTGAAAACCGGTGATCCCGAAAGGGACCGTGGGTTCGAATCCCACCTTCTCCGCTCAAGGCTTTACTAAGGCCTTATGGCTGAGGATGAAGGATTAAGCCAGCGCCCATAGCTTCTAAAACCCTAATTCAATACCTGCTTAATTGTAGGGCAACCTTGGAGAAGTACCCAAGCTGGCCGAAGGGGCTCCCCTGGAAAGGGAGTAGGTCGTTAATAGCGGCGCAAGGGTTCGAATCCCTTCTTCTCCGCTCTGTACTTTGACAAACGAATGATGTATCCAATCTCCGAAAAATTCCAAGAGAATTTATAAAGAGAACTAAACCTAGACAAAGGTAAATCAAGGACAAGGAA
>CACXUY010000015.1 GCA_902770965.1 uncultured Lachnospiraceae bacterium | reverse complement strand
CGTCACATTCTCCGTCAGCGTGACCGATGACAGGCTCGTGCAGCCAGAAAAGGCCGAGCTGCCTATCGTGAGCGCATGCAGCTGACTTCCATTTCCTGTATTCTCTATCGTTTCATTATAACTAAGGTGCACTTCTTTTAGTGCTGTACAGTTATAGAAAGCATTTGACCCGATACTATTTAAAGTTTTCGGTAGAGTCACACTCAGAATAAAAGTGTTATTCTGAAATGCTCCATAATTTATACTAGCAACCGTATACCCATCAATACTTTCCGGTATCACAAGCTCCGTATCAGTCCCGGCATACCCTGTAATCGTTGCTTTATTTCCTGATACAGAATACGACCACCCGTCGCTCGTCTCGTTGAACACTTCCTCGTAGTCGATAAATTCAGATTCGGATTCTGACTCAATTTCTGATTCAGTTTCGATCATAGTACCTATCTCACTATGATCACCATTTTCAGCTGTTACTCCGTCATTGATCAGATCCGACCTTTCTTCGACTCCTTCAGCGTTTTCGTCCGTCACAGCAACATTGCTTTCAGCGCTGTCTGTTCCTTGAAGCAATTCGCCCGAAGCTTCCGATAACTTGCTCTCGTCATCGCTTTCCTCATTCTCAGCAATATCTGTAGTCGTCTCAATTTCTTCACTTATTTTCCCTTGATTTATATCTCCTATATTTTCATCTTCATTAATCTTTTCCGTATCTATTGCTTGATTCTCTTCGACCTCATCTTCTTCTGAGACGATTTCTTCCTCAACTGTTTCTTCATAAAGGCTTTCACCGTCGGACATTGCTACACTATCCGACGGTGCTGCCATTACAGAAACACTCTGGAGAACCATACTGACCGCAATAAGCATCGCTATGATTTTCTTCTTCATCCCTATCTCCTCATGTATACTGTGTTTACTTCATAACAGCCCTGATGGCATGACCCATCTCAGTTCTCAATCTTATTACCTTTAACGATCTCGCCATCGATCAATCTATAGGCAAATACCCTGTAGTGATACTCTACATCTTCTTCAACCTTAGTTGTATATGTCGTAGTATCATTCGTGTTTATTGTCTTGAGCGTTTTAAACGGATTCTCGCCATCAGACCTGTAAATGATATAACCATCCGCCTGTTCAACCTTATCCCACTCAAGCTTGGCTTTCGTACCGCTTGTTGTAACCTTGAGATTTGTCGGGGCAGGTGCTTTCATGTACACATAACCGAGTCCGTGTAAGTCCCATATATTTTCTTACCCATATAGTTCCTATAGACCCGAATTCTGAACTGAGAATCAGTTTCGCATGGATCAATCTTATAGCTAACGGTATCAGCTGCCGCATTTTTTACTGTTTTCCATGTCGTACCCCCATCCTCGGATTTAGACAGGACATAACCATCTGCATCAGCACAGGCGTCCCAGGTAAATTTGTTTTTACCGTTAGCCAACTCAACATTTCTAAATCCTGTCACTGCTGAAGGAACCAGCACGCCCTCTATCGGAACTGAATAGCTTGAATAATGCTTCACATTATCATCATCTAGCAGATAGCTTCTTATCTTATAGTACCATGTCGCTTCGGATGTCTTGTGGCTATAAGTGCTGACCGCTGCATCCGTTATATTCTTCAGTACCTTATATCCGGATGAGCTGTCCTGAGAAGAATAGATGACATAACCGTCCACTTCCTCGTTCGGTTCCCACACGATCTTGATCTTGCCCTCATATGGCACACATTTAAGAATCGTTACTGGTTCTGGTTCAGGGAAATTGCTCGAGTCATAATACGTATAATGACTGCAAGCCCCTTCTTTAACGGTCACATATACTATCTTGCCATTTTTTGTTCCAAATTCAGTTATAGTATCATCAGTTGAAAACAAAACAGCTGCTTCGCCGGTTTCGGCATTGATCTTCAAAATATCATGAGAGAGATCTGTAAAATAAAGCACTCCTCGACAAGCAACAGGATAGTAGGCATGTGTAGCTACTGTCTCGGCATTGTCCTGCCATAAATCATCTGCCCGACACAGAGAATTGTTAATGGTATAATACCATTTGCCCCCACAATAATTGAAGGCAGCTGTGGCTGGATTGCGAAATACTGCATTATCATACAGACCGCTTGCCGTGGACTGAGGAACTTCAACTTCACTATTTTGGAGGTCCCAACCGTAATGCTCTAATTCCTCCATTTCCTGATCGTTTTTCAAGAAATATGTGTGTTTGACAAAACCTTCGTCAAAATAATCATCATTTGTGCGATTGTAATATGTCACATCATGCCCAAAAACAGGATCGTCCCATGTCAGGTCAACGTGCATCCAATTGCCATCAATATTGACTAGATTCCATGCATGGTTCATGCCTTCACTCGATGCGACATAGCTTTCACAGCCAATCTCATCGAGAATATAAGAATAGGCAAGCGCATAACCGTTACAGACTGCAATCCCATTCACCAGACAGCCATAAGCACTGTAAGACACCGTGGGCACTGTTTCCTCAAGGTAATTTTCATAATCATAATTGCATTCTAATGCTATCCAATCATGTGCCAGAAGTACCTTCTCCAATGTATCTCTTCCCTGATCAGCATATGCAATAGCTTTCGCAGCCCTTGAGTTATACTTTGATAAAGCATCCTTAATTTTAGTATTATCAGGATTACCGTCCTCATCACAATAATCTGCATTGTAAATTATTTTTATTTTGGTGATTGTATCTTCACTATTTGTATAATAAGAATAACTACCGTTAACATAGAATCTATTTCCACGTATACAAGAACGATAAACCAAGCGAACGGTTGCTAGGTCGTCAGTGCGTTTGTAATTCAGGTCGCTGATCTGCACTATCGATTCCAGATTATCAAAAGCCGAATTAACTCTCTCTCTCATTATGTCTTCTTTGCTGGACCTCAATAACGTGCGTTTAGGTTTTCCGAAATGTTCGTTGACATAATAGCCATCCTGAAGCAGCTGCAGATTATCTTCATATTCCGTCTCTTCAGTATAAATCCCACTATCACCCCCATCATCAATTACAAACTGTTCTTCATCGGCAAAAATGCTTGTCGCAAAAGCCAAAGAAATCATCATGCTTACTGCAAGCGCAATCACTGCATTCTTTTTCATTATTATCCTCTCCATTCAAATGCTTCATATAATCTAAAATCCGCTTTACCGAACCTTTGATTATCATTTCCATTTGTTTCCAAAGCACTAAGTAGTGATTTGGAAATTGAACAGATGCTTCCATTTCTGCTTGTTTTATATCACTGTCTATATCCTCAGATAGCAATCCGCTGTTGTCTATAAAACGAAAACCCACTGCTAATCCCATGACCATCTGGAATACTTCGTTCGTATAGGATACCGTCGCATATTCGTTCAGCATTATACATAGTATCAAGACATGCTCGACTCCTATTTTCCGTAATCCATGCGATATCTCCTTTACAGCTCTTTTTATGTAGCCTATGAAACTCCAGTAATATAGGACAAAACCCGGAAGCCCAAGGCATGCTAACAGCTCCATATAGTTATTATGGGCGTATACCCCGTATATATTGACCTGCTTAAAATTATGAAGACCAATCCCTGTTAATGGATGCTTACGGAACAAGGACCATGCCAGCCCAATCATGTATCCACGGCTATTAGTTGACTTATCACCCTCACCGCTTAATATATAGTCGATAAATCCTTTTATCCTTCTTCCTAACAGACGATAGACCAAACCTCCTCGGCTGTTGATTAAAAGTAGTATTATTGTCAAAGCAAATGGTAAGATCAACAAGGTCAGCCTTCTGTGTGTATTGTTAGGTATAGTCAGGGCGACCAAGGTGAGTCCAATAAGCAGCGTGAACACCCCTTTCTTTGACCCTGTAAGTATTACTACCACTACCATAGGAATGCATAGCCATATCAACTTACGAAATGGATGCTCTCTGTAGTACGCAACCAAAAGCAAAACCGAATAGCTGCAGCACACGCTTATTTGATTCGGATTGATCCCATTTGCAGTTATCCTGTCCCTTGCCGACCGTCCACTCTGCATTATGACGTTCGGTGGATTGCTGAGGAAAACCCAAAGACACAAGATTGCGGACAGCAAGATAAAGGCAAGCAAAGCCATCTTTAAGCGTCTCTTCGGAGCCTTCTCTATGTACAGCAGCACAGCAGGAAAAAGGAAAATTGACTGGGCTACAGAAGGTATATAATTTATAACTACATTGGGATAGCGAGCCCATATGTAGCTTATAAGGCACCAGGCTATAAACACAGCCCTGCTATTAAGTGCCGAAAAAGTGAAACCGCTCATATACCGACACCTATATATCACGCTGAAAGCAAAAACCATATGCGACAATGGGCGGATGGAATAGAAATTCACACCCAATACAGTCAATGACAACGTGACAAGGAAAATGGCATCCAATACATTGATTCTCAGTTTCAGCCCTCTGCCGAACATCGATCCAGAGCTGTTCTTCTTTCCTCTATCCATTTGCAAATATTCTTTGTCCTCTCCTGAATTGAAAACCTCTTTGCTCTGGACTTTGACGCTTTTGCCAATTGTTCACGCAATTCCGGCGACTGATAAAGCTTCATAATTGCCGACCTGATTTCTTCGACAGAATCAGGATTAACCAGAATGGCTGATTCTTTATTAAGAATATCATGATTAAAGGGCAGATCAGATGTGACTATCGGAAGTCCGCAGCCCATCGCCTCTAGCACTGCATTCGGACATCCTTCTAGTCTCGTTGGAAGAACGAATACATCTGACATACGTAAAAAATCCGGTATTTCTTTAGGTTCTATTCGGCCTTTAAAAAGAATCTGGTCAGACTCATCTATCTGTATAGGTCCTGAACCTGCCAGTACCAACTTAACCTCATCAAGTCCACGGACAGCTTCAATCAGCCTACTGACTCCTTTCCTTTCACTGAATTGTCCCACAAAAGAAACCACAAAATCATCTTCAGGGATCATCCACTTCTTTCTCCCGTAAACTTTTGAACCGGGATGAAACAACCCCGGATCGATCCCATTGACGAATGTCTTCACGGAATCCTCTGTACCAATCCCCAGATTCAGCAAACGAGTGCGATTGTTATCAAGCGGCCGATCTGAACTCTCGCCAAAACCTATAAATGCGGGGATGCCTTTAGATTTTCCAATGCGACATGCACATAACCCTGAAGGGCAAATAAAATGACCATACAGAGCATCAGGAATCAAGTTCTCTCTGCGCATCACCCTTTCAACTGCCTCTTGCATGTACCGCACAGAAAAACTGCCTGTCCTCAGCTTACCCCAAACTTGATTACCGAAATATAGACACTTCGGACGATAAACATTAATAGATGAACCCATCTCAGATTTATCAATAGAATAATACGGTGATAATTCTTTATTTTTTTCTTGAATCGGAATCGGAGCAATAACCGTCACCTTAATACCACGATCTGCCATCGCCCACGCCAGTTTGCGCACAAATACATGTACTGTCGGCGTTCTTTTATCCGGATAACGATGTGATATAATACAAATTGTTTTCATCAAGAGCTCCTCATCAGTCTTTATTACAATATTGGTCTAAGACTGTGGCAGCAGATTCTCTCTGCCATCCGTTCACAGTTATTCCTCTCTGCGTCACTTACTTATCCCATGTAAGCTGAATGATTAAAAAGGAAACGATTTAATCATATTTTCCTTCATCATTTCAATTTTGTTATACGGAATACAATAGTTATCGATGATTTCAGATACAGTTATCATATGTTCCCCATCATATTCATATGGTATATGACCAAGGCTATATGCCGAGTAGTAATCCTTAAATTTGAATCCATCCCCCAACATTGCATCAGATGCATGGATGTGGAGATTCGGAATATGAAAGCTATCCGCTACTATGAGCGCATGCAGACTGCTCGAAATCACCGCCTCGCATGAAGCGATATCCCTTATAACGGTTTCTGGCTCCCCACGCATATCTATCCACAGTGCGCCTGGTGTAGCATCCAGGATATGCTTAAAGATCGGATGGTTTTGTTCCTTATAGTGGGCGGCAACACCCAATGAATATTTAACCGAAGGTCTTATTCCGAAGGCTTTTTCAGCAAGGATGCCTCCATCTCCAAGCATGGGATTAATACATGCTCCAATCAGCTTTTCTGCTTTCTTTTTGCTCAATTCTCCTCGAACTGCATTGAAATGCATTTTTGACCTGTAGAATGGTCTTTCATGGCCACTCCTGATGAAACCAGTACCCCATATACAGGTTTCAGGAAACCTTCTTCCAGCAAACCACTCTCCCATGGCAAGCCATGGCTTGTCGCTGAATGTGAACTGACCAAGACCGCTCCCTATACCACTTAGCTCACAGGTCAACGGCGTCACTCTTCGGATTTCAAAACCAAACAATCTATGCATAATATATGGATTTAACTTATCTCCCATATTATCCACCAGAGCGTAATAGACGTTCAGTTTCTTCATTTAAGTTCCTCTCTGATATAGGCATCTATAACCGAGATTACATGCGACGGGAAATCATATTTTTTATGTATAGGATGTTCTTTTGCTTCTTTTATCACACGTCCCAGATCATCCATATCATATGCCACATGTATATATCCCTGTTCTCCAAGAACACCGACGACTTGTAATTGATGGTCGTCGATGTGTTCGCCAAAGCATTGTCGTCTGGGGACAGCAATTACCTGTTTACCCTTTTTAAGTGCCGTAACCAAGGCACCAGTACCCCCATGGGATATTATCAGACTGGCTTCCCTCTGGAAAAGATGAAACGTTGACTCATCAAGATACCGCTCGTACTTATAATGAATCGGCAAATATTCCGACCCACCAATCTGAGCGAAAACATCTTCCTCAATCTCTCCATCTTCTATAAGCTGATCTATCGATTTCAGAAGCCGATTGAATTGATAGCCTCTGGAACCCACACATACGAAAATCAATAGATGCTACCTCCATAAACTCCTTTAGGATACAGCTTGGCCAAAGATTTCCATTGATAGATAAAAAGATCTGCTATCTTATAGGCAAATCTTCCTGCTTTTGAACAGTCCTCTACTCTTGCAAATGTTTCTATATATACGGTTTTCTTGCCGGTAATCTTGCCGAAAAAGAGGAATGGAATTGCAATTAATGCGCCTGTAGTTACTACCATATCAGGTTTTTCCTTTAACCAGATAAGGATTGCCTTCCAGCCTATGATAGCCATTTTTATCAATACCAATCTATCATTAGAGCCGACCGTATCCAAATAGTAATCTGCTCCACAAGCAAAGTCTGTATGCTCTGTCACCCAGAAAGCATCGTACTTCTTAGCCAGAGGCTTTAGTTGGCGAAGCTGTTCATAATGTCCCCCCGAACTAGAAACAAAGCAAATTTTAAATTTATTTTTTTGTATCCTTTTCATGATATTGTTCCCATCTCTTCAGTCTTACTTATAAGCTCCTCGGTATGGTTTATGAGTTCTTCTGCCTTATCGTTTTGAAAACCTTCTGTGCTCTCTCTTTTAAGGCAGACTTGTATTGTTTTCATCAGGAGCTTAAAATCAAGACTCAACGACCAATTCTCTATGTATGCCAAGTCCATAATCAATTTATCCTCAGGCTCTGTATTGTATTTGCCATAGACTTGTGCATAACCCGTTAAGCCACCTTTCATTCTGCTCCTCAAACGGAATTCTGGTGTCTTATAAGCATAATATTCATACAATTCTATTTGCTCAGGTCTTGGACCCACAAAGCTCATATCACCTTTGACAATATTGAAAAGCTGAGGAAGTTCATCTAGGCGAAATGAACGTATGACGCTGCCAACCCTAGTTATTCGGCTGTCTCCTTGAGTAGTCGGCATAACGCCATGCCGTTCTTTATCAACATACATGCTTCTGAATTTAATCATACGAAACACTTTTTCATCTTTTGTATAGCGATCTTGGCAGAAAAAAACCGGTCCGCTATCATCGATTTTGATCGCTACAGCTATACCCACCATTACCGGCGCGAGAATTATTATTGCTGCTGTCCCTACAACAATATCAAACACTCTCTTCACTGCTAATTCCGTACGGAAGCGCTCAATATCCTGATACAGTACCATAGGTTTTTCTAATACATGTACCATGCGCATACTGCCAATCTGTACATCTGCTGCTTCTGGAATCATGTATAGTTTGATCTCATTTTGAAGACACCATGCAAAAATCTGCCTCCGGCTGTCTCCTTTGTCTGTGCTAACTATTAAACAGTTCACCGTATCTTTATAAGGCCTCTTTCCCAGCACAGCTAATGCATCCTCCGGCTCTGCATATCCAGCTAGATGAAACTTGGCAGTGTTCTTTTCTATAACCCTGATTAATTCGTCTTTCCTCTCGCTTCTACATACTAGCAGGACTTCTCTTGGTTTATGAAGACACATGTATATCTGATTCATCTTACATGCCCAAACTACAACAATTATTATTTGCAGCATGAGCATTGACAAGAACACTGACCATCCTTGCAGCTTGTGTGATGAAATACAATTGATAACAAAACCTGCACTGCTCGCCCAAAATATACTCAGGCCCTGTGCCAGACAAATATCACGGATTCTGCTATTCCCTGACCTAAATCCTCCGTACAGCCCTGCTGTTCTGTTATATATAAAGGCAAATATCACTATGCCAATAATAAAAACTCCTCTATGCTTTCCCAAATACCAATACCTACTAAAAAAGACAAATATACCTATCATTATTATGCGTATGCACACATTCCCGTAAAACACGGCTCGTCTGGATCGGTAATTTGTGCTTCTCCTATCGCTCATCCATTTTTCCTCTCCGTGTAAAAAACCATACAGGTAAAACAGTCATCATCCCATGCAAGTAAAGCAGCAACACATGTTCAGATCATACATTAATATTTATTGACAATTAGCATCAGAGGAATTTCAGAAATTGAAAAGAATAACTGATGTTGTAATCTACGATATGTTTTAAATGCTACTTCACGTCTTTCAAGTAACAGAACAGCGATTCTGGACTAATCAAGACAAAGAAGTATTCATTTTTGATATATGAGAATCGTATATAATGGAGATACAATATTTGATTCAATATGCATATGAGTGATGAAAGAGCTTTTGGGTTTTAATAGAATCAAAAAGGCATAAAAACCATGCCCTTATTTTAATAAAACTATTTTATCACTATTAATAGTAGAATGCAATAATTGAATCTAGCACTATTATATCCAGATGTATATAGGGTTTTCACAAACAAAAACCTTCTCTTCTGTATTAATCAAAATAAAGAATCATTATCATTCTAAATAATCAGCTTTAAGATGGGTTATCAAATATGACATGAATAATATAATTCTCATGTTGATATGGGTTATGTGCTTAAATAGATTCCACGCCTAAAGCAAAAAACACTATGATTTCTGGGCAGCTCCCATCTCATAGTGTTTTTGTTTGTGTTTTTATCACTATTTACTTGAGTTATCCTTGTGGAAAGTTATTCATATTTGTGATCATGCAAACCGCTTGCACAGGCGGACATGAAAGCTTCCTTTCACACTTGGTATTTATAATTGCTGGCTGTTCTTATTTGGATTTGTTTACACTCCAATTTATAGTGCTTATTCTGTATTTATATAGTATATAGCAGAGTTTTTACTGTTTTTCTCTTCTCACCTCTCCAGCGACACTGCCGGCGAGTAGAGATACCCCTGATAGCAGTCGCATCCGATCTCGTGCAGAACCTCCTTCTGCTCCTTCGTCTCGACGTACTCGGCGATGACGCTCATGTTCAAAGAATCGGCCAGCTGCGTGATGGAGGTTATGATCTCACGGCAGTTGTGATGTCCGAACAGTCCCTTGATCAAAGAGCCGTCGAGCTTGATTATGTCGAAGGTGTTCTCCTTCAGATAGTTGAGGGATGTCTGCCCCATGGAAAAATCATCTATGGCAAGCATCAGACCCATGGACCGAAGCTCACGGAGGGCATTCAGCGTAGCCTTATTGAAGTTCAGCGATGCCTGCTCGGTGACCTCAAGGCATATGTGCTTGCCATTGAAAGAATCAGCTTCGTTCTGCCGACGGCAAAACTGTATGAAGCGAGGGGTTATGACCGTAGTTCCGGTGACATTGACCGACAGCTTGGCATTCTTCCCGAAACGCTTCAGGACCTTCGGCCGGTCAGAAAGCGCCTTGCGCAGGACAGCCTCCTCTAATTCCGGCAGAAAACCACCGTCCGACGCGAGCTTCACCACAAGCGGAGGATAGATAAAGCCGTAATCAGCATGCTCCCACCGCAAGAGTGCCTCCACTCCAAGGCAATGCCCATCGTAATGGTACTGCGGCTGATAGTACAGCTTGAGCCTCTTCAGATCGTGGTAGAGATCACCGCACAGTGTCCTTACGAAATCATTGTACTTCTCGTTGTGATCTGTAAGGATAACGTTAGTTAGAGTTTGCTCGTTGTCTTCAAAATATTCGACAAACGCGTCGAAGTAATTTCTGGCTTTTTCAGCCTCCTCGTTCTCAAGCAGAATGACAAAGGGCGAATAGATCAGTACTCCTATGCAGAGATTCACCAGCTGAAGGATGCTGCCGGCGACCGAACCGGTGGCCGCGTAGCCGCCTATGATAATGGGAGTCGTCCATGTCACCTCCGACGTGATGAGCGGCACAAGCCCGGTTGACAAGGCTAAATATGCCACCGAATAGCAGGCTAAAGGCGTCATGATGAACGGAATCAGCATGGTAGGATTCAGGATTATCGGCAGACCGAAAACCATCATCTCGTTGATATTGAAGAACATGGGAAATGACGCGGCGAGCCCAAGTCCCCTGTGCGACCATTTCTTCGAAAAAAGCAGAATGGCGACCAAAAGGCAGATCGTAGTCCCGCAGCCTCCCATCAGCACGAAGCAATCAAAGAATTCCTTCGTAAGCACTGCTTTCGGCGCCGCGCCCAAGGCGACCGCTGCTTTATTCTGCTCAAGGCCTGTGGCGAAGAACGTCTGCATCACGTTCTCCAGGGTATCGCTGCCATGGATGCCGAAAAACCACAGCACTGATGACAGAAACACGAAGAAGAACCCCTTCAGAAAGCCGGTTTGTCCATGTGAGAAAAGCCAGTTAAAGGCTGACGCAAGTAAGGCTAGAGCTGAATCAACATTGAAAACACGAATGATGGCGGTATTTAACAACCCAAAGAATATCGAGACTATGGTGATAGGGGCTATCGTCGTGAGCATCCGGTTAAAATCCCTGTCCGCTCCGTCTGAGAATATGAATCTCCTTCGCCTGTTAAAACGCGCGTGAAGCCGTAAATATAACTCGGTAGCTCCCAGGCCCGTGATGAGTGCCAGAAACATGGACTTAGGACCCGTGTTGTTCGTCCCAAAGCTCGGCAGATAGGCTCCCGCGAGTATGAAAAAAGCTATCATCGAAGAGACGCAGGCTCCGCTATGTACGGTCTCGGGTTTTGCCTTGATCTTCACATAGGACCGGCTGATGAAGAACGTCATATAGACCGACAACAAGCCGAAGGTCGCGCTGTATATAAGCTCCAGAAGATTCGGGATGAAGCCTCCGGCAAATGCGGACACCGCTTTCTGGTATGCCTCCACAGGAAATGTATTCAGCGTCAAGGAAAGAGCACCGATGAGCAGCACCGGTATCATGCTCACCAAACCACCTCGCACGGCGCAAACCACGGCGGTCTGCTCGAGCTGACGTATATAGCCTCTCAAAAAAGTGGGGAAATGGAACTTTTTCATCTCTTCTCTTTGATTCATATAGCTCCTCCTTGGCATCCAACGAGGCAGAGGGAGCCTCCTGCCCGGTCGATAATCTCATTTTGTTTATCTTAGACGTGGTTCTTTGATCTTAAATGTGAGTCATAGATTGTATTCGCGCGTCATTTGCCCTTATCGCGCATAAATGAAAGATTTTCAGCCTTATGCTGATATATGTCGTTGACAGCTGACCGCGGCTTTGGCGATCAGCTGTCTCTTTATCTGATTCATCATAGCGGGTATGTCATAAAACCTTCGTAAACCTGACAAACGCGTCGTGCCCCTTATCGTCACGCTTGAACACGCCGGCATCCTCGAGCACGGCCGAGAACACCAGCCCAACCTCGTGGCGAAGGATGTCCGCACAGTTACCCTCATTCAACTCAGGGTGCGCGGCCTTGACAGCCTCAGCCCACTCAGCGTGAGATGCAGTCGCAGGATCCTGGCTCAGGTCCTTTCCGGACAAAAGTCCCTCGGCTACTGCCGCTAGCTCTGTCTTGAGCCTCGCCGGAAGTATAGCCAGACCCATGACCTCGATGAGCCCGATGTTCTCCTTCTTGATGTGATGCTTCTCCTGATGAGGATGGAAAAGCCCGAGCGGGTACTCGTCCGTGGTCAGGTTGTTCCTGAGAACCAGATCCATCTCGTAGACCTCGCCCCTTCTTCTGACGATGGGAGTGATGGTGTTATGACGCTCTCCGTCCGTCTCATGGAAAATGCTGACCTCAGGGTCGTCATACTGTCTCCAGCAGTCCAGGATGTGACCGGCGCAGTCTGTCAATCTTCCGCGGTCGTGCCCGCTGATCCTGATGACTGACATGGGCCATTTCACTATACCTGCTTCGATATCCTCATAGCCCTTTATCACAAAAGCTTCCTCAACCTTCGCGCGGGCCATGGCAAACTCAAAGCGTCCTCCCTGATAATGGTCGTGTGACAGCACGCTGCCCCCGACTATGGGAAGATCAGCGTTTGACCCTATGAAATAGTGAGGGAACAGTGTCACGAAATCAAGCAGGTTTTCAAATGCTTTCCTGTCGATATGCATCGGTATGTGCTCTTTGTTCAGCACGATACAATGCTCGTTGTAATAAACATAGGGGCTGTACTGAAGGAAGAAATCACCGCCGCCCAAGGTAATGGGTATGATGCGGTGGTTCTGCCTGGCAGGATGCCTTAGGTGTCCGGCGTAACCCTCGTTCTCCACACAGAGCAGGCACTTCGGATAACTGGTACTCTTTGCCTTTCCTGCTGCCGCGATAGCCTTCGGATCCTTCTCAGGCTTGGAGAGATTTATGCTTATGTCAAGCCTTCCGTACTCCGTGTCAACCGTCCACCTCTCATCCTTCGCGATACGGTCGCGGCGGATGTAATTCGTATCCTGTGAGAATTCATAGTACCAGTCTGTCGCGGCGGACGGCGACTCCTCATATTTCTCCCGGAAGCTCCTTATGATCTCAGAAGGACGGGGAGTGAGTAGCCCCACAAGCTTCGTGTCGAATAGGTCTCTCTCCGTCACGGATTCGCCGTCAATAACATCATGTTCTGACGCTATGTCGCAAAGCCCGTCAAGGATTTCATTGATCGGCGGGAGTTCATCCACGTCCACGAGCCCGTCGAAACCATCCATATGCAGCGCCTCAATGATGAGGTTAGAAGCCCAGACCCTGTCCTCATCGTGGATCCAGCCTCTGCGAACAGCGTATTCCACCAGCTGGGAAATCAATCTCTCCATTTCCTTTTCTCCTCTATTACAGTGGTTTTCTGCGACTGTAACATCTGACTTTCAGACGCCACTCATTCCATTAGTCTAAACGGCTTCCCTATTAGTGTAATGCCGAGTTTACCGCATTAACATCTCACACGCGTCATGGCCTATGCGGCTTCTCGTTTCTGCCATCTGAAGCTCAATACATCAGCTGAATACAGGTATGTGCAATTCGTTCAGTCGATCAGGCAAACGCAGCCCTCCGGCCTGATCTTTGTAACTCTGCAGGCGCCCTCTCCCAAGAGCGCGTCCATATTTGTGCGGAAGCTTTCCACCATATCCATGGGGACAAACGCCTGAATAGTACCGGCAAAACCGCCGCCATGTACGCGGCAGGCTCCCCTTCCGCCGAGCCAATACTCTGCTGCGGCAAGTGCCACCGCGACCGGCTGGCTCTTCGGGTCTCTATATGTCGCGATATTTTGAAGGTACATGAAGGAAGAGCGACCTGAAGCATTTACCAGATCGAGAAAGCGGTCGAAGTCACCCTTCTCTAAAGCATCGACCTGCTCATCGACACGATGGCAGTCAGCGTAGAAATGTATGGCTCTCAGCACCGCGCGGTCACCGGCAGCTTCCCTGACTCTTGAGATATTCGAGAAGAATTCCTCCTCATCGACCTCACGCAGGACCGTCTTGCCGAATACGGCAGCGACTGCCTTCATCTCCTCAGGCACTGCGGCGTAGTCGCCTGTGAGGTCGGCATGATCCGCGCCGGTATCTATGATGCAGAGCGCGTAATCCGCGAAATCAACAGCCATGGAGCGATATTTTGGCTCATCCTGATCCTCAAAATCAATGGTGACGATGCCTCCCATGGCGCAGCCCATCTGGTCAAGGAGCCCTGAAGGCTTTCCGAAATATTCGTTCTCGGCTCGCTGGCCGATCTTCGCTATCTCGTCATTTTTAAGGCTGCCGCCGCAGAAAAGCCCGTTCACCACTGCGCCTATCAGGACCTCAAAGCACGCCGATGATGAGAGACCGGAGCCTCCGGGAACGTCTGAGATCACATACGCGTCGAAACCGCCCACAGGAAAGCCCTTCTTTTCAGCGCCGGCAGCGACGCCTCGGATAAGAGCAGCCGTGCTGTCCTTCTCATCCTCATGCGGCATAAGGCCTCCGCAGACTATGGAGATCATGCCGTAGCCCTCTGAGAAAATGCGGATCACGGGAGTACCGTTCGGGGCGGCACAGGCGAGAGCATCAAGATCCACCGACCCCGTGAGTACCTTCCCTCTCTGATGATCAGTGTGGTTGCCCCCAAGCTCTGTACGGCCGGGAGCGGAGAAGATCGCGGCTTCAGCATCGTCCTGTTTCCTGAACGTAGTCTTAAAGCCCTCTATAACGTGGTTGATCCTGTCTTTTACAGGGGAAAGCTCATCCTTGCCGATGCAGTACAGCCATGCCAGCTTTTCATCATAAATGCCCTCTCCCAAACGTCTCTTGATATCGCTTATCCTGCGCATATGTACACCCTTCCTCCCATAGCAATGCTATACCAGAACAAACCCGCGTCTTTGCATTACAGATACCGCCATGCGTATAAAGCCCTGCGGATTGCTCTGTATCCGGACTTTATACAGTTAGTATTCGTATACATTCATTTATTATATCACGAACACACGTTTTTAAACATCATTATCGCAAAAATAATTCATAGCTATCCAAAAAATATTTACGAAACACGTAATTATTCAGTGCCTCAGGATAACTATAAAAATGCAGGACGAGGCGCCTGCTCTTCGGACCTAATCTAATGTTACCGAAATATTGATCTGCCGGTTCAGGCTTTTTCAGACTTTATGCTGTCTGTCCTTATGATAAATCTCAGCACAAAAGCCTCCCCCTTCTTCGCGGTATACATGAATTCGGGCATGACTCCAGGACCGCAGGCTCCCGTACCGATCCCCTGCTGGAAGGCCTGAATGGTGACATAGGTTCCTGTCCGCTTCTCATCCTCACGGTGCCTCATCTCAAGCAATGCAGCGTCCGTGTAAGGTTTGATCGCCAATTCAAAGGGACGGTCAACCGCCTCAAATGAAACGATGGTATGCCCGTCGCTCACAGACGCATGGGTACAGTCGCAGCGGTTGCCGCTCTCCTGAGGCCTGATGTTCGGCTCGGTCATATCCTTCACCTTGCAGCTGACAGAACCGATGGGGAACTGCTCCTTCATATCGCAGTAGCTCTCACCCATGCGGCCGATGTACTCTACGTCATCGAAAGCCTCATCGAGGCGGAATGCCTTTCCGAAGCGCGGGATCGTTCCGCCGCCTGACTTCAGGCTGAGCGTGCTGGTCACCAGGATCCCTCCATCTATTCCCTCATAGGTGTCGGTGACGGTGAAGACGGCTTTCTTGTTCGATACCTCGCTCACTACCTGCCAGCCGTTGACAGTGGGCATGGACGACAGCAGCTTCTCCTTCTGTGCCGTATACGGTGCCATCGCCTTCTTCATGTAGAGATCCGTGTCGTTGTCGGTACCCGCACGGTAGAGGATGGTCCCCTGATTGGCAGCTGTAAGCAGCCGGCCATCGGAGAGCTTCAGCTTCAGCCTTCCATCCACAAAAGAGCATTCATCAGGGAGCGGACCTGAAGGTTCTGCTGCCGGTACCGTCATCTTTATGACGACCTCCTCCTCGGAGACGATCCATCCTGTCTTCATGTCCGCCACCATCACGGTCACGCACAGATTGCCGTATACCTCCGAACCCATGGGCAGCCTGACACGTCCCTTCGAGAGCGGCCCGACCTTCGCGACAAATGTCCTGACCATCCCGTCATTCCAAGCGAACCTCAGCCTGTACCTGTCGCTGCCTGAAAACGCCGTCGTGTTAAATATCTCAAAAATATCATCCGCCACGTAGCTCACCCTGATGGGGCGGTAGATGAAACGGATTATCTTTGCTCCGGCTGAAGGCTTCCTGTCGGGATAGAACAGCCCATCGACGCAGAAATTGCCGTCATGCTCCCACTCTCCGTGATCGCCACCGTATGTGTAGCTGCCGTCATCATGCAGCACAGCGTGATCCACCATCTCCCAGACACAGCCGCCGCAGAGGTTATCGTAGCTGTATATCTCCTTCCAATACGCCTCCGTGTTCCCGGGACCTACGCCCATGGCGTGGGCGTACTCGCACAGGAAATAAGGCCTGTCGTTCAGCCTGCTTTCCTTGCGGGCATGTTCTCCCACAAGCCTCACCTTTTCCACGGGAGGATACATCTCGCTTCCGACATCATAGGCGACACGTTTACAATGGATGGCGCTCTCGTAGTGCACGGGCAGGCCTGACCTCGCCTTGAGGTAGTCATACATCGCGTCCGTGTTGTGGCAGCCGCCGGCTTCATTTCCAAGCGACCACATGACGATCGATGTGTTCGCGTGGATCTTGTCCCTCTCATAGAGCCTTGAGATCCTATCGATGTAATGGCTGCACCACTCGGGGTTGTTGCTGATACTGTTATAAGTGGGCGGCAGCTGGCAAGCGTAAGTCCCATGGGTCTCAAGGTCGTTCTCGTCCACTATATATATGCCGTAAAGGTCGGCGAGCTCAAGCAGCAGCGGGTCAGGCGGATAATGGGATGTCCTTATCGTATCGATGTTATGTTCCTTGCAGAGCAGTATATCCCTCTCGATCTCATCCGGCGTCATGGTATAGCCGTTTGCCGGACTGGTATCATGATGGTTCACGCCGTGGAATTTGATCTTCCGGTCATTGACAAGGAAAACATCGCCCTTTATCTCCACCGTCTTGAACCCAAGCTTCTCCGCCACACAGCAGGTGGGAGTCTCGTAAATGATGTCATAGAGCACAGGCTCTTCCGCGTTCCACTCAGTCACCTTCAGACCGGAAAATGTGACCTGAGCCATGTGGTTTTCTGACACCGCTGCGGCGGATCTCCTGATGCCTTCTCCTGCGATAGTAAATGTTACCTCTGTGTCCTCGATCACCTCGGCGGTAAGCGTGAGGTCGTAGCCGTCCTCTGTCTTTTTCGTAACCGCGTCGATATTATAGATATCCGTGGGGTCACTGACGCGCAGCAGCACGTCCCTGAAAATGCCGTTGTTGCGGAACATATCCTGATCTTCCAGATATGAGCCGTTGCACCAGCGATGCACGACGGCCAGCAGCTCATTCTCTCCCTCGCAGAGCTTTCCGGTCAGTGAGAACTCCGCGGTGTTGTGCGCACCCTCCGAGTAACCTATGAATTCTCCGTTCAAATACAGGTCCAGACAGCTGGCAACGCCGAGAAACGAGATGACGTATTCCTTTCCGGCATCCTCGATACTGAACTTCTTTCGATAAACCCCTACGAAATTGTACTCCTCGCCTGGATCTTTCCTGCGCAGGGATATGCCTCCCTGATCCACTCCGATCCACGAGAAGACCTTGCCGACCTTCTCCTCACCCGGTATGACAGGCGGCTTGTAAGGGAACTGGTAGCGGATATTGACATAAAAAGGCCTGTCATAGCCACGGAACTGCCAGCAGGACGGCACGTCGATGGTATCGAAGTACGTCTCACCGGTATCCAGAACGTCCGGAAGCTCTGAGGGCTTCGGATAAAAACGAAAATCCCAGTCGCCGTTAAGGCATATCACCTTCGGAGATGCGTATCTCTTCTGCTTCGGTTCGACCGACATGGCACTCTTTTGATCCGGATAAGGGATAAAATATGACCTTCCGGGGAGCTTGTTGATCTCAATCGTTTCAAAAATCCGATAATTTTCCTTGTTGATCAAATATTTCATAGGGTTTCTCTAAATATAGCCTCCGTGTTTCTAACTGCTGTATCAGCTGATCAATATGTAATTATTCAGCATCCCGGATCCGGGCGCCGAACAGTTACATTATTATAACCATTCTTATCTGGCTGTCCCGCATGGCTGCTTACACGTTGGGCAGCACGTGCGGTGCTATGAGGGCTTTACATTGATCATCGGCCCACCGCGAAGCGGTGTGGCCAATATAGGGATGCACGCATACACGCACGTAAGCTGCCACAACCCTTACACGTTGTGGCAGCACGTGCGGTGCTATGAGGACTCATCCTTGCTTGCGGTTGTCGGTAAAAACCGATATCAGCACGAACACAAGCAGGATGTAAGGGTAGTACAGATAGGGCATCAGCTTGAAGCTCGCGACTCCCGAAAGACTCGCGGCTATCAGCAGCTGTGCGCCGTAGGGAATTATTCCCTGGGCTATGCATGAGCAGGTATCGAGCAACGACGCGGTCTTTCTCGGATCAACGCCGTATTCCTGCGTGATCTCCTTCGCGATAGGCGCGGCTATGACGATGGCGACCGTGTTGTTGGCGGTCGCGATATCCATGAAACCTGTCAGGAAGGCTATGCCGAGCATACCCCCGCGCTTGCTGTCCGCCTTTTCTTTTATAAAGGAAAGAATGGCTTCAAAGCCGCCGTTCTCACGCATAAGCGCGGCTATCGACGAGACCAATATTGTAACTATCATCGTCTCGAACATGCCGGCCATGCCATTTCCCATTGATGAAAGCGCGGTAGCGTATGTGAGCGATCCGGTCGCTATTCCAACGAGGACGAAGAGCACTATGCCGATAATGAGAACCAAGAAGACATTTATGCCTATAATGGACATGGCAAGCACGATAAAGTAAGGCAGCGCCTGCCATACATTAAAATCAAACGTGCCTATATCCGCCCGCCCATGTGAAAGGGCATATACGAACAAAACGATGAGAGTGATGACAGCGGCGGGCATCGCGATGCGGAAGTTCGTGCGGAACTTATCCTTCATCTCAACTCCCTGCGTCTTGGTCGCGGCAATAGTGGTGTCGGAAATAAATGAAAGATTATCGCCGAACATCGCCCCGCCAACGACTGTGCCTACGCTCATGGGGACAGAGAGTCCGCCGCTGTTCGCCGCCGCGAACGCGATGGGAACCAGGACGGAAATGGTGCCGACGCTCGTGCCCATCGCCATGGATATCAGGCAGGCGATAACGAAAAGACCTGGTACCGCAAACTGTCCGGGCAGCACCGAGAGCAGCATATTTGCCGTGCTCTGCGCTCCGCCCGCCTCCTTGGCTATGCCACTGAAGGCTCCCGCCATGATGAAGATGAAGAGCATGATGACTATGTTGTCGTCTCCTATGCCATCCGCGCAGATAGATATCTTCTCATCGAAGCTCAGCTTCCCATTCTGTAAGAAGGCAAATATAAGAGCTATCGAGAAAGCAAGGACGACAGAGACTACGTAGAAGCCCATCTGTCCTTCTTCATGGTTGACATACTCGAAGAAAATGCCGTTTCCAAGATAGATCACCAAAAAAAGCAATATGGGCAGCAATGCCTTCGCGTTCGCCGAAGGCTTGCCGCTGGCGCTCTTCTTTGAGGTTTTCTGTTTCATAGTTAATCCTCCCTTTTATTTTTCCTTGTTCCATTCTGCCAGTATTTAGGCTATAATGACAACAATAGACACGATTTATACTATATTATTTACACGATGTCTGCCACCTGATTTTGTCACCGGATGTGAAAAAACGCGGTTCAACTGCGTGAACATACTGCTTCAGGAGATCTTTTCATGCCTGATACCATTTACACAAACGCCTATCCTTCGGACGATTTGCTTCCCGACATGGAAGTATCCAACCGTCTGAATGCTTACATATGTACAGCCTGCGGGGCAGAGCTTCTGACTAAGCCCGGTGAGGAACTGGAGTCATGTCCCTTTTGCGGCAGCCGCTCCTTCCTTCCCGGCAGGAACAGTGCCGCTCTCCCGGACGCTTATATCCTATTCAATATCGACTCCGCTGAGGCGGCCAGACGCTGTGAGGAATACTGCTCCTCGCGCATGATGCTGCCTGCGTCCTTTGTCCGTCACCTGAGCTCCATTCCTCTCAGGAAGATTTTCATACCCTTCTGGCTCTACAGCGGTTGTGCTTCTGTAGACATGAGCTTCAGGACTATCGGTCAGGACAAACAGCCAAAGATAGTCTCATGTTCAGGAAAGCTCGAATATCAGAAACTTCCCCTGCCCGCCTCAGCTAAGCTCTCCGACGGATTTCTCGAGATGCTGCTGCCATATGATTTCTCGAAGCTCCAGCCCTTTTTCGCCGATCAGATGAGCGATTCCGTCGCCGAGGCTTTTGAGGATGATCTCTCCGATGCCGGAGACAGCAGTGATGGCGTTGGTGAACTCATCCGCTCGATCGGAGTCGAAGAAAGACAGGCCGGAAGCCGCGCGGCGCTCATGCTCGAACAGGATATCATCAGCGAACAGGCAGCCAGGATCATACGGGACAGCCTGCCCTTCCATGTGGAGAATGTGATCGGCAGCCATTCGGTTCCCATCAATTCCGTACATGAACGCATCCTGATTCCTTTGTATTATCTTCATACGCGCTGGCGCAAAAAAGACTACTTCTTCGGTATCAACGGCCAGACCGGAGAGGTACACGCCGAATTTCCTTTCAATACGTTTCAGCTGCTGCGTCTCCGCTTTTTCTCATTCTTCGCGGCGCTCCCTGTGGTCTTCCTGCTGCTGATGCTCGTATGCCTTGGATTCTCAACGAACACTGAGCTGCTCCCTGTTTTCGCGGCAGCGAGCGCGGTGTTGGCCGTAGGCGTCTCCATCTGCTATACCTACCTCTTTTTGATGTCGCTTCAGGCAGAAGGCGAGCCAAAGAGACGTCTGTTCTACACCACTTTTTTTGCCGATGGTAAGATCATCGACAGAAAGCTTACCGAAAAGACAGACATATATCCGTCTGCAAAGATGAGCTAGCTATCGCCCAGAATGCGTGATATAAAGCGTATGAGTCCCGGCGCGCCCTGCCGCGCGTCCCCCAGCTTATTATCTCCCAGCTCGACCCGCTTGTTCGACCCGTGGTAGTCGCTGCCCGCAGTGACGTACAAGCCGAATTTTTCGGCAAAATACAGCATCTCCGACCGCATGCCGTTGGTAAATCTCGAATAGTAAGCCTCTACCCCCTGAAGCCCCATACCGATGAGATGGCGCAGTCTGAGTTCCATATCATATCCCATGATATACTCTCCGCCGCTGCCAAGAGAAGGATGTGCCAGGACCGGCACGCCTCCTCCGTCCAGAATCACGTCTATGGCTTCTTCAGGATATATAAAGCTGCTCTTTATCCTCAGGTTGTTGATGTACTGTTCTATGGCTTTGCTCCTGTCGGGGGCATAGCCGTAACTCACCAAAAGGTTGCCTAGCTGTGGCTTGCCCGGATTCTCCATGGCGATGTAATTATCGACATCCTCATCTGAGAACCTTATGCCGTATTTTATGTCAAGATAATCCAGCCTGTCTTTTGCCTTCTGCATGCGGAAGCCATGGACCTTGTCCGCGAGCAGCCTGCACCGTGGATTGGACGGGTCATATCCATAACCCAATATATGGTATCTTCCGTCTGAGTCACGGCAGGAGAATTCGACGCCGCTGACAAATACGGGAAGCTTCCTGACATTCCTGTCATCCTCAGTATCAGGCTGGCCGCCCTTGACAGAGAGCTTTTCTTCTTCGGACGGCATATCTTTGCCAGACTGATCCTCCGGCTTGGACAATGTATCCATGGAGGACAGCATATCACGGACTATGGTCGCTCCCTTGACCGAGTCATGGTCTGTCAGCGAGAACAAGTCTATGCCCGCGTCCATTACCTTTTTAATGATCTCCTCAGGACTGTCTGTTCCGTCAGAAATAGACGAATGCATGTGAAGGTCTATTTTTTTTATGTTGTTAATGTCATTCCGTTTCTTAGTGATCCACACCCACATTTTCTATATCTAAGCCTTCCGTATCCACATCCGCTTCCTCTATATCCAGATCCGCGGCTTCCGTTTCAGAGTCTATTTCCTCGATGTCAGTGCCTTCCTCGTCCATATAGTCCATGTACCCATCTTTCGAACCGGCATCCTTCATGGACATACCCTTCTTTCCCCTCGCTGCTTCATGCCGCGCGGTATTCGAGGCTAAGAGCGCGGACGCGTTGAGCACCATCTGGGCAGGCGGTACAATGGATTCGGCTTTCAGTCTGGAAAAATATTCCTTGTGGGCATCCCTGTACATCTCATTGAAGCTTCCGTTCTCACCCGAGTGCAGCTCCGCAAAATAGAAATGCTCCCTGTTCGCAAGCTCCGGACGCACGCGGACTATGACCGCTATGCCCACATTCGAGCATATATCGGAAATGCGCTTAATGTCCGCAAGGAGATTCATAAAAAGCGAATCCACGTAAATGTTACACTCTCCTCTGCACATGCGGCTGAGATGGTTGTTCTTCAGCAATGTGCAGATATCTCCGACCACATCCCCAAGAGGTTCTATCTTATATGCCGCCTCAGCATTTCTTTTTTTGAAGGCAAGCTCTGTGTGCGCCAGTATACGGTCCGTGATATCGATGAGCACACCGATCTCCTTCTTCGCCTTATCGGAAAGACTGACTTCGCCTTTAAAAAGCTCCGATGCTTCGTTCGCGATATGCTCAGCCTGGTCGCCAAGACGCTCAAACTCGGACACAACCTTGTAGTATTCATCAAGTATAGCCGTATGCATCTCATTCTTGAGATGCCCTGACAGCTCCACGAGATATTTGCTGACGCAGTCGGTCATGAGGTCGATATTGATCTCTTCTTCTATGATCTCATGAAAAAGCTTGTCATCGTAGGATCTCAGCAATGACTCTGCCTTTTTGATATTGTCCCTTGACGCGCTGAACATGGTCAGCAATATGTCGTAACTGCTCCTGAGCGCCAGGGCGGGGGTGCTGAAGAACACGGGGTTAAGCGCGTCCAGCTTGTCCTGATATTTGTTGGCAGGTGTTTCATCTTCAGGCAGCATCTTGTAGCTGAGCTTCTCATATATACCAAATACAGGAAAAAGAAGCAAGGAACAGGCAAGGTTGAACACCGTATTGGTATTAGCGATCACGCCTGAGTCGACCGTCGCGTTCCACAGCCAGTCCAAAAGGCCGAAGGTGTGTATAGCATTTACCACGACCAGCACGAGTACGGACTTGCAGAAATTGAACATGATGTTGACGATACCGACTCGCTTGGCGTCCTTTCCCGTGCCTATGGAACAGACGATGGCAGTGGTGACACAGTCTCCGAGATATACGCCCACTATCACGGCGTAAATGGCCTTGAATGTCAGGAGTCCTGACGCCGAGAAGGCCTGCAGTATACCTATAGTAGCCGATGAACTCTGAAGCACGAAAGCCACGCCCGCGCCTGTCAGGTAGCCGATGAAAGGATTGCTGCCAAGACCCGACAGAAGGGACTCGAATAAACCGGATTCTCTCAGAACATCAACGGCATCTGTCATGTTCAGCAAGCCCGAGAAGAGGATGCCGAAACCTATAGCTATGCTGCCTATCGTGTTCGAATTTTTTAAAGACCCTGACATGATGATAACTATGCCGATGATCAGGGCTATGGGAGCCAGAGACGAAGGCTTAAATAACTGAAGCCATGACACGCCGCCGGAAGCGTCCAGATCAAGCAGGCGGATGATCTGTCCAGTGACAGTGGTGCCGACATTCGCCCCGACGACTATTCCAAGCGACTGGTGAAGCGTCAGTATTCCTGCCGCGACAAGTCCCGATGTTATGACTATAGTCGCTGTAGATGACTGGATCACGGCGGTGATTATGAAACCGAGTAAAAATGCTTTGAACTGATTGTTGGTGACCTGTTCCATAGCAAACTTGAGGGTACCTGAAGAGCTTTCCTTCAGGCCATCGCCCATAAGTCTCATGCCGTAAAGAAACATCGCCAAGCCGCCAAAAAGCTTAAGAATACTGAATATGTCCATAGATCTTTACCTCAGAAGATTCCCGCCTCCCCCGCAAGAAAATCACCGCTGTGAGGCAGCATGCCAGTTTCAATAGCTCATTCCGAAAAAGCCGCGGGCATACCGCACCTTCCTGCCAGAAGATCTGCATGCCCAAATTAACATCACCGACCGCATATTTCCCGACAGCCACTGACATCGCGCAGCTGCCATAAGCGTGACAGCCACTGACTTCGCGGCAGCTGCCATAAGCGCGGCAGCTACTGACTTCTCGGCAACTGCCATGAGCACGGCAATCGCTACAGTCCTTAAGATTTTACCATACTTCCATCTTATAATAAAGCTTCAAGTAAACATTCATAGCACGCATGTGCTGCAACGACGTGTAGATGTCGTTGCAGCACATGCGTGTATGAATGCATCCCTCTATGGCCACCCTGCTTCGCAGGGGGCCGACTTCTAAAGTAAACCTACATGCAAAGTTTGGCGCAGCCGGAATCATTCCTTGCACTGGCCTGTGATCGAACAGGGGAGATACCTACCCTACTCAATTCGGCTGCGCCGCCCGCATCTCGTGCTGACGCACTCGATGTGAGCTGTCGCCAAGGACCGTGAATACAAGCACGCTTGCGCCACGGCTCCCGGCTCGTAGCCTGGAACAAAAAAAGAGGCGGCACCCATCATGGCGCTCGCCTCAAAACAAATTCTCCTGATTTATAGATAACATCGACTGCAAATATGGAATCGATGGATCTCGTCAAACTGGATCTCGTCAAACTAAAGGATCGATATATGCCTGATCATCGTCACTGCCTGTCATCAGTCGATAACGTTACGGCAGGTAATAATATCACGATAGTTGTACTTGGAAATCTTGACTCCGGTCTTCTTGCTGGACGCATGGCACACCATGCCGTCGCCTATATAAAGGGCAACATGTCCGCCATAATAAATGATATCTCCGGCCTGAAGGTTGCTGACGCTGACCTTCCTGCCCGCGCTCGCCTGCTCTCCGGATGTGCGGGGAAGGTAGATGCCATATCTCTTGAATATCTGCTGCAGGAAACCTGAGCAGTCCGCGCCGGAAGTAAGGCTCTCGCCGCCATAGACATAGCGAAGCTTGCCGACGAATGACTGGGCATATTCTGCGATCTCATAACGCAGCTCTTCTGTAGAACTGCTGTATCCGCCTTCTTCTCTGACCTCTTCCTCATCGTCATCATCGTTGTTTTCGTAGACGACGACCGGCCTGGTGGCGACCCTGAGGCCATTGTCAGCGCATCTGTCGATGAATTCATCGGACCACAGGAAGCTGTCAAGCACTTCCTCGCGGTTAAGGTCATCGTCAAGCCTGTCAGTCCAAGTCGTGATCTCTCTGTCGGAAGGGGTGCGTCCGAGCAGTGCGCGGTAAATTGTCTTGACATAGCTGTAATCGGACAGCTCACGCTTACCCATCTCCTTGGAGGAGAAGAAGCTGCGGGCGACCTCGGTGGCATTAGTCTCTTCGTTTACAAGAGCCTTGACCCACTTGGTGATGCCTGTCTCATCGTACATGCGGTCGAAGCAGTACAGATAAAGCCTGGCAACGAAGGATGCCTCATTGTAATTGACATCCAGATACTCAGATGAGACATAAGTGCCGACTTCAATGCCTATCTGTGCGCAAAGAGCCCTGAGCTCTCTGGAACCGATGAGACCCTGAAGTATCTTCATCCTGGTGGAGCCGTTCTCAATAACTCCCTTCCAGGCACTCATGCCGACATCATCAACTTCTCTCTCAAGAATAGCCCTGTACAGAATTCTGATGAACTCGCTGTCAGAAAGACCGCGGGCATCGAATTCCCTGCTATTGACAAAGCCGCTGATGACATCGGCAGCAGTGAGCTCGCCGTTACGTATAAGGCGCGTCCACTCCTCAAGCCCTTCCCTGTCAGAATCTCTGTCGAGAATATTGACATACAGATTGTTCAAAAATGTCTCAATGCTGTTGACGGTAAGGGTTACGTTTTCTGCTACTGCCGTATCCGCCTGCATCGCATCTGCAGGAACCACATCGGCATACACGGGTGCAGCAAGGGGCGCACATACGGTACACGCCATAGCCACAGATAATGCTGTTTTTGCAGCTTTCTTGTTCAACTCTTGCTTCCTCCTAAACTCTTCTCCGTCGTTTTCCCGATAATTTTTTAAAAAAATGCACTCGGTTTTATTGACGTAGTTAATAGTTGTAATGCAAACCTTAACCATTTAAGCAAATTATTACAAGAATGTCAAGAGGAAAAAAATTTTTTTTGTAATATGTGCGTAATATTTATAGTCGGACTTATCTTATACGATTTATTGTGACCCAAGAAACAAAAGGTGAATCTACCTATTATATAGGGTAGTACAGGAATCTATATAAGGTAATACAGGAATCTATATAGGGTAATACAGGGATGCCGAAGCTCTCAGGCATGCCATCAGGCTTAGTGATGATCTTCCTTACGGCATCGACACGGTGGACACACCGCGGCTCTCAGCACGATGCCAGACGTAACCTCAGTATATCATAAATCAACATAACTAAAACTCAAACTCAGCGCCCCAGACTCGGGATGCTGCGCATCCCTCGTTGCGGGGCGGCCAGAAGCACTGCTCGCCTTGTCCGCCCCAGGATAACCGTTATAATACGTCCGAAGTGCAAGCACTTCGTCCAGTATTCCAACAATTATCCTGAGCTGCTGAATAGTTACAAATTAACAAAATAAACACTGTTTTTTACCATGATTTGTGATATGATTACGGTGTGAAATTACATCATCTAGTAGCCAAGGCTTTGACTTCTCCGACATGTTCGTATATAACATACTGAGAGAAAGCATTGTTCTTGATGCACCCTGCCATTTCAAACGAGACGGCTGTCCGATCTAACCTTTTAGAGAACAGAGCACAGTGCCGATATGATCTTTGTACCGGTGCCACCATCTCACAAAAAACCGGGTTAACCGATGAAAGGAGAATCACTATGGATTTCAACGAAGAATTGAAGAAGCTAAAAGGGAAAGCCGATGAACTCTTCGGTAAAACCGATGTTGACGAGAAATTCAAGACCCAGCTCGATGATCTGAAGGCAAGGCTTGACGCTTTCCTCGAGAAAACAGATATTGATGACAAGCTGAAAAGCCAGGCAAGCGAGCTCAAGGCAAAGCTTGACGCCTTCCTCTCCGACTCAGATATTGAAAATAAGATGAAGGAACAGTTTTCCAACATCAAGGGCAAGATAGGCGGCGTCCTTGACAAAACCGATGTTGATGAGAAGCTCAAGGAACAAGCTGCCAAGCTGAAAGACAAAATCGGAGAGATAAAAGACACTTTTGGAAAGTAACGCCATGAATAAGAGACGAAGAAAACGACGTCCCTCAAGAACCAAGGAGAGCTTTCTCCTTGCTGGCGTGACATCTCTTGCCGGGATTCTTGTACTGATAATGACCGTGGCATTTCTCAAACCAGAAGTTGCGCCCATTGCGGATGAATACCCGCCCGCCTCGACTGAACTAAGCGATGGCAGCAGGTCGGATACCGGTATGACGGATGCCCAGTCCTCTGAAACAGGCATGTCTCAGGCGGACCATTCCTCGGTCACCTCCGGGCAGCAGTCCTCAGACGTACTTGTGACTACCGGCAACGTCCATACTGATACTTCCTCGGACGGCACAGCATCACAGAATCCATCCGGAACGATACAGCCCGGCAGTTCGCAGGCTCAGACCTCACAGGACGGGCTTCAGGGACAGGCATCACAGCAAGGGCAGATTGTTCAGCCGGGAAGCACAGAACAGACGGGCCAGCAGGGTCAGGATCAACAGCAAGGGATCCGAGGTCAGGTTCCGCCGCAGGGAACGCAGGGACAGTCCACACAGCAAGAAACCCAGATTCAATCAGGACAGATGATCCAGCCTTCAGGACAGGAAACCCAGGATGGCATTATTCCGGGGACTCTGCTTCCTTCCGACGGTTCTATGAACTACGGTGTGCAGAATCAGACACCTTCGGGATATAACGCTACTGACCAGTCAGGATATCAGGAGACCCCATCCTCAGCTGCTCCTACCGCGATCCTGATGTCGCCTGATAACTATGAATTGGTTGTGGCTTCTGCGTACGTGAACATCCGCAACCTGCCCAGTCTGGACAGTCTCATTCTCAGTGTCCTGGCCGAAGGCGGAGCGATACTGAGGGATGACAACACCGGAGGATGGAGTCGCGTCTACTACAACGGAAGGACCGCATACATCTACTCAAAGTACCTTATACCAATAAGATGATCATCGTGTCATGATGCTCACTCAAAACCACAGCGCCATTGACCTTCTCATTTCGTTCGTCTGCCAATGGCGCTGTGACGCTTGTGACGCAAGCATTCATTTTTTTAGGGGGTAATATGGATAAAAGGATAGTACGAACGAAGAGACTGTTAAGGCGTTCTTTGCTTGAGCTTATCTCACGTGAAGCATACGACAAGATAACCGTGACCAAGATTTGCCTGAACGCCGGCATCGGCCGCGGCACATTTTACACTTATTATTCAGACAAGAACATATTATTGGTAGACTGCTTTAAAGAGATGAGGGAAAACGCGAAATCATATTTCCATCAGCTGCAGCTCTCAAATAACAAAGCAAATGATCTTATTCCTGCTGTATACAACCTCATCGAAGCAATGCAGTATACTTCCAGCAAGATTTCTGACAAGAGGAATATGCTGATGGCAAATGGTTACATACAATCAGAATATTTCAGATATGTCAACGATATGATGGTCTACTTTGAGAACCTTTACAACGATGTCCTGTCATTACGCTATGACAGAGAGCGCTTGAATGCATTCCTTTCTCTGGGCATGTGGGGCTTCATGAATATCAAGACAGACTCTAACACCCAGGACACTATGACGGCTTGTAAGCGTCTGATAGAGGACCTCTACGCGAGCAATATTTTTATCAAGAAATAACGCTATAATACTTCTATGACCATTGAATAATTGGCATATTCGGGCGCGTCAACATGAGCTGCGGGCGGCGCGGCCGAATCAAGCAGGGGAGACATCGCCCCTGCTCGATTGCTCGCCGCAACACAAGACGAAAATATGCAAGGAGAACTGTGCCCATGCCATTGGATCACTATAACAAAGCAAAAAAATCAGGTGAAAAAGCCTACCGCGAGGCGGTATCTCAGGGAAGCTATCCCTATCTCCCGGCGCTTGACCATATTCTCCGCGACAGACCGATGATGAAGGAGGAAACTGTTGGCGAGCTTGAGATACCTGTCCCGATGATCGTCGGCACCCTGACGAGAGGACGGCAGGAGGCTTTTGCCAGGAATTTCATGCCGCTGCTTCCCATAGGCTCGGAATTCAGCACGAAGTGGATCGCTGTTCTGACATATCAGCTCACCGAGGGACTTCACGACTCGATAAAAGCCTACGAATACATGGGAAGATTCTACGTGGCGGAGGGCAACAAGAGAGTCTCGGTGATGCGGTACCTTGACCAGCCGAAAATATCCGCAAATGTGATCAGGATCGTCCCTCCGGAATCGGATTCCGATGAATACCGGCTGTACAAAGAATTTCTCAAATTCTTCCGCTGCGTGGGGGTATATGACTTTTCATTCACACGTCTGGGAAGCTATGAGAGGCTCGCTGAACTGGTCGGCATGGATCTCGAATCACCCTGGCCTGAGGAGAAGGTGCGCTTCCTAAAGTCCACGTTTTACCTTTTCACAAGTATTTATCACAACAGCGGAGGCGGCACCCTGTCGCTTGCGGACGCGGAAGCCTTCCTGCTCTATCTAAGCTTCTATCCTGCCGAGAGCCTGATATCCGAGAGCGATAAGGAAATACGCCAACGCATAGAACGCATATGGAAGGAATTCAAGATCAAGGCAGGCGGAGACCGAATCGTCTTCTCTGAGAATCCTAACCCAGGAAGCAGCCGCAAAAGCCTGCTCTCTTCCATCCTTAGGACGCCTAAGACCTTCTCCAAATCCAAGCCTCTGCAGATCGTGTTCATGTACGACGGCACGCCCCTGACCTCACGCTGGAACAACGCCCACGAGGAAGGACGGCTTCTCATGGAGAAAGACATGCGCGGCTATGTTAAGACGACCGCCAGGCATTGCTGCGGTGAGGGAGACACCTTCGACGCCATCGTCCGTTCTTCAGCTGAGCAGGGCGCGAATCTGATCGTAACTACGTCGCCCGCCCAGATGGACGATTCCTTGAGGGCAGCCGCCGCCTGGCCTTCGCTGAAATTCATCAATTGCTCGGTGCATCTGCATCACGATCTCGTGCGCACATTTTACGGAAGGCTTTATGAGTCTAAATTCCTGTTGGGGGTGCTTGCGGCCGCCCTGTCAAAAGACCATCGTATAGGTTACGTGGCTGCCTACCCCATCTGCGGGGCACTGGCCGACCTCAACGCTTTCTCTATAGGAGCTTCCATGGTCGATCCCGATGCCAGGATCTATCTTGCCTGGTCATGCATCAAGAACAAGGACTGGCGCGACCGCCTCTATAGAGAGGGACTGACCATTATCTCCGGTCCTGACCTCATCAAGCCTTCAAAGCTGGATTCGGAATATGGCCTATATGCCCATCTTGAGGACGGTACCATCCAAAACATCGCAAGTCCGCGCTGGAACTGGAATTGGTACTACGACCTCATCGCCCTCACCCTCCTGAACGGCGCATGGCACGACGAGACCTCCGCCATAGGAGACCAGGCGCTGAATTACTGGTGGGGGATGTCGTCAGGGGTCGTCGACGTGGAGCTGACAGGTAATATCCCTTTCAGCGTTACCAACCTCTACTCCGCATTGAAAAAGGGGATCATCTCAGGCACATTTACCCCCTTTGACGGAGAACTCCACAGCCAAAACGGCCTCGTAAAGGCGGCAAATGATCCTGCCCTTTCGGCAGACGAGATAGTGAACATGAACTGGCTGAACGAAAACGTGATCGGAAGGGTTCCCGAGCTTGACGAACTCACTGATACAGCAAAGAAAGCCGTCAGAGCGAACAGCTTCCACATGCCCGGGAAGGCGGAGATATGAGGTTTGAATGATGAAAATCTTGGCGATCGCCGATGTTGAGGAGCCGCTGCTCTGGGATTACTGGAAGCACGACAGGACTAAGGATATCGATCTCATTATTTCCTGCGGAGACCTTAAGGCCTCCTATCTCGAATTTCTTACTACTATGGTAAATGTGCCTCTGCTCTATGTACACGGCAACCACGATGACCGTTATCAGGAGGAACCTCCGGGAGGCTGTGACTGTATAGACGGCAAGCTTGTAGTACACAACGGCGTAAGGATCATGGGACTTGGCGGCTCTATGAGGTACAAGCCTGGTGAAAACCAGTACTCCGAGACAGCTATGTTCATGCGGGCCATGAAGCTTAGCTTCGCAGTCGCCCGCGCGGGCGGCATCGACATACTTGTCACCCATGCCCCCGCGAAGGGGTACGGTGACCTCGATGACCTCCCTCACACCGGCTTCGAAACCTTCAACAGCGTTATGAGGCACTACCACCCTCATTATATGCTCCATGGGCATGTGCATTCCAGCTATGGACTCATAAAAAAAGAACACCTCCACCCCTCCGGAACTAAGATTTTCAACGTGTGCGGTTATAAGGTTGTGGAGATCTGATAGTGGAGGTTTACTAAAAAACAGACTGCGCAGAGTCTCTTCTGCGCAGTCTGTTTTTTTGCGTCTTTCTATTGCTTTATACTACTATTATATATTATTTCCGTTATTTCTACAGCAACAATCGAAATGACGATCACTATGATGATCACTTGCCGGACTGGTTCTTGAGCGTCACGACACTGTCAAGCGCGAGAATCACAGCAAGGATGATGAGCACTACAGCGATCAGTGCCTGAAGGATGGCCCAGCCGGTGTCCGCTCCGCCGGATGTGATCACATTCAGTTTAGCCATAATGGTCTGGATCAAGGAAGAGATCGTGACCACCAGCATGAAGCACATAGGGATATAGAACATCTTGTTGTTGCGGCCGATCTTTCCGAGCCACACGCAGACAGCCAGAAGTCCTAGCGCCGCGAGCAGCTGGTTGGCTGCGCCAAAGAGCGGCCATATCTTGCTGTAGCCCGTCAGGCCGAGGGCAAGACCCAGGACGACGGTGATAAAAGTCGCGACATAAGGGTCTGACAGCACGCGGCGGATGCCCTTGGTGTCCTTGTAGGTCTGCCCCTTCTCCGTGAAGAATTCCTGGAACATGTAACGAGCCAGCCTCGTCGCGGTGTCCAGTGAAGTAAGGCAGAACACAGACACGGCCAGGATAAGCATCGAGTAGGCGATGCTCACGATGCCGCTCTCAGCTCCTACGAAGGTTCCTATCATGGAAGAGATTCCCTTCGCGAAGACGGATGTGGGGGAAGTGAGGCCCGCTTCCGCAGGAGCCGCGGATGAAGCATCTGCCCAGACAAAGCCTACCGCGCACAAGGAAATGATAGCGACCGCGCACTCGATGAGCATCGAGCCATAGCCGATGGGCTTCGCGTCTTTCTCGTTATCGATCTGCTTCGAGGACGTGCCCGAAGAGACCAGCGAGTGGAAGCCAGAGATAGCGCCGCAGGCGATGGTGACAAATAGTGCCGGGAATATCGTACCTGTGGTGAAAAGACCATTGCTGGCGGGAGCCTTCATTCCGTTAAAAGCCGGGATGGCAAGCGTCGCATTGCCGGTGAGGGCAGCGCCGATTATTCCGATGACAGCCACGATAATCATGAAATACAACAGGAATGAGCTGAGGTAATCACGGGGCTGAAGCAGGATCCATACCGGGGTGACTGAGGCTATCATGATGTAGACGCCTATCACTATCATCCAGGTCTGGTATGACAGCGAAACCGGATGCCAGTTGAGCCCGATCGCGACAATCAGCGCAATGCCGATAATGCCGAACACCGACGCCAGTTTGATGTTCATGTTCCTGCGGTAAACCAGGTAGCCAAAGGCTATGGCTAACATGATGAAAAGGATCGAGATCATAGCGGTAGACTCGTTCGCGGCAAGTGCAGCGCCCTCAAGAGCCTTTCCGGCAGCAGTAGTGCTTCCGAAGGTGCTTGCCACTATGGAAGCAAAAGCAGCGACCACGAGAAGGAGCGTGAGGTATCCGAATACGAGGAAAAGCCTCTTTGCCTTCGCGCCCATGGTATCGTCGATAACCTCGCCGATGGACTTACCGTCATTCCTGACAGAGGCAAAAAGAGCGCCAAAATCATGCACTCCGCCGAAGAAAATGCCTCCGATGACAACCCACAAGAATACCGGTACCCATCCAAAAATGGCAGCCTGGATAGGACCGTTTATGGGACCTGCTCCTGCTATGGATGAGAAATGATGCCCGAGCAAAACCGGTGTCTCGGCGGGCATGTAATCTACTCCGTCCTCATGCACATGAGCGGGCGTCTTGCGCTTAGGATCGATCCCCCACTGCTTCGCAAGCCAGCTTCCATAGAAGACATAGCCGCACAGAAGCAGCGCGACACTAACGATCAATATTAATGCAGCGTTCATTTATCTGACCTCCCATTTTTTAACATAGCGAATCTTTCTTCCTCATGGCTTTCTCATGACCTCCTCATGGCTTTCTCATACAGCCCTCTGAGCTTAGCGGCAGCTTTGTTGGTATGGACCTTCTTGTTCTCGAGATCCACCGCGATAAGCCGCCCCTCGCTGTACCCCCTCAGCGTGAAGAGATAGCTTCTGTCAAATCGAAAGTGCCTGGCCTTTTCAGCAGTCTCTTCTCCCACAGCTCTCTTGCTTATGAGAACAACAGTGATAAGTGAGTGCAGATGATCCCTTTCAGGATATTTCTTCCCCTTCGTGATGAATTCAGACTGGATCGGCCCTTCGACAAGGCTTTTCGCAACAGAGATATCTTCAGGCTCGATGCTGTCCATGACGCGAAAGAAAGCGTGCTCAAAGGCATTGACCGACCACAGCTTCGCGTCCTTTACGAGCACATATCTCTCACTCAAGGAAGAAAAAAAGCCGTAAGCATCGAAACATATCCCATCTACCGTGCGCGGACGCTCGATGTCGAAGGTGGGCGCATACAGTTCGAGGATTCTGTCGAGATAAGCAGAAGCATCCATCTATAAACTCCCTTACGCAGACCTGTCACCTTTGAGCATGGGCTTTGCAGCCGTCAGGAATCGGACTCTGACCATGTCTATTGAGGAAAACAGCTCGCAATTATCGTAATCCTATAAAGTATACTCCTGCTGCGGCATTTTTTTCAACATTTCTTTGTAATTTCTTTATGTTTTTTTTGCGTTTTTTATATACTTTTAAGCTTTTCTGGGAACCTTCACTGCTCATCCGGCTCTTTTTTAGCACTCACCTTATCTTAACATGCCCCTTTATAGACTTTGCCGGCCCGGCGCCGCAGCATTGTCCGGCTGTCTGCCTGACTTCCTGACTGTATTCGGCTTATGCCGCGGCATCTATCCGGCCGTCTTCCTGATTGCATTCGGCTTATGCCGCGGCATCTATCCGGCCGTCTTCCTGACTATATTCGGCTTATGCCGCGGCATCTCACATCCAGGGGCAGAAAAAGCTACGCCATAAATGATCGGAGCAATGCTCACCTGTTATCAACCTTCTCAGGCATCATGTCATGATTGGCAAGGCGATCCCACGCCACTTGCTCCCAGCGCGTCCCGGGCTTGCCGTAATTGCAATATGGATCGATAGAGATCCCGCCCCTGGGAAGGAAACGCCCCAATACCTCGATATATTTCGGATCGAGCAGCGCGATGATGTCCTTCATAATGATATTCACGCAGTCTTCGTGGAAATCCCCATGATTGCGGAACGAAAGAAGGTATAGCTTGAGGCTCTTGCTCTCCACGAGATATTCGTCCGGGACGTAGGATATGGTTATCGTCGCGAAATCAGGCTGTCCCGTGATCGGACACAGGCTCGTGAATTCCGGACAATTGAATTTTACAAAATAATCGTTATCTGGATGTTTGTTCGAGAAACGCTCCAACAAAGAACCGCTGTACTGTATATCATAATTGGTGACTTTACTGCCGAGGGCTTTGAGTCCCTCCCTCTCTCTCTTTTTTTCATCCATGGCTCAAACCGTCCTATATGAATTATTTATAACTATTCGCCCCCATACTTGGTATACTGAGCATTCCCGTTAGGAGGCGGTCAAAAAAGCTGCTATACTCTTCCCAACAGGGCTGGATCCTCGACTCCGTTGGCGGCAAAAGCAGCTGCCCTGTCGATGCAGGTGCCGCATTTACCGCAAGGTTCCTCGCCGCCCTCATAACAAGACCACGTAAGCTCATATGGCACTCCGAGCCCCAGCCCTGTCTTCACGACCTCTGCCTTGTTCATGTTCACGAAAGGAGCCTCTATGCGAAGCTGTCTTCCGCTCCCCTGATAAATAGCCTCATTCATCGCATCGTTGAACTGAGGTGAGCAATCAGGGTAGGCACAGCCCGCGGAATCATCGGCGTGAGCGCCATAATAGATGACCCCGCAGCCGAGGCTCAGAGCCATGCTCGCGGCGGATGCCAGGAAGAGCCCGTTGCGGAAGGGCACATAAGTACTAACGGGAGCTTCCCCTGCCCGATGCTCCAGCTGCTCGGCATAGCTTTCCTCAGGGATCTCCTCTGTGGAGCGTGCGAGAAGCGAACAGTCGCTGTATTCAAATATTCTGCTCAGATCAAGGAACTTTTGCTCAACTCCGTAGTAGCCTGCCACAGCCTCCGCGGCGCGCAGCTCCTTGTCATGCTTTTGCCCATAAGACACAGACAGCGCGACCACGTTCTCACTCCCATATTTCTCTACCGCAAGCGCAAGGGCAGTCGTTGAATCCACGCCTCCGCTGGACAGCACCAAAGCCTTCATATCTTCCTCCTGCCAATATCATTTGTAATTATTCAGCCACGCAACTCGAGATGCTGCATAGTTACGTTTACATTGAAAGCCGGCCCCCTGCGAGGCAGGGTGGCCATATAGGGATGCATTCATACACTCATGTATGCTGCAACGACTTCTATACGTCGTGGCAGCACATGCGTGCTATGAATGTTTACTTCAGGTATGACTGCATCAGCGCATCTTCCCTGAAACGCCCCCTAAGCTCCACGGTATAGGTCTTGCTGCTGCTTTTCCGTATGCCTCGGGAGGTCATGCAGCTATGGCAGCCCTCGATGGTTACCGCGACGTCAGGACTCCCTGTGATCTCCGAAATTATATCGGCGATATCGCGGCCTATACGTTCTTGAAGCTGCAGCCGACGGCTGACCATGTCGCATACCCTGGCTATCTTAGAAAGACCTATGACCCTGCCATGAGGAACATAGGCGACTGTAGCCTTCATATCATACATCAGCGCCATGTGATGCTCACAGTATGAGAAAATATCTATGTCCTTCATGACGACAACCTTCCTGTCGTCCGTCTCCTCGAAGCCTTCCTCGAAGGTCTTGCCGAACATCTCAGCTATGTCATGGTTTGTATAATTCATGCCGGCGAACACTTCCTCATACATCGCCGCCACTCTCTTCGGAGTATCAACGAGGCCTTCCCTGTTCGGGTCATCTCCAAGCGCCTCAATAATCCCTCTGATATGTTTCTCTATAGCTGCTGTGTCAATCATTTATACGCCTCTCTTGCAAGGATCCCATATCAGCTTGTGCAGCTGGAGCTGGAGCCTTACATCGTTCATCTTTCTCTCAGCCATGAATCCCACTATATCCTGTGGATCTATGCTGCCATATACAGGGCTGATGTATACATGACAGCGCTCTGTAAGGTTATGCTGTGAAATTATGTCCGCGGCACGTTCAAGGTCTTCACGGCTGCCGGACACGAATTTCACTGTATCCTCTTGCCTTAAATAGCGGAAATTGTCCGTCAGCATAGCCGACTCGCACCCACTTGAGGGAAGCTTGTAGTCCATGGTGAAGCTTAACCGCACGGCGTTCACAGGTTTGTTCCCTGATTTATTCTTGGGTTTGTTCCCTGATTTGTTCTCGTGTTTCCTTGTTACTGTCTTCTCATCATCAGATAAGCCCGCCTCGCCTGGCTGACCAGGCACTTCATCAGACAAACCTGTTCCGTCCATTCGGCTGCTCCCATCATCAGATAAGCCCGCCTCGTCTGGCTGACCAGGCATATCTTCGTATGGTTCTGCCTTCGCTCGTATACCGGCCATCTCACAGAGGGACACCGCGCCGTTCGTCTCTATCTCTATCCGAATGCCATGAAGCCTAAGAAGTCCTCTCGCTAGTGCCGGCAGCTCCTGCTGCAGCATAGGTTCTCCGCCTGTCAGGGTGACATTCTTTATTCCCGATGAGGCAACGAGATCTATGAGCTCCTCTATGCTTTTGTCCTCATATTCACATCCCGGCTCGTTCGCCCAGCGAGTGTCGCAATAGCTGCAGCTGAGGTTGCACCCGACAAAGCGCAGGAACAGCGCAAGCTCTCCCGCCCGTGGACCTTCTCCATTTATGCTGACAAAGCTCTCCGCAAGCCTCATGAACGTTTCCTTTCTCACATATTTAAAAACCCGTTTGTTGTGCCTCTGTAAGTCATCTGCTGCTCCTGCGAAGCAGGGTGGCCATATAGGTATGCATTCATACACGCATGTATGCTGCAACGACTTCTACACGTCGTGGCAGCACATGCGTGCTATGAATGTTACTTCTTGATCAGGTTCTTAATAGCTATGCTGTCCCCCTGCTCGGTCAGGTTCTATATGCTCTGACGCATTCCGCTCAATCAGGTTCATACGCCGCGCAATTAGCAGGGGTCTCATATACTTCCACCCTTTTCACCCGATAGCCTCTCTCCTGCATTTTGCCGCATATATAGGCAGCGAGATTCTCCGCTGTCGGGCGGCAGGGGAATTCATTCATCCGAAAGCCCTCCTCCCGGAGCGCGTCTATTGTTTCGGTTCTTAGGCTGCCGGTCTCATATATGAGCGAATGATCCAAGGCATCGCAAACAGACTTCAGGTCCGCCTTCAGATCACCGAAATCCACGAGCATCCCCCTGGTCTGAATATCTTCGCTGAGAACCCCGCCCATTATCTCCGCTTTAACGCGCCAACGATGTCCATGTATATTACTGCATTTTCCTTCATAATCCTTCAGGAAATGCGCCGCGTCAAAACTGCTTTCCGTGCTCAAAAAATACATCAGACTGCCTCGTATGTCATGATGGTCTCACCTGTCTCAAGGTTCTTCCACACAAAGCCGCGATCCTCCCAGAGCATGTATCCGCGAACGCTGTCCTCCTTGGGCAGAGACGTGGAGCCGGGATTCATGTATACGAAGTTATCATGGGGCACGCACCTTTGCACATGGGTGTGCCCGTGCAGCAATATATCCCCTTTCTTCAGAGGCGGCGGATTGTCCTCTCCATTAAGATGACCATGGGTCACGAAAACAATTGATTCCCCCATAGGAAATACCGCGTAATCGGCCATTATGGGAAATTCCAGGACCATCTGGTCTACCTCTGCGTCGCAGTTGCCTCTTACGGCGACTATGACATCTTTATTGTCGTTAAGAAGCTTCGTGACCTCCTTAGGGGCATACTCATCGGGCAGATCATTTCTCGGTCCATGATAGAGCAGGTCGCCGAGCAGCAGGAGCCTGTCCGCCCCTTCTGCCCTGAAACGTTCAAAAACCATGCGGCAATATTTCGCCGAGCCATGTATGTCAGACGCGATCATCCATTTCATGTTGTCTTATCTCCTTATATCATCCGTATTATCACGCTTATCGTCCATATTTTACGATTGTTGTTTTACCCAACCCTTAAAACGGCATTTGAAAGCTTTTCCTTCATGCTAATTGTTATGAATGACAGCCTGCTAAAGGCCATGAAAGCCTATCTTACATTCTTGCGGCTGTGGTTATGGCCACCTGCCCTCAGGACTGCCTGTAGCCCTGAAGGAAACCATACAGCACCTCCATCTGTTCCGGGGTGCCTATAGTTACCCTCAGCTTGTCCGCGAGTCTGGGCTTGTCAAAATACCTCACGAATATATTCGATTCTCTTAGGTCGCGGAAGAGCCTCCCTGCGTCAAGCTCAGAATTGCTCACGCAGAGGAAATTCGCCGCCGATCCTGTTGTGGAGAAGCCAAGCTCCGCAAGCCTCGTGACCGCCTCTTCTCTTGTCCTGCATATCCGTCCGATACAGTCCCTGAAATATCCCTCATCCTTCAGAGCCTCTACACCCGCCGAAAGCGCGGCCGCGTTCATCGTATATGAATTATAAGAGAACTTTACTGCATTCAAAGCGGCAATGATCTCAGGACTCCCGATGGCAAAACCGATCCTCATCCCGGCCATGGAACGCGACTTTGAATAGGTCTGCACCACGACCAGATTGTCATACCTCTCTATAAGCGGTATCGCCGACTCACCACCGAAATCTATATAAGCCTCGTCTATCACCACAACGCTAGCAGGGTTGCTTTTCACAATATCTTCTATGAATTCCAGCGGCTCAAGGATCGATGTCGGAGCATTGGGATTGGGGAAAATGATTCCGCCGTTTTCAGTCTTGTAGTCTTCCGCCCTGAGACGGAAATCCTCCGTAAGCGGCATACGTCTGTATGGTATACGGAAAAGCTTCGCCCAGACTTCATAAAACGCATATGAGATGTCCGGGAAAAGAAGCGGCTTGTCAGAATTAAAAAATGTCTGGAATGCCACTGCCAAAACATCATCCGAACCCACGCCAACAAACACCTGGTCGCGACCGACCCCATGATAATCCGCGATGGCATCCGTGAGAACCATACAGGCAGGATCAGGATACCGGCGAAGCTGTTCGTCAGTCATCTCCGCGAGCGCTCTCCTCACACCGGGAGCAGGCGGATAGGGATTCTCATTCGTGTTCAGCTTAGTGACATGCAGCGATTTGGGCTGCTCGCCCGGCACATAGGGTTCTATCTTGCGCAGATTCATCATCCATGGCTTCATTTATTTCTGCCGCCTTCCATACTTTTGTCCGCAATTGTCTCATATAGACTATATGTAATTATTCAGCGCCTCTGTCCGCCCCACAACGAGGGATGCGCAGCATCCCGAGTCTAGGGTGCTGAATAGTTACGACTATATTTCCACTGAGCAGCTATGCGATTCTTTATTATAAGACATGTGAAAGTGACTCGTCAAGGAAGAACCACGATGGAATCAGCATGGAATCAGGCCCGGCTGGTGATTCAATACCGCTGAGACGATATCGCTTGGATGCCCCGTATCACCATATACTATATAAAGCCCTGTCGCAGAGCGTGCACGCACTGAACGCTTGCCGGGTTTACTATCCTCTGTGCTGTAATCTGGCTGCTGTATCCGCCCTTGCTTTTTTCTCCATCAAAGCTTACAATGGTGTGGTTGCACCACTCAGCAAATATTGTCTGTGCTGCTGTATAAGACCCGGCTTCAGAGCATGAAGCACTTAGCGATTCTTGCTCTTTAGTTGCGCAGCGGTACCGAATCAACGCTCATGCAGGAGTCTGCGGGCTTATGAGGAAAAAATATGAACACATTAATGGAAAAAATAGAAACCGTCCTTGTGGAGGCTTTTGACCGCTGCGGCTACGATTCATCCTTCGCCAAGGTATCACTTTCAAACCGCCCTGACCTGGCGGAATATCAGTGCAACGGCGCGCTCGCGGCGGCTAAGAAATACCGCAAAAATCCTATGGAGATAGCCGAAGCCCTGTCAGCAGAGCTTGGCAAGAACAGCATGTTCTCATTGTGCGAGGCGGCTCGCCCCGGCTTTTTAAACCTCCGTATCGGCGCGGACTACCTGGCGGATTACTTAAACGGTCTCAACGCGTCCAGCCATCTCGGCTGCGCACAGACAGGAACCGGCAAAACCATCATCCTCGACTACGGCGGAGCCAATGTGGCCAAGCCCCTCCATGTCGGGCATCTGCGCTCGGCCATCATAGGCGAGAGCGTGAAGAGGCTCCTGCGTTTCGTTGGATATGAATGTATCGGAGACATCCACCTGGGCGACTGGGGTCTTCAGATGGGACTCATCATAGAAGAGACCAAAGCCCGTCACCCCGACCTGCCTTATTTCGATGAAGCCTACACCGGATGCTATCCTTCGGAAGCCCCCTTCACCATCTCAGACCTTGAGGACATATATCCGAAAGCGAGCAAAAAGGCCAAGGAGGACGAGGCTTTCGCTGAGGCTGCTCATCTTGCGACTCTCAGGCTGCAGCAGGGTGACCCTGGCTACACGGCTCTGTTCCGCCACATCCTGAACGTCTCCATCGCTGACCTCAAGAAGAATTATGCCAGCCTGGGTGTCGAGTTCGAGGTATGGAAGGGCGAGAGCGACGCTCAGGCCTTCATACCCGAGCTTTTCAGGATTCTTGAGGGGCAGAACCTCTTGTATCAGAGCGAAGGCGCTATGGTCGTGGATGTCGCTGAGGAGAGCGACTCAAAAGAGCTGCCGCCTTGCATCATCAGGAAGAGCGATGGCGCGTCCCTCTACGCCACGACTGACCTCGCGACCCTCATCCAGCGAATGAAGGACTACCGTCCTGACGAAGTGCTCTATATCGTGGACAAGCGGCAGAGCATGCACTTCACGCAGGTGTTCCGAGTCGCCCGCAAGGCCGGCATCGTCCCGCCCGAGACAGCCCTTACCTTCCTTGGCTTCGGCACCATGAACGGAAAGGACGGAAAACCCTTCAAGACCAGGGACGGCGGAGTCATGCGCCTTGAGCAGCTGATATCGGACATCGACTCGGCGGTGTACGCCCGCATCCGCGAGAATGAAGCCATCCCCGATGATGAAGCAGCCAGGACCGCCGGCCTCGTAGGCCTTGCCGCCCTGAAGTACGGCGACCTCTCAAATCAGGCAACCAAGGACTATGTGTTCGACATTGACCGCTTCATTTCCTTTGAGGGCAACACGGGACCTTATATCCTTTACACCATGGTTAGGATCAAGTCCATCCTGTCAAAGTATGCGGAGGGACGGACTGCTCATGCAAAAAACGCCACTGCTTCATATGCATGTGACAGCGTCAATGATGATGCCGATACCATGATTTACGGCAATGACGAAATCAGCGCCAACATGTCTGCCGATACCGGCACTCTGATACGCCCCGCGCAGAACACCACTGAGAAAGACCTGCATCTCGTCCTGGCAAAGGTCAACGACGTCATTTCCTCGGCAGCCGCCGAAAAAGCTCCTCACCGCCTCTGCCAGTACGCCTATGAGATCTGCGATGGCTTTAACCGCTTCTATCACGAGACCAAGATCCTGACGGAGGCTGACGAAGCTCGCCAAGGCGGGTGGATCGCGCTGCTCCGCTTCACCCTCCTGGTGCTCTCTGAGATCATTTCCATCCTTGGCTTCGAAGCCCCCGAAAGGATGTAAACATGACTGATAAAACCCTGGTCAATTCCGACTTCTCTGCGTGGATTGATCAGGGTTTTTATTAGTTGGCGCAAGAATAGACAGCAAGAACAAACACAGAAAGACGCCGACTGATGTTTTCCCGGCATCTTTCTGTGTCTACCTTGAAAATCGGTCACCGCAAAGCGGGTGGCTATATAGGGATGCACGCATACACGCACGTAAGCTGCCGCAACTTTCATACGTTGTGGCAGCATACAGACGTGCTATGAATGCTTACATCGCAAACAACACCCTTATATTCCGGGGATTCCTGCTTACGATATCCGGCATATATGCTTACGGACTCACTCCCTGCCTTCGATAAAAAGCTTTATCTGCTCTACGTCCTCGGAAGTGAAACGTCCCTTTGATTCCAGAGCCTCGAGGATGGCAACAGCCTTCCCACCGAACCAAAAATCCATCGTATCCTCAGCCACGTAAGCAATATACTCGCTTTTTGAAACTAAGGGCTTGACATAAGCAGACTTGCCGCGGCGGTATGTAACCAGGTAGCCCTTCTCCGACATCTGCCTCAAGAAAGTTACAAGCGTAACCAACTTGTAATCATGGCCAAAATCCTCCCTCAGAACCTTAAGCAGCTCGCTGTAGGAGATATCCGTTCCGCCCTCGTAGTCCCAGACACATCTCATGATAAGCTTCTGGCTATTCGTTAAATCTCTGCCTTCCATTTTTTACCTCTCTTATTCTGTTACTCGTATCATCTTCGACGACGTATGATAACGCCAGAGGAAATGGACATCTTCATTACCCAATTCTTCAAAAGAATAAATACGATTGGAGTTTACTGCAATTTGATTGTGTAGTCAATATTATATTTTGTATAAAATGGAAAAATTTAAAATTATCGAACACTATAACCAAAAATGCACACTATCCTCATCGTAAAAGGTATATTACATGTTCTGTCCAGAGAGCCTCGAAGCCTGATCTGCCGCGATTAGGCTGTCTGTGAGTTCCGTCAGATCGCCATCCATAACCGCGTCTATCCTGTGGATGGTCAGCTTGATCCTGTGATCCGTCACGCGTCCCTGAGGGAAATTATAAGTTCTTATCTTCTCTGACCTGTCCCCGCTTCCGATCTGACTCCTGCGCTCCGATGCCTCCTTGTCCTGCTTCTTCCTCAGCTCAAGGTCAAAAAGACGGGATCTCAACACCTTCATCGCCTTGGCCTTGTTCTTGATCTGAGATTTCTCATCCTGACAGGATACCACTATTCCCGTTGGGATATGGGTGAGGCGCACTGCGGAATCGGTAGTGTTGACGCACTGCCCGCCGTTACCCGAAGCCCTGAACACATCAAAACGGCAGTCATTCATATCGATCTGCACATCGACCTCCTCGGCCTCCGGCATGACAGCAACAGATGCCGCAGAGGTATGTATGCGCCCGCCTGACTCAGTCTCCGGCACTCTCTGAACCCGGTGGACCCCGCTCTCGAACTTAAGTCTTGAGAACGCTCCCTGTCCGTTGATCATGAATACTATCTCCTTAAAGCCGCCGATGCCGTTCTCACTGACATTCACAAGCTCTGTCTTCCAATGGCAGCGTTCCGCGTAACGGCTGTACATACGGTAGAGATCAGCCGCAAAAAGAGCAGCCTCATCGCCGCCTACCCCCGCACGTATCTCCATTACCACATTCTTGTCGTCATTAGGATCCTTTGGGAGGAGCAGAAGCCGGATCTCCTCCTTAAGCTCCTGCCTGCGCTTTCTGGCATCCGCGAGTTCATCTTTAGCGAGCTCACGAAGCTCCTCATCACTCTCCTCCTCCAACAAATGAAGGCTGTCCTCCTCATCGGATATCGCGGCAATATAGCTTCGATAGGCATCGGCCAGAGGAGTCAAGTCATTCAGCTCCTTCATGAGCATGCGGAAACGCTCCGCGTCCTGAGCCACGGAGGGTTCTGAAAGCTCTGCCTGAATCTCTTCATAATGTTTCAGCAAGTCGTCAAGTCTATCCAGCATATTTACTTATCTCTCCCGACATTCCATGTCACTGGCACTTTGTCCCAGATCTTTAAAGCATCAAATCCGATCCTTCACCTTGACTATTTTTTCCCCGGTCTTATTATTCTGTCCTTCACCTTGACTATTCATTCCCCGGTTTTAATATGTCCTTCGCATTTGCCATTCCGACATTGCCATGATCAGTCTATTCCGGCCTATGGCTTAAGTCTCCCGGAGACGACCCTGTCATGTCCCGCAAGATCTCTAGTCACATGGAGTCCTTCATACCTGCCCTCTTCCATCAGCAGCCCGATCACCTCACCGCTCTGTCCGGCTCCGCATTCCAGAAAAAAAGCTCCTCCCGGAGCAAGATGCCTCCACAAACCTAAGGCGAGCCTTCTGTAAAAAGCAAGGCCGTCATTCCCTCCGTCCAGGGCCGCGGCCGGCTCATGGTCTCTTACCTCAGGCATCAGATCCTTCAATTCTCCAGAAGGTATGTACGGAGGATTGCACACAATAATATCGAAGAGTTCATCGTCCCCCACAGGCGTGAACAAGTCACCCTGCCGGAAATCTATCACTCTGCCATTGGCAGCCGCGTTCTTCCTTGCGACAGCAAGGGCCGCCTCCGACAGATCAGTAGCAACTACCGTGTCAAACCGCCCCAGTACCGCAAGGCTCACCGCAAGGCATCCTGATCCTGTACAAAGATCAAGAACCTTTTTGCCCGTCTGTTCCATATATGCCGTCTGTTCCATATATGCCATCTGTCCCATATATGCCGTCTGTTCCATATATGGCTTCCGCTGTGACTCTGCTTCAGCAAGTGCCGCCTCGGCAAGCACCTCCGTGTCCTGTCTGGGACATAACACATCTCTGCACACGAGAAAGGGCAGACCCATGAACCACGCTGTCCCTAAGATATGCTGCAGCGGCTTCCTGCCTGCCCTATCCCTTAACATCTCCATATACCTGACAGCAAGCCCTTCCTCAGCCTCCGCTGAAAGCCTCATGAAAAGGGCAGCCTGATCAAGTCCGGAGGCTTCGCAAAGAAGCACTCCGGCATCGTAATCCGCATCCGGGACGTCCGCGGCTTCAAGCATTTCTACGCCCTTGTTTCTCAATTCCCTGTAGGTCATGCCGCGGACTCATTTCTTTTCGAATTCGAAGGTCTCTGTTTGTGTCTGAGAGTCCCTCTCTGAACCCAAAACTCTCTTTCTGGATCTGGGTGTCCTTTTCTGCGCCTTTAAGCCTCTTTCCCGAAGCTCTTCCTCATGAAAATCTTCTTCATGAGGATCTTTTTCCTGAGGAGCTTTCCCCTGAAAGTCTTTTTTCTGAAGATCTTTCCCCGGAAAGTCTTTTTCCTCAACGCCTGTTTTTGTATGCGAAGATTTCTTTCCTGAGCCAAAAACCTCTTCCTGATATGCCTTCCAGTCAAACACCCGATCAACTGCTTTTATGGCGACCTCAATCATGTCGCTCTCCGGTTCCTTCGTCGTCAGGGCTTGCATCCACAGTCCGGGTTTGCTAAGCGCGTTCACAACCGGATTGTCTGAATTGCCCGCCAGACGAATGAATTCATATGAAATGCCCGCTATCACAGGAATGAGGACCACCCTCGAGAGCATCCTAAGTCCGATGTTCTCAACATGTATGAACATGAAAAAGAAAACGCTTATGAGCATGACAAAAAGCAGAAAGCTCGTACCGCATCTCTTATGAACCTTGGAGCTTCTTGCTACATTCTCCGCAGTGAGCGGCAGCCCGGTTTCAATGCAGTTTATGCACTTGTGCTCCGCCCCATGGTACATATAGGTTCTCTCTATGTCCTTGACCCGTCCTATGAGAAGTATATAAACGATGAAGATCAGCACCCTGAGCAAGCCTTCGATGAGCGCCGTCAGGACATTACTGTCCGTCAGCTTTCTGAAAAAGCTGGCTATCCAGACCGGTATCATCATAAAGATGAACATCGCTAAAAGGAAAGACACGACCATGGTCGCCGCCATGATTACTCCACTGATCTGCTCCTCTGTGAAATGCTTCTCTAAAAACGACTTCCTCTCAGGTTTTTTCTCGGAAGGCTCGTCTTCATCCTCATACTCGGCATAAAAGTCAGCCGAAATGTTAATGGTCTTTATTCCAAGAACCATACTGTCTATAAAACTGAACACTCCCCTGATAAAAGGAAGCTTCGCGGCTTTGCTGTCGCTCCATAAGCTCTTGTAAGTATCCTCGACAACGGCAATCTCTTTGTCGGGCTTCCTTACAGCTACAGCGTATTTGCTGCCATTACGCATCATGATGCCCTCAAGAACCGCCTGTCCGCCTATACCGGATGTCTTCATATAACCGAATCTCCTCTGACTGAATCTACTATTCAGTTATGGCCATCTGCCAATAATTCCTTGCACGGCCTTTGGATAAATAAGCAGAGACCTTGGAGAAAGCATCCCCAAGGTCTCGAAACTGCGTCCTCTAAAAAGGTTTATCTGTGACCAGCCACTATAATCCTTACTGATTCTTAAAGCCGTACTTACGATTAAACTGCTCGATCCTGCCGCGGGCGTTAGCTGCTTTCTGCTGGCCAGTGTAAAAAGGATGGCACTTTGAACAGATCTCGACGTGGATCTCGGGCTTGGTGGAACCCACTGTAAACTCGTTGCCGCAGTTGCATGTCACCTTTGCCTCGTAGTACTTAGGCTGAATTCCTTCCTGCATCTTACTCACCTCTCATCATCAAATTCGATGGGCAGACAAAGCAAGCTCCCCTGCCCTTGATTCTAATTACAGACCGTCCAAAAGAACAGCAAACACCATGTTAACACAGTTCATGGGAAAAAGCAAGCTGCCGTTTTATAAAATATAATAACATTCAGCGCCTCAGATGTCCGCAAACCTCACTTTGCGTGCCATCTCAACCACTTCGTCATTGCTCTTTGACCTCGCGAACATATCTATGATCTTCTCCGCCGCTTCCTCGGATTTCAGGCCGTTCAGCTCACGGCGAAGCAGGAATACGGATTCGAATTCTTCTTTGGTGAGAAGGAGGTCATCCCGCCTCGTGCCCGACTTAGTGAGCTCAATAGCAGGGAAAATGCGCCTCTCCGACAGCTTACGGTCAAGCACGACCTCCATGTTGCCAGTCCCGCGGAATTCCTCGAACACAATATCATCCATGCGGCTTCCCGTATCAACGAGGGCCGTCGCTATGATAGTGAGGCTGCCTCCTTCTTTCATATTCCTGGCAGCTCCGAAGAATTTCTTCGGCATAAACAAAGCGGCAGGATCCAGACCGCCGGACAGAGTCCTTCCGCTGGGGGTGACAGTGAGGTTGTATGCTCTTGTCAGGCGCGTGAGGCTGTCAAGAAGGATTATGACATCCTTTCCCTGCTCCACAAGCCTCTTAGACCTTCCGAGAATCATCTCAGCCACCCTCTTATGGTGTTCCGGCGCTTCATCGAAGGTGGAGAACACGACCTCGACATTGTCCCCGGTCACAGTCTCCTGAATATCAGTCACTTCCTCCGGGCGCTCATCGATAAGCAGTATAATGAGGTGCATATCTTTGTGGTTCTTGGTTATGCCCCTGGCTATCTGCTTCATGAGCGTGGTCTTACCGGCTTTGGGCGGGGACACTATCATGCCTCTCTGTCCTTTTCCGATAGGAGCCATAAGGTCGATGACCCTCATCGCCAGCTTCCCGTCGTCGCAGGCAAGGTTCAGCCTCGAATTCGGGAAGATAGGAGTCATACTCTCAAAGCGTTTGCATTTCACCGCTTCTTCCGGATCCTGCCCATTTATGCTATGTATGAAAAGCAGGGCGGGGAATTTCTCCTGACCGGTGCTTATGCGCACAGAACCGGCTACATAATCGCCTGTCTTCAGGTTAAATCGCCTGATCTGGGACGGCGACACATAGATGTCGTTCTCTCCGGGCATGTAATTGTTAGAACGGATGAAACCATACCCGCCTTCCTGCATGACCTCCAACAGGCCTTCCGTGACCTGCCCGCTGTCTAAGGCGCGGATATCTTCAGGCGAAACCGGGGTCCGTCCGCCTCTGGTGTTCATGTCTCTTTGCTCATCCATGCGATCAGGGGAATCCTGCGCATACCCTTTCATGCCGTCAATATTCATGGCATTATCTCTTTGCTGTCCAGTATAATCACGCTGGCCTACGCGATCGTAGCTGTCCTGCTGGCCGTCCTGACGGCCAAAGTCCCGCTGAGGTCCCCTCAAGGAATCCCTCTGCGTCCCGTCTTGCCGGGAATTGTCTCTTATACCTTCGCGCCCATAGATGCCCTGCTGGGCATCCTGGCGTACATAGTCGCGCTGGCCGCGGACGTAACCGTCCTGCTGGCTGTCCTGGCGAACATAATCGCGCTGATCCTGACGCATATAGCCGTCCTGCTGGCTGTCCTGCCTCGAATAAGGCTGCTGCCAGTAGTCGCGCTGAGAATTCTGGCGGCCATAGGATCTTGACCCATAGTCGCGCTGGCTGTCCTGACGGCCATAAGATCTCTGCCCATAATCGCGCTGGTTATCCTGGCGGCCGTAGGTCCTCTGGCCATAGTCACGTTGGTTGTCCCGCTGAAGGTCTGATCGGCCGTAGGTCTTCTGGGCATAATCCCGCCCATATGACCTTAACGGATAATCACGCTGGACTGACTGGCGGCTATCCTGCTGCCGGTAATCCTGCTGGACATCCTGACGGACATTCTGAGGCTGGTCTTGCCGGTAACCTACCTGTCCCCCATACGGAGACCTGTCCTCGGCATCCCTGTCCTGCATACCGCCTTTAATGTTGTTATTTTTCCCTGAATCAGAATAGTAAGAAGGGTTTACAGACCGTGAAAAATGAACCTTCTTCTTGTTGATGACCTTGCCGTTGAACCTTGCCGTGCCGGACATCTGCCTGCCTGCCTGACCGCCGACATCGTCAAAGGCATCATCACCGTCTTGGATGTAATCAGCTGACGCGCCGTCAGACGCTCCGTCACCGTCATAGCTTTCATCGCCCTGATCAGCAGTGCGCCTAACGCCATACGTTGCTTTAGCCTCACCATCTCTGGAGTTTTCCGACACTCCAAGCCCTTCATCGGCCTCGGCTGCCGATGAATCAATTGATTCTGTTATATCCTGTTCCTTTTCTCCAATCGCGCCGGTAATAAGACTTACCAACTCATCTTTTCTCAGGGTGCTGATTCCTCTCAGCCCCATGCTCTTTGCCAGCGTTCGCAGCTCGGCAACAGACTTCCCCTTAAAGTCTTCCTGCATATCTTTTCTCCCATGCAAATAATAGCTCCCAGCATGACGGCATCTTTCCCTTTTACAGCACATTATTCATCTCATCGCAGGATAATACATCGATCATCCGCATCTCAAAAAGCTATAAATCCTAAAACATAGCAAAAATAATACAAAAATAATCTGCATTGAGCAGTGCAGATCATATATATTAATCTGACAGAGCAAACAGAAATGAATGATAGAGATTGTTGAGAAAGAGCCTGGTACAAAACCTGAAACATACTCAGCCTCAGCAGCACAAATGAGGCTGTAACGGAGTATGATAAATGCCGCCCTACTTTTCAAGGCTTTAACCATTCTAACACATTATACACATAAATAAAAGCCCCAAAATCAACTTCGTCTTGATTTCACTCATTTTAATTGTTATTATAAACTTTGTCGCAGCACAGGTGTGCTATGGATGATTACATTAATGGTTAAGGAGAAAAGTTATGACGATTGACGAGGAAGCCATCAGTCTGCACGCTGAATGGAAAGGAAAGATCGATACCACAGCAAAGATGCCCGTCGATTCACGGCATGCCCTGTCCGTGGCGTACACACCCGGCGTGGCGGCGCCCTGCCGGGAGATCAGTAAGGATCCTGAGCTTGCGTATAAGTATACCATCAAGCAGAACACTGTCGCGGTTGTTTCTGACGGCTCCGCGGTCTTAGGTCTTGGCAACATCGGCCCTCTGGCCGGCGCCCCTGTCATGGAAGGCAAGTGCGTCCTCTTCAAGGAATTCGGAGGCATCAACGCCTTCCCTATCTGTCTGGACACTCAGGATGTGGACGAGATTGTCGAGACGGTCGTCCGCATAGCGCCTGTCTTCGGAGGCATCAACCTTGAGGACATCTCGGCTCCCCGTTGTTTCGAGATCGAGCGCAAACTGAAAGAGCGGCTCGACATACCCGTCTTTCATGATGATCAGCACGGCACAGCCATCATAGTCCTCGCCGGAGTCATCAACGCTCTCAAGGTTGTCGGCAAGAAGAAAGAAGACTGCCGTATCGTCATGAGCGGAGCCGGAGCAGCCGGAACGGCTATCTGCAAGCTTCTCTACCGCTATGGATTCAACGATATAACCATGTGCGACAAATTCGGCATCCTGCACAAGGATATCCCCGACCTGAACTGGGCGATGAAGGAGCTTGCCGAGTTCACCAATCCCACCCAGATGACAGGTTCGCTCGCCGACGCGATAAAAGGCGCGGACATATTCATAGGAGTATCCGCTCCGGGGATCGTGACCGAGGAGATGGTTGCCTCCATGAACAAAGATGCCATACTCTTCGCCATGGCCAACCCCATTCCCGAGATCATGCCAGACTTGGCGAAAAAGGCAGGTGCGCGCATTATCGGCACCGGAAGAAGCGATTTTCCCAACCAGGTCAACAACGTCATCATCTTCCCGGGCATCTTCAAAGGAGCCTTGGAAGGACGTGCCGCGGCTATCACCGAGGAGATGAAGCTCGCCGCCGCCGAAGCCATAGCATCCCTTGTCCCTGAAGATAAGCTCAGCGATGATTACATTCTGCCAGAAGCCTTCGCGCCTCATGTCGCGGATGTGGTCGCTGAAGCTGTGAAGAAACATATCTGAAATGGCCGCGGCTAACTTGGACTGCCCGAGGCCGGAGGTTATATATGACTCCAGATCCATTGACACTGTATAAACTCATGGTTCTTTACATGCTGAGGCAGGCTAAGTTCCCGCTCTCTTACTCTCATATTTCCGAATTAATGCTCGGGCATGAGTACACCGACCATTTCACTTTGCAGCAGGCACTTGACGACCTCCTCGAAGCCCATCTGGTCCGACATGATCAGAACAGGCACAGCACGACCTACGAGATCACCAGAGAAGGCGAGGAGACGCTGGTGTATTTCGGCAAGGATATCTCTGAGGGCATAGTGGATGACATCAACGTCTTCCTCCGCGAGAACAAGCTGCGGCTTCGCAATGAGGTGGGCACGCGCTCCGGTTATACAAGGACTCCTTCCGGATACTCCGTGACCTGCGAGATCAGAGAGGGCCGCGAGACCTTGATACGGCTTGAACTCTCCGCCCCCAGCGAGAAACAGGCAGAGATCATGTGTGACAACTGGGAGAAGGCTAGCCAGAGCATATACGCGTTTACCGTTAAGGAACTATTAAGCAGCGATGCCTGAGCCGGATTACATCTCAGCCTGTTCTTGCGTGATGCTGCATCCTTATATGGCCACCCGCTCTGTGGGGGCGACTGCCAAAGAAAAAGGCGAACCGCGATGTCACTTGCGGTTCGCCTTTTTATGGTCACCTCCGTTCAGGCCAGGCACATTCTCCATAGCCCTCTGCGGTCAGGCTGACCTGATCATTCTATGTTCATCTCTGTTCAGAATAGTCGGATTTCAGTCCGAGTGTCACGGGGATAACAACCTCGCTGTACTCCCCGTTCTCAAAACGCTGCACGCTTATTTCTACCGTAGTGCCGCCTGCATAGTAAGGAAGCAGCCCGCTCAGATCAGAATACGCTCTTACAGTCTGGCCATCGAATTTCGTGATGATATCGTTCTTCCTGATCCCTGCCTTCTCCGCAGGACTGTCAGGTTCAAGTGAATATACCATGATACCGACCGGCATGTTGTACATCCTCGCTATAGAGGAATTAATGTCCTGAAGCTTGACTCCAAGATAAGGGTACTGCGACTCATCTACCTTCTTCCTTGTCTGCTGATGCACAAGCTCGGTGATGATCTCTTTCGCGCCTGTGATCGGGATCGCGAAGCCTACGCCCTCAGAACCCGATATGCCGGACTTGGCAACATTTATTCCTATGAGCTTTCCGCTCGCGTCAAGCAGCGCGCCTCCGCTGTTGCCGGGGTTTATCGCGGCATCGGTCTGCAAGAGGTTCATGGTCGTGCCTTCATCCGTAGTGATCTGGCGGCTCATGGCGCTGATCACGCCTGTGGTCACCGATTGTCCAAGGCCCAAGGCATTGCCGATAGCTATCACTCTCTGTCCGAGCACCAGGCTGTCGCTGTCGCCTATCTCAATGCAGCGAATCACATCCAGGGTGCTGTCATCAAGGCTTGAGAGCGGTACCGCCACGACTGCGAGATCGTTGGTCGCATTCGTGCCTTTGATCGCGGCATCCGCTGTGGTCTCGTTGCAGAACGTCACAGTAAGTGAATCCGAATCTTCGACGACGTGATTGTTGGTCACTATCAAAATATCAGTGCCGTCATCTCCGATTATAACTCCCGAACCAGCTCCGGTAGCAGTATAGGTCCCGCCCATTCCAAACGGATTGTAACCGAACTGGCTGAAATTCTGATATACGACAGTGCTGGTGATAGAAACGATAGCGGGCATGTCATGTTCGACAACGGATACCGCGTCAGTATAAGAGATATCGGCAAGTCCCGAGGATTTGATAACCTCACTCTGTATGAGGCTCTCGCCGTCAGCGACGGATAAATCGGTTCCGGCCTTAGGAAGGGAATCTGCCTGTCCCGAAGCTGTCTGGCTGTCAGCGTCTGCCTCACCGCTGCCGGCAGGGGAGATACCGAAAGAGGGTTCCTCATCAGCCTTGGCGGATTCTTTTGTCTCAGTTGCCTCAGCCGCAGGTGTGGAGGACTCTGCCTGCGCCATCCTGTTCTGGACCGCGGCAGGATCAGTCTTGTTCTTGTCAAGCCCCCAGGCTGCGGCGCACACCACCGCGCCAATGATAGCTATGCCCGCGATCGCCGCAATGATGCGTCCGGGCCCATTCTTTTTATGGTCACCATTCTCCGGCTCGAAGCCAGGCCCGCCGCCAAAGTTACCGCCATTATAGCTGTTGCTGTTATTGTTATATCCCTCGTTGTTATTGTTATAACTGCTGTTATTAAAGCTGCCGCTGTTATAACCGCTTCCGTTATTGCTGTAATAACCGCCGTCACCATCACTGTTGCCGGAGCCGCCATCGCTGTTATTAAAGCTGCTGTTCATGCCGTCATAGCCTTCATTTACGGGATTATTGCCGCGGTCGCTGCCACCGTATTGATAATTATCTTCCATCTTAGATATCCTCCTATATAAAAAATCTGTCAGACAGGAAACGGTTCATTTGTTTGACGTTCCACAGTCTAACAGACCTTTGTGATGATTTTGTGTTGTTCCTGTAAAAAAAATGTGCCTTTTCGCAGTAAATCCACATGCCAGGACGGTTACAAACAAGTATGAAAGGAATCCTTCATGACCGCCTGTGAAAACAACTTGCATGACCACAGACCTGTAAGCATCGGCATGATTTCGCGCTGCGAGCCGCCGCCGGACAGCGATACCAGCAATCCATCACGGATGTCTCTTGGCGTACTTCGTGATATACTTACTGAGCTCTTTGACGTATGTCGACGGCTCATAATCCTTCTCATCGTAAAGGATCTTATGGAGCATGGAAACATTATCCACGAGAGTATCGCAGTACACGTAATAACTGCCGCCTTCCTGATTGATGTAATATCCTTCAAATGGAACAGTCGCGGTGAGGCCTATCTCATAGTCTCCCACAAAGGACAGCAGCGATAAGATATCGTTCAGTCTGAGACTGGTGGAAATGCCCGGCAGCACCGTATCCGCTATGCGGCTCAGTGTTGCCATATTCATATCTTTGGCTTTCTCAAGCATGAGCCTTATGACAGTCCTCTGCCGCTCGGCGCGCGTGATATCCTCCTTCCCCACCGAGCGTATCCTGGCATAAGTGACAGTCTGTACGCCATCCAGATGGTAAAGGCCTCCGGTCTCACTCACTTTTTGCGACTGTATGCCCGTGGCATCTATAACCTCCCAGATAAACTGGTTTATCGCCTTCCCTTCAGCCGCGGACATCTCTATGTCCATGCCGCCCATGAGGTCTATGGTGTCCGCGACGGCCTTCCAGTTCACTGTGACATAGTTGCCTATCATAAGGTCAAAGTCCCTGTTTATCGTGTTAAGCGCCTCTCTCACGCCGTATGCCGCATAGTGTGCCGTAAGCTTTCCGTGCTTGCCGCTGCTGGTCTCAAGGAAGGTGTCCCTGAGTATGGAAACAAGCCTGATCTCCTTGGTCTCGTTATTGATGCAGCAGATGATATCTGTATCCGCATTCGCCTCATCCACCAGGCTGTCGTTATCCCTCGCATCGACTCCGAAGAACATGATGGTGGTATATTTCTCTTGTACGGCAACTGCCTCGCTCTCTAAGACATTCGCCTCTATCTCTCCATCGACAAAGTTGATCGTCTCCACAAGAGACCATTTCCTCTGTACGACAGCATAACAGAAAGTCATGAACAGCGTCAGTGCCAGGAAAAATACTTCCAGGATGATCAGCACGGTCATTCGTCTGCGGTATCTGCTTTTGGCTTTCTTATTGGATTCATGATCAGACATCAAAATCTCCCCTGAACACCTCGGTGGCAGGACCTGTCATTATGACATGCCCTGTTGACTCGTCGCGGCGTATGCTTAACGTTCCGCCAAGCAGCCTGACATTTATCGTATCGTCCCCAAAACCCGCAAGCATAGTCGCCACCGCGGAAGCGCAGGCACCTGTGCCGCAGGCCATAGTCTCTCCGGAACCTCTCTCCCAAACCCTCATTATGATGTTCTCTCTGTCAATCACCTGAACAAATTCCACATTGGTGCGGTCCGGGAAACGAGGATGTTTTTCAATAAACGGTCCGATGCTGGCTATGTCCAGTCCGTCAAGAGCTTCCATATAGAAGACCGCATGAGGATTCCCCATCGATATAGCTATCATCTCCTTGGCGCAGCCATGAACATCAAGCTGTTCCCACACTCCTTTATTCGGGAGCTTTCTGCAGCCGGCATAGACATCCGGCGAGAGTTCCAGCTCCTGGCCGCCGCTCAAAAGCTTCGGAAGCCCCATATCTACACTTACCAGACGCACGGTCCCATCCTTCACCGTGAGATCGACTTCCTTGATTCCGGCAAGCGTCTCTATCCTGAAGGTCGTCACATTCGTCATGCCATGATCGTATACATACTTCGCGACACAACGGATGCCATTGCCGCACATCATGGCTCTTGAACCATCGGCATTATATATGTCCATGGCAAAATCAGCCTCTTCGGATGGCTTTATGAGAATCAGGCCGTCCGAACCGATGCCGAAATGCCTGTCGCTGACAAGTTCTGACAGCCTTGCGGGATCCATGGGCAGCTCTTCTTCAAAACAATTGACATATACGTAGTCATTTCCTATTCCGTGCATCTTTGTAAACCGCATAAAATACACCTCCGCCGCCCGCAGTGGCTGCATCGCGCACATCAGCCGTTGTATCTGGCTTGCTGTGAGCTTATCAGCTCAGGATCTTCAAAATAATCTATCTTCATGGCTTTTTTTACATCCGCCAGTGTCTTCGCCGCGACCTCCTCAGCCTTCTCGCTGCCCTTCTTCAGGATCTCATATACATAGGGAATGTCCTTCTGGTACTCGAGCCTTCTCGTCCTGATGGGCGCAAGCTCAGCCTGAAGGCAGTTGTTGAGGAATTTCTTGACCTTCACGTCCCCAAGGCCGCCCCTCTGGTAATGAGCCTTGAGCTCGTCAAGCCCTGCGTATTCAGGAAGGAACTCCTCAAAATACTCCGTGCGGCAGAACGCGTCAAGATAAGTAAATACCGTATTTCCTTCGATCTTGCCCGGATCTGATACCTTCAGGTGGTCAGGGTCAGTGAACATGCTCATGACCTTCTTGCGGATGTCCTCCGGCTCCTCGGACAGATAGATGCAATTGCCCAGAGATTTGCTCATCTTGGCTTTGCCATCGGTGCCGGGCAGCCTCATGCAGGCTTTGTTGTCAGGCAGCAGAATCTCAGGTTCCACCAGAGTCTTGCCATATACCGAGTTGAATTTACGCACGATCTCCCTGGTCTGCTCGATCATAGGCTCCTGATCCTCGCCGACAGGGACAGTGGTCGCCTTGAAGGCAGTTATATCAGCTGCCTGACTTATGGGATAGCAGAAAAAACCGACCGGTATGCTCGTCTCGAAATTCCTCATCTGGATCTCCGACTTGACGGTAGGATTTCGCTGAAGCCTTGAGACAGTCACGAGATTGCTGTAGTACTGCGTCAGCTCCGTCAGCTCCGGTATCCTTGACTGGATCAGGATGGTAATCTTTTCAGGATCAAGACCGACAGACAGATAATCAAGAGCTACCTCCACGACATTGGAGCGAATCTTCTCAGGATTCTCCGCATTGTCCGTCAGCGCCTGAGCATCCGCTATCATTATGAATATCTGCTCGAATTCTCCTGAATCCTGAAGCTCTACGCGCCTTCTAAGAGATCCCACGTAATGTCCGACATGAAGCCGTCCCGTAGGGCGGTCTCCTGTCAAAATGATCTTGCCCATCTCAATTTCGCTCCTTTAGTGTTGTTGTCCCGTCGGTTCTGATACCGGCAATAAACCTGCTGTTTTATACCTCAAGCGCCGCCAACTGCATAGATCTCAGAGCGGCAAATGATCAGTTCTTGGAATTCCCGGTGCTGACAGACTGAGGCCTTCTCTCGTCAAAAACATTCTCCGGGTTGGGGAAAAGATTGCCAAGAACATTCAGCACCTTCTCGTTTCCCGCTTTGGCCTGGGACAGGGTGTAACCATCAAGATTGATGCGCCCCTGCCTGACATAGTTATCCCTGATCTGTACCCAGTAGGGCTGGGATCCATCGACATTGCAGAAGAAATTATATCCCGCGCTCTTGTAATAGGCGAACTTATCATTGTCCTGGCTGTAATCCCTCCAGTTGCCTATGTCATTGCCATGCGCGAAAATGATCGTATCTGTCGGTCCGACGATATTGGCGACCGTATTCATCCATTTCTCATTATCGGTCTTGAGCTGCTCGGCAGACTTGTTGGTGACGGAAAGATGTCCCCAGGTATGGCTGGCGAATTCCCAGCCCTCCGCCTTGAGGGCTTCCGCGATCACCTTGGCATCCGCGATGTCTTTCTCATAATCAAACTCGGGATGCTTGTCCAGCCACGCCTTCTGGTCTGACTGCAGCTTCAGCTTCACGCTGTAATCAATATCGGTCCTGTAACCGAAAACGCCGTTGTAGCCGGTCAGAGCGATGAGGCCTCTGGCTCCCTTATATGCTCCGTCCGGATGCGCTTCAAGGAAGGCATTCAGACGCGGCACCACATCGTAGTCGCCTATATTAACATTGCCCGCGGCATCAGTGTACTGGCACTTAACCTTGCCCTGATCATCGAGCACGAGCTTGTCCGGATATCCGGCGGCCTCGTAGCTGTGATAATAGCTGAGGTCATCGATGGAAAGCACAACCGCCTTCTTGCCCTTGGGCAGCATCAGGTTTGTATTCTTAGAGAAATGAATCGTACCGTCAGCATCAGTGGACTGTACTACGAGGTCACGAAGGCGCACGAATACATAGCCGTTATCGTACATCCTCTGTGTGATCTCATCAAATTCCTCGACCGTGCACATCCAGGCGTTGAGACCGTCCACCATAGATGCCCCGACCGCGGATACGTTGAAGGCGCGATTCGTGTCATTGATGAGGGAGTGATAGAAAATGTGAGGGACCTTGTCCACATCAACAGCCACACAGGCAGACTTCTCAACCCTGTATCTTGAGATCTCGTTGTTGATCTCGGAATAGGTCTGGTAATCCGGGATCTGTTCGAGCAGCGAGATGGCTCCGTCATAATCGTAACCTGCCGCAAGAAGCTTGGCATCCTCTATGGCCTTCTCAGCAAGAGCCGCAGCTGCCGCGCTCTCACTCTCCGCCTCATCTGTAGGAGCCTCAGTGGTGACTTCCGAGGGAGTCTCAAAGCCGTCATTGTCAATATTATCACCATCACGCTTGGACAGCATGATAGCCAGAGCGATCGCTGCGAATGCAAAAACAAGTATAACCGCCGACAGTATGAGCCGCATACGAACCGCAGCCCTCTCCCTCTCCCTGCGATTATTCCTGCGCTGTTTTCTGGCTTCATCCTCCGTATAGCTGCTGTTACCCATATTTTTCTCCTTAAGTAAACATCCATAGCACGCCCGTACTGCCACAACGTATAAAAGCTGTGGCAGCATACAGGCGGTGTATCTATGCATCCCTATATGGCCACCCTGCTTCGCAGGGACCGACTTCTAAAGTAATGTGACCTGAGAGATGCAGTTGCGAAAAGCATAATAAATAGAATAACATGTATCCGCTTAAAAAGCAACGTAACTGTTCAGAACTTCGTCCCGAACAGCAGCTCTTCCTAATAACATCCATAGCACGCCTGTGCTGCCACAACATATGAAAGCTGCGGCAGCATACAGGCGATGTATCTATGCATCCCTATATGGCACCCGCTTCATGGGTGCCGACTCCAAGGAAATAACAGGTCACATACCCTTCAGCGCGTTGAGAAGCTCGATGTCCGCGTCATTAATATTGATGTTGCTTTCGATCACCTTGCCGTCGGGCAGCGTGACCTTCACATCAACTACCGTGCCCTTCTCGACCCTCTTTGAAACAGCGTCCACAAACTGCACGAACTTCGGGTGTGATCTCCTGCTGTTGTTGAATTTGTCCTTAAGACCCATGAGCTTCATCGGGTTGATATTCATAGTTGTTCTCCTTTGCATTATTATAAACAGTCTCGATAGACGCGCAAACCCTGCGACCTGGCTATGTGCTGTGTCCTCGTTTTCACGACTTATCACCGTCTACGGTCATTCGTGGCAGACGTGAGAGAGCGTCCGCTGTGTCCGCGCTGTCGAGCCTTATCGATTCAGCTAACGGCATAATCTTACTATGCCTCGCTCTATGGCATCAAATATTTTACATCATTCAGGCTAGCCGTTCAACTCACTTTTTTATACCTTTTTCGTGGCTTCTTTATGCTTGCTTTATGCTTGCTTTATGCTTCTATATGGCCACTTGCAGTACCGGTCTCTCAAATGTATAATATACTGACAGGGTTGGTGCACACGAACCGCTGATGTAACGAAGACATGTGAAAAGCTCACCAGGGAGGATCGAAATGGAACAATACAACGTCACAGGAATGAGCTGTGCCGCCTGTCAGGCGAGGGTCGAGAAAGCTGTGTCAGCCCTGCCGGGAGTTGAGAACTGCGCAGTCAGTCTGCTCACCAACTCAATGGGTGTCGAGGGTACTGCCTCCCCTCAGGATATCATAAAAGCAGTAACCGATGCCGGCTACGGTGCCAGCCTGAAGCAGTCCTATGGCTCTCAGGAATCAGCCGTGCCTGATTATGACAATGAGCTGAAAGACACAGAGACTCCCAGAATAAGGAACCGCCTCATAGCATCCCTGCTGCTCCTCCTGCCACTGATGTACGTCTCCATGGGACATATGATGTGGGGCTGGCCTGTGCCGTCCTTCCTGCACGGAAACCATATAGCCATGGGCATCTATGAGCTGCTGCTTTCCGCGGCGGTCATGGTTATAAACCAGCGCTTTTTCATAAGCGGCTTCAAGGGTGCCATCCACGGCGCCCCGAATATGGACACTCTTGTGTCCATGGGTTCGGCTGCCTCCTTCGCGTACAGCGTGTATGCCCTCTTCGCCATGACGGCTGCCTCAAAAGCCGGCGACATTGCGGGCGTCTCCGCCTATATGGAGGAGTTCTATTTTGAATCCGCCGCAATGATACTCACGCTCATCACCGTCGGGAAGCTGCTCGAAGCCATATCGAAGGGACGTACCACCGACGCGCTCAAGAGCCTCATGAAGCTCGCCCCCAAGACAGCCATCGTGCTTAAGGAAGGAGCCGAGACGGAGATCCCAATTGAACAGCTAAGGACGGGCGACAGGTTCGTCGTTCGCCCCGGATCAAATATTCCCGTCGACGGATTTGTGATCGAAGGAAACAGCGCGGTAAATGAGGCTGCCCTCACCGGTGAGAGCATACCTGTCGACAAAAAACCCGGCGACACGGTGTCCGCAGCTACCATAAACGAAAATGGCTACATGGTCTGCGAGGCGACAAGGGTCGGAAAAGACACGACCCTGTCACAGATAATACGGATGGTTAGTGACGCGGCAGCCACAAAAGCCCCGATAGCCAAGATCGCCGACAAGGTGTCCGGCATATTTGTCCCCGCCGTCATCGGGATCGCGGCCGTCACCTTCGTCATCTGGCTGGCGGTGGGACGCAGCTTCGGGTTCTCCCTGGCAAGGGCTATATCTGTCCTCGTCATCAGCTGCCCCTGCGCGCTCGGACTCGCCACGCCTGTCGCCATCATGGTAGGAAACGGCATGGGGGCAAAGCACGGCATCATGTTCAAAACTGCCGTCTCCCTGGAGGAGACAGGCAAAGCGCAGATAGTCGCGCTTGACAAAACCGGAACCATCACAAAGGGTGAACCGAGAGTGGCAGGAATCTACCCGGCTGATAGCATCACAAGGACCGGTTCTGTTAACGGTCCGGGAAGCGTCACAGTAACCGAGTCGGCTAACGGTCCGGGAAGCGTCACAGTAACCGAGTCGGCTAACGATCCGGGAATCATCACGAGGACCGGCTCGGTTAACAGCCCGGAATGCGCCAATAAAAACCGCTCTGCCGCTCAGGCTGAGTTTTCTGCTTCATCACGCCACGCAGATACCACGCGGCTTTTGAGCGCCGCCTTTTCACTGGAGAGCAAATCCGAGCACCCTCTTGCAAAAGCCATAGTCAATTACGGCGCTGAGAAAGGACTGCTTCCCTCTGAGGCTGAGGATTTCAAGGCTTTGTCCGGGAACGGTCTGTGCGCCATGATCAATGGCGAGATGGTATACGGCGGCAATATGGAGCTTGTGTCCTCGATAGCGCCTATAGGACAGAATGATAAAAAGCTGGCGGACGAGCTGTCCATGAGCGGCGAGACACCGCTGTTTTTCTGCTCCGGGAAGCGTTTTCTCGGCATCATCTCTGTCGCGGATGTAATTAAAGAAGACTCGGCCATGGCCATCTCAGAGCTCAAAAACATGGGCCTGCACGTGGTTATGCTCACCGGCGACAATGAGAAAACCGCTGCGGCTATCGCGAAGACCGCAGGTGTGGATGAGGTAGCCGCCGGAGTGAAACCGGACGGGAAGCAGGATGTCATCCGCAAGCTGCAAGAACACGGTAAGGTCGTCATGGTTGGTGACGGAATCAATGATGCCCCGGCCCTTACTCAGGCTGACATCGGAATCGCCATAGGAGCCGGCAACGACGTAGCCCTCGATGCCGCCGATGTCGTTCTCGTGAAGAGCCGACTCTCAGACGTCTCCGCCGCCGTAAGGCTCAGCCGCGCTACGCTCAAGACCATCCATCAGAACCTGTTCTGGGCATTCTTCTACAATGCTGTCGGCATCCCGCTTGCCGCCGGGGCCTACATTCACTCCTTCGGCTTGACCTTGAACCCCATGTTCGGAGCGGCAGCCATGAGCCTGTCAAGCTTCTGTGTGGTCATGAACGCGCTCCGGCTGAATCTTTTTAAACCTGACGACGGTTCAAAAGACAAGCCCCTGAAGAATCCCCTCGGCAGCAAGCCGCTCCTGGTTATCCCTTCCGAGGAAATGTATGGCCATGATACGGAAAAAAATATCATCGATGGTTATTCATCCGACTCAGGCCCGGCAGATACCGACTGCTCAAAGAATGATTCCGCAGGGCATGACGCTGCAGATCACTCCACCCCAAATACCGTCTTCGCGGGCTCTGCTGCGGCTGACTCCGGCGAAGCAGCCAACACTTATAATCATAAGGAGGATACTACAACGATGGAAATCACTGTCAAAGGCATGATGTGCGCCCACTGTGAGGCTCATGTTAAGCAGGCACTTGAAAAACTCGAAGGCGTGGCAAGCGCTTCCGCGAACCATGATGAGAACCTCGTAACTCTTGAGACCACAGCCGATATCGCTGAAGCCGACATCAAAGCTGCCGTAGAGGGCGCAGGTTACGAATACGGCGGGATCAGGTAATACGGAATGCGATCCCATTACGGTGAAACAGCACGACGGCCGGTCAAAGCATCCATATCGAGCGGATGCCTTGACCGGCCGATTTGGTTTTATTTCCTACTAACTAAATCAGTAACTATTCATCATTCCCTTATGCTTGTTCCGGCTTCCTTCTTGGCACGTTTGGTCCGATACATACGCACGTCCGCTTCCGCGAACAGGTCATTAAGTTCACTCGCGCCGGTGACAAACCTATGAATGTACCCCACGGAATAGTTTATCTCTGACATCACTCCGTTCATCTCAACCACCGGCCGCCTCTTCTTCATGAAATCCAGCTTCTCTTCGAATTCCTCCGAGGTCAGTTTCGTGGAGACGACAACGAACTCATCTCCGCCATAGCGATAACACTGATTCCTGCCGAAGGTGCTCGCCAGAAGCTTACCTATGTCGATGAGGACCCTGTCTCCCTCCTCATGTCCCTTCGTATCATTAATGGCCTTGAAATCATCAAGGTCAAGCATCATCACAGTCACTTCGCAGTTCCTGAAAAGGTCACAGTCATGCCTCAGCGCCATCCGGTTTCTGATCCCGGTCAGCGCGTCGAACATAGATATGCTGTGCAGCATCTCATTTTCTTTATGAAGTCTTTTCACAAGCTCATCTATATCGCTGAAGGCCTGGATTTCCGCGCTTTTTAACGAACATACAAGTACCATATCTATAATGATCCCTATGTATGATACGACTACCTTCATCATGCCTTCGCTGTTAAAATGTATAAAGCTATGGTTGAAGGAGAAAAAGTAAATAGTGTACATACCCATGATAACGGCAGCAACCAAGCCTCCGCTGAAACCAAAGAGCGCGGAGCACAGAACAAGTCCAGCGATCAGGATCATGTTGGGATTGGGGATATTCATAAAATAGACCAGTGCTATCAGCAGTGACATCATTGCTGTCGTGCATAAAACCCCTGCCGACAGAGCGAATTGTCTTTGCATCAGCGTCTTGTTCCGCAGACGCTCCTCAATGCTGTCTAAATTTGCCAGATTATCCATATGAGCGGTGTCGTTTAATGAATCAGAACTCCCTATTTCCGATGCTTGTTTTTTTCTCATCACACTGCTCATGTACAGTTTTCTTTTAACGTTTGCTATGCCGTCCATGTTCGATATGAATTCCATGATCAATATGCCTCCCATACCCGCCAGGGAGCCTATGTACAAAAGACTTGAGATATGCTAAGCAATTAAAAATATGACTATGCTTTGTAATTATTCGGCATCTCAGGCCAGAGGTGCTGAATAGCCAGAATTCTTTTGCGTTCAGATAAGATAACTGGTTTAGTTTAGCACATATGTGATCAAAAAACCATAGCGGAGGACTCACCGCCCGAAACATCTTTGAAAAACTGTAGTTACTTTGAAAGTCGGTCCCCCGAAGCGGGTGGCTATATAGCGATACATACATACATCGCCTGTATGCTGCCACAACTTTCATACGTTGTGGCAGCACAGGCTTGCTATGAATGTTTACTTCCTGAATAATGTCTCGCTTAACGCGGCGATCTTGTCCGCAAAGCATACGACCCACGCCTCTCTTGAAGCCGGGATCTTAGTCAGGTTCAGCGGCCACATATGAGAATAGATCACATGGTTGACTGCCGCGTCTGTGCTGAAATATTTCCTCGCGTTTCTGCACGCCGTCTCAGCATGAGAAAATCCATGGAGGCGATGAGTGCCGCCATCACCCTCGTGCCAGTCATAAAGGTAAAAGTCGTGAAGCATCGCGCCTTTGATCAGGGTTTCCTTGTTTGAATGGAGGCGGAGCTTCCTGTCAACCTTGCAGCTCAATCTCGCCACGTTCTTGCAGTGCTCATATGTGGATACCTGACCGTGCTGTCTATACCTTTTCATTTCCCTCACATGTTTATCTGTGAAAAGCTCGGCAAGCATCTCCTTGTTGGATATTTCCTTCCGATCCCTTGCCTTGTTTCGGGCGGTCCGCACTGCCATATGGTAATAAGCCTTTCGGCCCTTGACGTGTCTTTCTCCAATTCTTTTCCTCATACAAATAACCTTACTATTAATTTTGTGATCCTGTTAACGATTCTGGCAGCTATGAACGACAGCGCAAAGACAGCCAGCGTCATCAGGAAACCGACCCAGATGTAATCCCTCATCCCATAGCTTCCCTTGTACATAACATAAATATTTGAATCGAACAGATACGACAAAAGATACATCTCAAGGACAACGCCCGAGATGGCAGCCGCTATCTTCTTCAGCAAGGCGCTGTTTGTTTTCAGCGTATAGACCGAAAGGAACATAAGCACAGACATCGCCGCGATGATCAGGTTGCTGTAGCTTGCGCTGTAGCCCGAATAAAAGCTGGCCGCGTCCTCTCTTGTAAGTACATTTACCAGAGCTGCCACCCCTCCAAGGACCGGCACCAACGGAAGCATTATCCGCCAATTCCCCTTCGGACGGTAGGTTCGTATATAGCAGCCAATAAAGTAATAAGTGACATAGTAGATCTGGGTGAAATATGCCGGCAGGATATTTGTACCCAAAAACTCCGTAAATGTATTCACCGTGGATGTAAGGAATGTGACGCAGACGAAGGTAATTACTATCCCTTGGTGCTGTTTCTTATCCTTTGCGGCAGACCAAAGCAGGTTCATGGGCGGGATCAGCAGAAAAAGACCGATATACATCCCTATGTACCAGCTGTAGTCGGCCATTTTAAATGAAATGAACTCCAGCACCCATTCGCCTGCTGTTTTGTCCACATTCATTAGGCCTATCTTGTAGACCAGGTGAATCAGGGAGACCAAGGTGTAGCTGACCAATATAGGGAGTATGGAGCGGTAACCGGAGGCTGTCCATTCCTTTCCGCAGTGCAGGTATCCGGTCAGCATCAGGAACAGCGGGATACAGCACATGAATACGGAACGAAAGCTCACAGCTACAAAACCGAAGAAATCAGTGACTTCAGAGTAATAGAAACCGTTTCTCAGGTAGAAATGGAGCCAAAAGAGGATGCATACCGCCAATATTCTGACACAGTCGAGGCCAAAATCGCGCTCCCGCCGCTTGACCGGCGCAGTGGCAATGCGGTCCGGTCCTTCAATGCCTGTCAACGACGTACCGGCCTTGCTTATGTCTTCACCCGGCAGACAGCCGTCATTTTTCAGCTGCATCATATCTTCACTCATATCGATAGCTTTTTTTTCGCTGCCGTCTGTCTCTCGCTTATCCATGTCTTGACCCCTCTTTATTAATACAGTGAACCCATATACTCGCAGCACTTTTCTCAGAACTCTTCGTGGCACTTTTCGTGGCACTTTTCTCAGAACTTTTCGCAGAACTTTTCGCAGCGCTTTTCTCAGTACTTTTCTCAGAACTCTTCGCAGAACTTTTCGCAGAACTTTTCTCAGTACTTTTCGCAGAACATTTCACAGAACTATTCACAGCGCTCTTTATATCTGCTCCATTCCGTGACCCGGTCCATCATGCCGGCTACATCCAGCACGCCCAGCGCAAACCCCTTTCTTACCAGCTCCTTCGGTACATACTCATCGTATTTTTCAAAAACCGGAACCTCTTTAGGGTAGACAAGCTCCATAGGATTCCATTCCTTCGATGCCTCTTCGCAGAGTATTTCATAAAACTCTGCTTCATCTGCCTGCATAGTGAACTGCATATAATAAGGACGCGATGAATTGAGACCTTTTAAGCCAAGCCGTTCGCCGCAGCGGATCTTCAAAAAGCGCTCCAACGCAAGGAAGGCATAGCTCCCCAGCCAAGGAAACAGCGCCCACATCTTGCCCCCAAGACTGACCAGAGGCCTCTCGGTAATCTTCGACTTACTAAAAACCTCGCGGGCTTCCGCAAGACGGCATACCGCATGAGGCATAAGGTACGGATATGCATTCTCCTCCGACAAGACTCTGTACATACGTTCCAGTATTCTCGTGTTGATATCGCCGGCTACATCTCCAAAATAAGCAGGGATATTCCCCTTCACCAGGGTACAGTACACACACCTTCGCTTGTGGTCCACTTCTTCCACAACCCAGACCCGTCCGGCTATGGCTATCTTATCGCCAACCGGCGGCGGCTTCACTATGGTACCGAGCTGCTCAGAGCCTGAGCGCACTGTGTACTCAACATTCTCCTGAAAAACAGCATAGAACTTGTAATTGTTGACTACCCGCTCTCCGGGCAGTCCCAATATCAGGCCGCCGTTTTCCGTGCGGCTGATGTGACCGATCTCAAGCAAATGCTTCAGCAGGAGCCTGTAATCATCCTGATTTATACGTTTAAAACAATTCAGGGTCAGCACCCTCGACGCAAGCTCTGCCGGCGTCATCTCGCCGCAGGAAGCCAGGGTACTCATGGTCTGATGATACAGCAGGCTGTATGGAAGACGGTCTGTTCTTGGAGGCTCGACGAATCTCTCTTCGGCGTAAAGCTGCACTATAGCTATCCCCTGGATCAGATACCAGGGTATGCTGTCCGGCAGCATCGCCCTGGCCTCCTGATGCTCCTCCCGCATCACGAACCACATCTCCGCTGGACTGCCGCGTCTGCCGGTTCGCCCCATCCTCTGCAGGAAGCCTGAGACAGTAAAGGGCGCGTCTATGTGAAACGCTCTCTCCAACCGCCCTATATCTATGCCAAGCTCCAGCGTCGCGGTAGCGCAGACTGACATAAGGGAATCATCGTCCTTCATTTCCTCCTCCGCGCTCTCTCGGTAAGAGGCGGAAAGATTGCCGTGATGGATGAGGAAGCGGTCCGGCTCGCGTCTGGCTTCACAATACTGGCGAAGGCTCTGACAGACGGCCTCGCATTCCTCCCGCGAGTTGGTGAAAATCAGGCATTTCTTTCCTCGCGTGTGCTCAAATATATATCCCAGTCCGGGATCCGCTGTCATAGGAGCATAATCGGTAGGTTCTTCGATCTTTGGCGTATCCGCAATGAGTTCCCTGCCCTCATCCGCCTGAGGTGAGGTGTTGTAAAAATGCTCCATGGTGAGCCTCCACAGCTCTTTGCCGCCCTCTATGCGAGGAATCACCGTTCCCCTTCCGCTTCCTGCGGCAAGGAATCTGCCGGCTTCTTCAGGATTTCCGATGGTCGCGGACAGTCCGATACGGCGCGGGCTGCAGCCGGCCTGCCTGCACAGGCGCTCTATGAGGCAGAATGTCTGAAGTCCCCGGTCGGCGCGAAGCAGCGAATGGATCTCGTCTATCACGATGAACCGCAGGTCACCGAAGAGCGATACCAGCTCCATGTTTTTATTTATCAGCAGCGATTCGAGAGATTCAGGCGTGATCTGAAGTATACCTGACGGTTTCTTTAACAGACTGCGCTTTTTTGTCTGTGACGCGTCGCCGTGCCAGCGGGTCACCTTAATACCCTCTTCTTCACATAGTTCGTTCAGCCGTCCGAACTGGTCATTTATCAAAGCTTTGAGAGGCGCTATGTAGAGCACTCCAACCGTGTCTGAAGGCTTCTCATCAAGCAGGGTGAGAATAGGGAAAAATGCCGCCTCCGTCTTCCCGGACGCGGTAGATGCCGTCAGCAGCACGTTCTCATCTGTGCCGAATATCGCTTCCCCCGCGGCGTTCTGAACACCTCTGAGACTCTTCCAGCCTGAGCGATAAATATAATCCTGTATGAAGTACGCATATCTCTCAAATACATTCATGCGGTGATGCTCCGTACAAAACATGTTACTATTCAGCCCCACAACAAGGAATGCGCGGCATTCCAAGCCTGGGCGTACAAGGCACGCAGCGCCTCTGCCCCCCCCACAACCAGGGATGTGCGGCATTCCGAGTCTGGGGTGCTGAATCATTACATAATCAGATAGTGAAACCTTCAAAACCTATCTCTGCTTTATCCGATACAGCCTCCGATTCGGTAAATGAAAACTCATCTGATTCAAGAAGCTGACCGGCTGTCATCCCGGGATTCCGCCAGCACAGATCGAGCAGTTCAATGAAGTCCCTGATCACTTCCCTTGGCGTAATGTTACGGTCAGAGCCGATGCGTCCGTACTCCAGCTTGATAAATGATGCCAGCTCGTTATCGGTTATCGTCTTCTCATAGCCGTAAAGCCCCGCATGCATGTCCGAAAGCTTCTCGCAGAGCACCAGCATCTCCTCGGCGGTAAGCGGGTCAAGTCGGATGACAGGCGCGAGCAGATCCCTGGCGCCCGGTCTTGAGAAGCGTCCCTCCGCCAGCCGGGAACGCAGCGCCTCATAGCTGTATACTCCTCTTCGCTTATCCTCAAGTGCCTGTGGCGTCGCCCCCATAATGATGCCCAGATATCTGGCTTTCCCCTGCAGGGTGTCGTTGTACATCGTCAGCATTTTCTCATAATTATACTGGCGAGTTATAGTATTCGGAATCTTATAAATATTGACCAGCTCATCGATCATGATCATCATACCTGTATAGCCGGCCAGCCTGAAGAACGTCGCGAAGAGCTTGAGGTACTCGTACCAGTCGTCATCCGTTATGACCACATTTATCCCCAGCGTCTCCTTCGCCTCTTTTTTCAGAGCGTACTCACCGCGAAACCAACGCGCAACATTTGACTTAGTCTCGTCATCTCCACTGACATATGCGCTGTAATATAAGGAAAGAAGACGGGCAAATTCAAAGCCATGGGTAAGCTCACTGACCGATGACGTCACGGCATAGATCTTCTTCTCAACCGCAAGTGTCAGGGCCGGGTCGTCTGAATCCAGACCGGTCTCGATAATGGCTTCGCTCCGAACGGCATTTATCCATCGATCCATTATCAGCGTCAGCGCTCCGCCCTCGGGCTTGGTCTTCGTTGAGAGGTTGCCTATGAGCTCACGATAAGTGGCGAGTCCCTGCCCCCTCGTCCCTTGCAGGCGGCGTTCGGGAGAAAGATCCGCGTCTGCGACTATGAAGCCTCTGTCCATGACGTAATTTCGGATAGTCTGAATGAGGAAGCTCTTGCCCGAACCATACCTGCCTACGATGAAACGAAAAGAAGCTCCTCCTTCGGAAATGATGTCGACGTCCCGAAGCAGGGCTTCTATCTCATCCTTACGGCCGACGGTGATATACGGCAGGCCTATGCGCGGAACCACGCCTCCCTTCAGGGAGTTGATCACCGTCTGAGATATTCTTCTTGGCACTTTTTTGCCGTCATTCATGTATATTATCCTTTCGAGCTGCTATATATAATGCTATGTATAATGCTATATATAATGCTATGTATAATGCTATACTATGCATAATGCTATATGAAAGTGGATCTACCATTGGAACAGATCGGCCAGATCCGCTTCGTATTCTTCGACCAAAGAGAGGCGGTCATCCTCGCAGGTAATGACTATATCTCCTATCTCATCGAAGAGTGCTTCATTGATCGCATCCGCCACAATGGATGGCATCAGATGCTTCTCCCTGATCAATGCTTCAGGCGAGCCTCCGTCAAAAAGAATCCGCAGGATATCCGTGTAGGCAGATGACAGCCCACCTGCTTGCCCTGTCTGGTCTTCGCGGCCTATACCGGCTGCTTTTTTTATATTAATCTCACGCCCTGCAGATGATTCTGTTCGTGGATTGACTGCTGCATCCACGCATGACACTTCATCTGGTCCGCTTTGTAAAACGGACATTTTGTGGATTCCGGTTTTTATATTTATCTTGGATTCTCTGTTTCTATCAGATTCTTTACCTGTCGTGTGTTTTGAGTATTCGGAATACTCTTCCAACTCACGGCGTTCTTCATCGGTCAAGAGGCTGTCGCGGGTGGCATTGGCTTCCTGTCGGATCCTCTCGAGTCCTGACAGATCAATCGTGATTTTCGGCTTTGCGGCTTCCGCTGCTGCCCTCCTGTCATCCTCGATTGCAGCCTTGATAAAGGGGGCTGCCCATTCTCCCTCCGGCTTTCCGATAAGATACCTTCCGGACTTAAGATATGCCCGAATCTGATGATCCGCTTCATGCAAGAAGCTCTTGATCCGCTTGAGATCGAAATTGATGCTCTCATAGGAGCTGACCTTAAAACCGCCGTCTTTACAACGATAAACACAGCCATTTATTTCATATGAGAAATCTTTTTCGGCATCTGTGGCCGCTTCCCAATAGTATACCGCATTTGAAAAAGGATACCAGTGCCTCGTCACTCTCCTGCCAAAGCAGAGGGTGAAGAGGTCTCTGCCGTGCGCAGTATACTGTGAAGCTGCTTTGCGCCACGACTCAGCTACAAGGTGCGCCGTGCGCTCCCTGTCCTTCTTGTAGGCGGAGCTTTTTGAGAGACTGCAGCTTGAGATGCCGCACAACGCACTAAACACTCCTTCATCGCCGGCATTTTCCGGACTTTTAAGCACTGAAAGCGCTGTGCTTCTATCCACATCAAGCTGCGGCATATAATTCATCGCTATTTCGGGCGAAACCCTCTTCACTATGCAGTAATCCTGCATCCATTGAGCAATATATCGCTTTAATTTCGTCGCAAATAGTCCTTGTCCGCCGAGACCCGGCCGCAGATATGCTCTCTCAAACTCCTTCATCTTTTCAAGACCGTCAAGAGGCGACTTAATTCCGATGCCGTTGATAAGCTCGAAAATATATACGCAGGCCGCTGAAGCGGGAAGCTCCCTGTACTCCCCCCGGCGAACCTGAGTCCTCCAGGAAAAATACCCACGAAGCTGTCTGGACGTCATATCGTGGTAAGTTGGATAATAATGCTCAAAAGAGCCGCTCCACGGATAGTCATCCTCATAATCTTGCATGAACGCGGCCTGCCGATAGAAATTCCTGGCCCTTGCTTCCATTGATTCCCTGCCGTATTCATAAAGACGCTGCATCTCATGAATACGGGCCGGTATGGCGGCTTCTTGAGCATATCTTCTTGACGGCTTCGGAAGCACAGTGTCCCTGTAGATACCGGATATACCGCCATTAACTTTTCCGTCGCCGGAGCCAATGGTCCCATTTTTCAAAGCTACAATTTTATTGCCTAAGTTAATATTTCCGTTACCCAGCGCAACAGCTCTGTCAAATAGGGCAAGGATCACCTCTGCCTCTGTCTCCCTGCCGAAGGAGATACCTATCCACTTTGAACCTTGCATGCGAATCGGGGATGACAGATAAGGCTTGCGATACTCGGATAATGCTCTCACGCCGCATTTCAAATCACAGCGCTCTATCGTCATGCCGGAATCCGAATCCCACTGGCGCATAAGCAGGGCTATCCACTGTCCGGTCTGCGGATGACAGAGAACTGAAAATCCCGGGAAACCCGCCCACTTATGCATCTCTTCCATCTGATATTTCTCTTTTGCATAAGCCGTCAGCTCCGCAAGCTCCATCCGCCGCCTCCTCTTCGACCGCCGAATCAGTTCTGCCATCGATGACAATGTATTACCTTTAATTATAAGCAAAAGGAAAGAAAAGACAAGATGATAAAGCTTGCTTGATTTTGATCTGTCATGACGTTCCTGGCTATGACTCGCTAAATCATCCATCACATCAGCTTAATGTAAATAAAAAACGCTAAAGCCAACTGAATGATCAGTATTATCGGCAGTCCAAAGCGAAATTGCGGATGCCTGGTCTTATGGCGGAATATATGCATCCCCAAAAGTGCCCCTAAGCTTCCTCCGGCTATAGCTATACACAGCAATGTTTTCTCGCTGATTCTCCATCTGCCTTTTCTTGCCTTCTGCTTGTCGATCCCATACAAAGCAAACGCAAGACAATTTATGGCTATAAAATAACTGACAGGTGTTATGGTCATTTCCAAATTATTCATTTCCTGATTACTCATTCCATGGATTCCGCATAACTGATTATCTCATGCGATCTATATCATCTTATATCCAACCTTCACGGAACGCTTTCATCATGTCTGCCGTGAGGCTGTATTCAGGCGGCTGCCAGGTGATCTCCTCGCGGAGTGTCCATATGGCGGACTTCAGCTCCTGCCCGTCAAGCTTTACCTGAGTATCGCCGTCCACATCGCAGAAAAATCCGGTTAGCAGATCACTCGCGATGCCCCATGGCTGTGATTTATAGTATCTTATGTTCTTCACACGAAGTCCGGTCTCTTCCATGACCTCGCGGGCGACCGTCTCCTCTAGTGTCTCTCCGATTTCCGCGAAACCCGCCACCAGGGCATTGTGACCATAACCTCGCAGATATCTGGTTATCAGAAGGCGGCCATGGTCAATAACTCCCACGATAACAGCCGGATTTATCCTGGGGTAAAATACTTCCCCGCAGGACGAGCACCTCATGGCTCGTTCCCTGCTATCTGGGCCAAGCGGCGCTCCGCAGGCTCCGCAGTATCTTTTCCTACGATACCATTCTCCGAGATGTACCGCCGTGAACGCGGCAAAGACATACTCCTGTGGTTCAAGCGCGATAGCCCTGATGTCACGCAGAGACATATAAGAATAGCCCGGCAGATCCATCTGCACCAATGTCATGAAAAAGCCTCGTCCATCGACTGAGAAGAGATAGATCAGTTCTGCCGCTCCGGCATAGTCTGCTGTTCCAGCATATTCCGCCACCGTAGGAAGAACCAGCTTCCTCGCCTCATCAAGCTCTCGTATCAGTATTTTACGGCCAACATAAGATATCACGGCATCATCCTCTTTCGGAAGACGCTCAGAATAATAACGATTATCTAACTTGTGGCTGCCCAAATCCTGTATCATTATATTCGCTCCCAACTTATCATTATATTTGCCCCAAACTGTATTTATACGTCAAAATTGCTTTCAGGATTGTTCCGCGCTTTACGCTTCAACGAACCTTCCCTGCATTCGCAATACGCCAGATCTCTTCACGCTTATCTGCAACAGCTGTCTTCTTCTTTCATACCTGATATACAGACAATTGTTATGTGTCAATATGTGTCAAGTTGGGTGCTTGTTCATATCTTGCGTGGCAGAGGTACGTGTCAGATATTATAACCGCCGACATATGTTCGATATGCTCTTTATGCACGTGGAAACAAACTAACGCAAATGGCTCACGTGTTAAATCGCCGTCACATATCTGCGGCAAACGAAACAAGCCCCGGCTCTATCTGTCTGTCTTTGAAGTAATACTCCCTGTCCCTCTCTCCTATCTCGCGCATGATGCGGCAGGGATTGCCGACCGCCACGACATTTGCCGGGATGTCCTTCGTCACCACACTGCCGGCCCCGATCACGGTGTTGTCGCCTATCGTGACCCCGGGCATGATGATGGCTCCCGCGCCTATCCAACAGCATCTTCCTATATGCACCGGCATGTTAAACTGGTAGAGCTTCTCGCGAAGCTCAGGCAGGATGGGATGTCCGGCGGTCGCAATGGTCACGTTCGGGCCGAACATCGTATAGTCCCCTACATAGATATGGGTGTCGTCCACACAAGTCAGGTGATAATTCGCATAGATCATATTTCCGAAATGGCAGTTATGCCCACCGAAATTGGCATAAAACGGTGCTTCGATATACACGCCCTCGCCGCAGTCGCCGAGCATCTGCTTCAGCATTCTGGCTCTTTTCTCCGATTCTGAGGGCTTTGTCTGATTGTATTCGCATAGCAGATCCTGATATACGACCTGCTCCTTCATTATCTCATCATCGCCCGGCAGATAAAGCTCACCGGTATGCAGCTTATCCTTCATTGTGTTCATCGTAGCTCTTTTCTCCTCTATTGATGTTAACTTTAATGCATTATCATCTGGCTTGCAGACCAAGTCTATGCGACTCCTTTTTTCCTGAACGGTTTACCGCAACAATAGCTGCCTTACAGGTTCAGCCTACGCAACTCCTCTTATGAGTTACGAATGCTTATCCCTGTTATCCCTTTGCAGAGAAAGCTGCTTCACTTCATGATATAGTCCAATATTTCTTCGTATGCCACATGGCCAACATTCCCCAATGTCGCTGCTTTATCCATGCAGCCTTTTGTAAAACCCGTTTTTGAAAATACGAAATAATGCTTATCCTTATATGCGAACAACCCACTGCGTTCGATGAGCGTCTCCAGCACATTTAGATCCACCTTCTCATTTGTCCATTTGCACTCAGCAAACACCGCAGTGTCATTGTCCTGTTCGCCCATAATGTCGATCTCGACCTGACATTTTCTGACCGGGTCACTGCCCCACCAACGACCTATGGAAGCAAAGTCCACCGGAGATTCACCCTTCAACAGCAGTTTCCACAGGTATTGCTTACATATCTCTTCAAATACTTTGCCCATATAATTGGGCAGCTGCGCTGCTATGCGTCCGTATACAAGGTCAGCCGCTCCGCGAGCAATCAAGGAAGCATTTTCCGGGACAAATCTATACCAGAAACGGAACATATTGTCGTTGATTGAATATATCGATTTTTTTGATGCCTTCTCTCCGTAAGGGGTCTCTTTTTGAATAAGATCCAATTCAACAAGGTTCTTGAGATAGGTGGCGCAGACATTCGTATTCTCTCCCACCTTGGTCGATATTTCAGACATGCGGGAAGCCCCGGATGCGATAGCCGTAATGATTGCGGTGTAAAGTCCCGGCTCCCTGACCTCCTGCTTCAAGAGATTTATCGGTTCCTCGAATATCGCAGAGACAGGATCAAGATAGATTCCCTTGATGTTCTCCTCAATGCTCAAGCGGTCGTCTATTTGCATGAGGTATTGCGGCGTGCCGCCCATGATTCCGTATGCGAGTGCCTTCTCTTCAGGAGAATAATGTTTGAGGTAACGGCAAGCATCCCCAAAATCGAACGGGAGCAGCTTGATCTGCGCTGTTCTTCTGCCATAGAGCGGGGCTTTGTAGGCAAGAACATGATCTTCCATATATGACATGGACGAACCGCAGAGAATCAGCATCATGCGAGAGCTGTCCTTAAACCGATCTATGAGCAGCTGCAAGGTGGATGCCAGACTTTTTGATGCCCTTGCGATATAAGGGTATTCATCGATGGCCAGGATGATACGCTTACCTTCAGACAGGCGGAATACCGTCTCAAGCGCAGACTGGAAGGACGAAAATGTTGTCTCCATCTCAATACTGTTTGTATATTCAATCACGCTTTTGCTGAAATTGTCAAGATTCTGTCTCTCATTGCTTTCTACGCCCATGAAATAGATGGCATCCTTTCCATCTATGAAATGATTTATCAAAGCCGTCTTGCCCACGCGGCGGCGACCGTATAGCACAACGAACTCAAATTTCCCAGAATCATACAGCTTGTTCAACGAAGCAAGCTCCCGCTCTCTGCCGATAAACATACGACTCACCTCCTCACGACTATTTCCTAGAGTATATAAGGAGTATATAACCATAACAAAATAATAGTCAAGTACGATTTGGTAAATCGCGCTTGACTGTTTGCTGCTAGGAATATGTTTTCACCATCACATTAACTTATTTTATTCTGGACTATATGTACATGATGAATTTTGGCATCACTCTAGTCACGAACCACCAGCCCTGTTGGTGGTTTGATGTTGGCCCTACAGGGCCAATGTTACTATTCCGCATAAAGGCGGTCTGACAAACCATTGCTTTTTTACTGGTGGCCGCTTGAAAGCGGCTCTTTGTTACTTCCCAGAGTCACCTTCCATGCGGTCTCTTTCATACTGCTCCGCTATATACTTTTTTTGTTTCTTCATTCACGTTACCCACCGTTTCGCATTATACCTTTCCCTGTACTCTGGATGCCTGTCAAATATCATCAGTGCGCTCTTTCCTTTGATCCGTCCCACGACCTTTGACACACTCAGCTTCGGCGGGATCGATACATACATGTGTACATGATCCGGCAATGTTGCTGCCTTTATAATTGTTACTTCCTCCATTTTGCATACCCTACCCAGAATTTCCCCTACTTACTTACGCAGGGCTCCAAACATTACTTTTCTGCGGTACTTCGGTATAAAAACAATGTGGTACGTGCAATTGCACCTGCTATGTGCTAGACTTAAGTCGTCCATTGGACACCTCCGTTGTATATGATGCGGTTTGCCAGACCAACATCTATTATACAGCGGAGTTTCTTTTTTTACTCCGTTTATCGCTTCCAGCATCTGTTAGTCTCCCAAGCTCTGCTTGGGGATTTATACTGTTTCATTAACTTCTTATCAAATTACCAATTCCAGTATAAACAAAGCATTAGTTCTATCAGCAATAATAACTGAGTATAGTGTACTAATTTAGCAGTACATTATACTCAGTTATCAGTCTTTTATGGATAAACTATCACCTGTCATATTAAGCAAACGAATAGATTCTGTTAATAAGATGAATCTTATGAAATGGATTTCACATTATCATTGCCTTCAAGTGCCCAATGCTGAAATTGGTTGTTACTACTGAGTCTTAGACGAATCTGAAAAGAATTAACACCTGGCAACCCAATCTGAGCTACCCCGTTACCAGTATAATTGTACCATCCACCAGTAGATTTACATTCTACATAATATACTCCATTCACTCTTCTAGAATTCTTGCACGCTCCAGAATGTCCAGCGCCACGATCACACTTATATGTATATATTTTGACGGAAGTATAATTATTTTTGTTTTTTGCTGTAACCGTATGCGAAGAAGTCCAGTTTGATGCATACTGGCTAAAATCTCCAGTACGCCACACAGATGCAAAAGTATTAACTGGCAAAATGCTACAAATAGTAACAACCGACAACAACACTGCCATGATACGTTTAATTGATTTCATAACTCCCAACTCCTCCTTTATATAAGCAATAAATACGAACAGGTGATAGTTTATATTACTTTTGATAGTATTTCATCAATAAATCCGGAAGTTTGTCATAATATACATTATATATAACGTACTCTCTGCCCAGGTTTTTATATAGACTCCCAGCATATTCAGACATATCAATGTTATATGAATCCAATTCTTCTTGAGAAATATACTCATCTTCTTGTGAGAAAAGCTCCCTAAGAATAAGATATTCATCATAAAATGTCTCTAACTCTCGACGATATTCTGGCAAAGACATTCCCATTTCAGCATTAAGGTAAGTGTCTATTGAGCCATCCTCATTAATGTCATATCCCTCGTCCACCGCATCTTGAACAACCAAATTCACAACCCTGTTCACATATTTATTTCGTTCTTGATGATATTCGCTAATTCGGCTATTTCGTATTATTTGAGGATAAATATAATCAAACACTTTTGTTTTTAATAATTCATGTTTTATTTTTATAATGGCCTCTTGAGCAGAGTCACAGTCGTAATATTGTTTGGCGATTTTATCATTGATTGAATCAGCAAACATTAATATAGATTGTACTGTGACCTGCCCAATAACCCCATCAAGAGTAAAATCAAACTGATCGCCAACCTTCATTCCCAAGATATTCTCATCAAAATCCTCTCCTAGCATATTTGCTCCAATAATAACTTCTTTTTCACCTCTGCTGTAATTGATATCAATATACACCTTTACGACATCTCCATATTCCACTATATCTGCATTTCTGCTTTTTGGAACCAATACATTATATACATACATATCTACAGCAATTGCTGAACTCAAATCTTCATCACTTATTAGCATCACATCCTCCGGTATTGTAATATTCTTATAATCACATAGTATTACGCTTCCATCTCCTAACGAACACCCCAGTGCAGAAAGGATAAAACAGTTCAACATAAGGGTTAAAAATAATAAAACCAACCGACAATGTTTCATGAGCATTTACACCCTTCATCTATGTTTCTCGTTCTAGACCAATAATCCTTTGGGTTCAATACGTCGTCCAATATTATACTTAGACACCTATATTGATATATTTGTTAACCATTATTGTACTCATTTTACTTAAACTTCTTCTGAAAGTCAACTAAAACAAGAATCGAGGTGCAAATTAGTGGACTTCGGAGCAAGACTCAAAGAATTACGAACAACTGCGGGACTTACACAGCAGCAGCTGGCTCTTCAGCTCGGATTAACAAAAACTGTGGTCAGTTACTATGAACTTCGTACAAGAAGCCCTTCACCTGAAATACTTATCAAGCTGGCTTCTATTTTTCATGTATCAACCGATTATCTATTAGGCATTGAGCATGAAAGAATAGTGGATGTGAGCGGACTTACAGAAGAGGAGGTCAGTGCCATATCCCATCTGGTTGAGCTGTTTAAGAAGAAACAAATGCATTAACAATAAACGACTAATATATTGATCGGATAGGGATTGATTATCGTAGCCAAAGAAAAACACAGCTGCTTTATCCCGTTATTATATTATTAATCCGTGTAATACATTGGCAAGAATTATTGAAGGTCGAGTTATGATCCAGATATAAATGGCGGTAAGAACCAAGATGACCGAGAAATGTACATAGGAATTGTTAGTGGTGGTCATATGATCATATCGCCTGATTTTGCTGAAAACTCGAGTATGCATAAACATCGACACTTCTTCCTGATTGAATCCTCAAGCAAACTATAGCAAAATAGCTAAGCTACTTGAGTTAAGATCATTATAAAAACATCTCTTGTAAATCATACCGATTAAATAATCAATAGCTGAAGCGAAAAATTAAGTTTCAGTCCCCAAAAGGGGCTTAAGCCCTATTTAGGAACAGTAAAAGCAACTATTCAGCACCCCAGACTCAGGATGCTGAATAATTACGCCAGCACAGCCCAGCACAGGCGTGCTATGGATGTACACTCTGGTGATTGACAAAAAACATAAAGATGCTATAATCATTGAAAGTCAGCAAAACAGTCGTGTAGAGCTGACTCCAACCGCAAATCGAATATTCCAAAGCTTTGACGAGAAGAGTAACCGTTCATGAAGCCAAAAGAGAGGATCGCAAATGGTGCGAGTGATCCGGCGAATGAGCGGTGAAGACCACCTCTGAGCGGCCCCAATCAGGCACGGCAGACCCCGTTACGGTCATAATCAAGTGGTTTCTCATTGCTCTCCATTACAGCGGATAGCAAAAGAATAATCAGGGTGGAACCGCGGGTAAAGCTTACTCGTCCCTCATGAATCCGAAAGGATGCGTGAGGGATTTTTCTTTTTTGCAGACAATGAAGACTCAACAGCTGCACACATTTGCAAACATTTTAAGGAGGAAAAATAAATGAAAATCACACTTAAAGACGGCTCCGTCATGGAGTACGATCAACCGAAGTCCGCTTACGACATAGCTCTTGACATCAGCCAGGGCTTGGCCCGCGTCGCCTGCCTCGCGGAGATCGACGGCGAAGAAAAAGACCTGCGCACCATGATCGATCATGATGCCACGCTCAACATACTGACCTTTGATGATCCCAGAGGCAAAAGGGCTTACCGCCATACCACCTCACATGTACTGGCTGAAGCTGTAAAGCATCTCTATCCTGACGTAAAGCTTGCCATCGGTCCTTCTATCGAAGACGGCTTCTACTATGACTTCGAGTCGGCTCCCTTCAACCGTGAAGACCTGGACAAGATCGAAGCGGAGATGAAGAAAATCATCAAGAAGGGCGACCGTCTGGAGAAGTTCACGCTGCCCCGCGACGAGGCCATCGCCTTGATGAAGGAGAGAAATGAGCCCTACAAGGTCGAGCTCATCGAAGACCTTCCCGAAGGCGAGGAGATTTCCTTCTACCGTCAGGGAGATTTTGTGGATCTCTGCGCCGGCCCTCACCTCATGAGCACGAAGCCCATCAAGGCGTACAAGCTCATCTCCTCCTCCGGAGCGTACTGGAGAGGCGATGAGCACAATAAGATGCTCACTCGCATCTACGGCACGGCCTACACGAAAAAGGAAGACTTGGAAGCGCACCTTAAGCATCTCGAGGACATCAAGAAGAGGGACCACAACCGCCTCGGCCGGGAGATGGATATCTTCACGACAGTCGATGTCATCGGACAGGGTCTCCCGCTGTTCATGCCCCGCGGCACGAAGATCATACAGAGGCTGCAGCGTTGGATTGAAGATCTCGAGGATTACGAGTGGGGCTATGTCCGCACCCGCACGCCTTACATGGCCAAGTCCTCCCTCTACAAGATTTCCGACCACTGGTACCACTACAAGGACGGCATGTTCGTCTTCGGTTATGATGACAAGGAGCAGCTCGACTCTGCCCAGCCTCACGAGAATTTCAACGGGGTCCAGGATATCGCAATGATCGAGAATGACTCCGACAACGATGTTTATGCGCTTCGTCCGATGACCTGCCCTTTCCAGTACTATGTTTACAAAGCCCGCGCTAAGAGCTACCGCGACCTTCCCTACCGCATGGGCGAAACCTCGACGCTGTTCCGCAACGAGGATTCCGGCGAGATGCACGGCCTGACGCGCGTGCGCCAGTTCACGATTTCCGAGGGGCATCTGGTCTGCACGCCTGAGCAGATCGACGAGGAGTTTAAGAACTGTGTTAAGCTGGCAAAATACTGCCTGACGACCCTCGGACTTGAGGAGGATGTCACCTACCGCATGTCAAAGTGGGATCCCAAGAACCCGGATAAATATCTCGGCACGGCAGCGGATTGGGACAAGGTTCAGGATGCCATGCGCAAGATCCTCGATGAAATCGGACTTAAGTACACGGAAGCTGAAGGTGAGGCCGCCTTCTATGGACCGAAGCTCGACATCCAGGCCAAGAACGTATACGGTAAGGAAGACACAATGATCACGATCCAGCTCGACATGTTCCTGTCTGAGCGCTACGATATGTGGTATACCGACAAGGACGGTGAGAAAAAGCGTCCCTACATCATCCACCGCACGAGCCTCGGCTGCTATGAGCGCACCCTCGCATGGATGATCGAGAAATACGCCGGACATTTCCCGACCTGGCTGTGCCCTGAGCAGGTCCGCGTACTGCCCATCTCCGAGAAGTTCGCCGACTACGCCGCCGAAGTCAACGCCGAGCTTAAGAAGAACGGCATCTTCTCCACGATAGACGAGCGCAACGAGAAGATCGGATACAAGATCCGCGCCGCCCGCCTTGAGCGCATCCCTTACATGCTGATCGTGGGAGCTAAGGAACAGGAGACCGGCGAGGTCTCCGTGCGCAGCGCCTATGAAGGAGACGAAGGCTCAAAGCCCCTCGCCGACTTCATCTCTGCGATAAGCGAGGAGATCAGGACCAAGGCAATACGCCAGGTGAAGGTTGAAGAAGAATAAGGATAAGGGTAAGTACACGAACCAGAGCAGGGTACGAGTAAATGCAGACGTAAACGCATATAATACAAATATTATTTGCATCACAATAAAATGTATAAAAATGTGATTATGGTCACACTTTTCCACATAATAATGTGATTGCCAACTGTCATAACAATGACGACTACATGATTATTCCAAAACTAAAGCAGAAGACAGATGGAAAGATTTGTCATAATTAGCTTAAACAACTGACAGGCTAGAAATATCGTAAAACTATGAGACAGGGAGCATGCTTCTCCCTGCCTCATTTTTTCATTCAATCTCACATTCAATCTTCCATGCGTTAACTACTATCGTCACGCCGTAATCTCAATTCTTAAACCGTGATTTCGATTTGATTCCCTTCAATAACCACAACGCATGATTCGTGATGCCGCCTCGCCGAACTCCTTGACTACCGGCACATCTATCGTCTGATCCAGGAAACTGACCTCCACGATATCACCATAACCTATCCCGGCGTTCTCCCAGTCCTCATTCAGGGTTCTCCTGCCATCGATATGAAGCTTGACATTGCCGTATTTGGAAATGTCATCCAGATCTGTATACAGGACGAGCTCCGTGCTTCGTACTCCCGCCCCAACGACAGATATTCGCACTTTCCGCCTACTTCGCAGGCCCTTAGCTTTACCTGTTGTCTTTCGGTAAGCAGCCAGCAGACCGAAAGCAAGCTTTCACCTGCTGGCTGCTTACCTCAAGGACTTATACTGTAACTCACCAGTGAGTCAACATCCTAAAACCTTTATATAGGAGATAATTATCATGGCTACAATCCCTACTCAAATCCGTATTGACTCAGAAGTGAAGGAACAGGCCGCCAGCCTTTTCTCTGAACTCGGCATGGATATATCCAGCGCAGTTAATATTTTTCTTCGTCAGTGTATCCTCAGAGGCGGGCTTCCTTTCCCCATAGAACTGCCAAAATACAATCAGGAAACTCTCGAAGCAATGGCAGAAGCGCGCAGGATATCACGTGACCCTGATGTCGCGGGATACACCAGCATGGAAGACTTAAAACACGCCCTGGAGGCTGACGATTAATGTATACCGTTAAATTCACCTCTTCGTATCGGATTCCTCAGGTGGTTGGTGGTTGATTACCTGATGATTCTATGAGTGAGCCCAAGTGGTTGATTACCTGATGAATCTCTGAGTGATGACTCAAGCGAGTCTTGTGAAAAGAGGCCAACCTTCTCCTGAACATTTCATAAAGTAATCGGAGATTATGCGCTTCGCGCAGGATTAAAAGATTTCAGATTCCAGATTCAGCCACAAAGCGGGGCGAACAGAAGCACCAGAATAATCGACGGAGTAACCGTACTCATAAGCGACGTCGCCGTAGGTGAGGACACACGCAGCATAGTTACTATGGATGCCGGGCGAGCGCAACCACCACCAGCCCGTATAATATCCGTCTGAAGTTTTCTGTTTTGCGTAGAGCGTCATGCTTGCTGTTCTGGCATTCGGGTTGCTGAAATAGTCTTTTCTCCTCACCTCGTCCAAACTAAGCGCAAAAACTCTGTCCCAAGTTGCATTTCCGTCATCAACGTACATGTCTATGCCTCTCATGCCTCTCCTATAATGACCCGGATTTTCATTCCACACCCTCAAAATCAGCGATGCTTCTTCCGCCGTAAAGGCTTGTCGGATGAAATCATCGTTCATCCACTGCCTTAAAGTACATTTTCCCCAAGTAATATCTTCCCATCGTTCGTGATATCCCCTACAATCGATCAACCTTTCCGTGATTAAGAGTGCTCGTTTTTGTTTTTCGTCCACTTCAAGCACACGCCACAAAAGCGGTTCGGGAACAAAGAGTCCGCTTTCGTTTTGAACGTCCTGTGGATATCGACCAAAAGCCACGATCATCTCTTTTCGGATATTCGGTTTCCGAATAATCGATTTCTGGATATCCGGAAAGCTGTCCTGGATTTCTTTAAATGTCTTCTCTTCCTCAGATACTATCAGCAGTCGATGAATTCTGTTCCTTTCCGTTTTTTTCCTAAAATCAGTAAAACCCCATTCTGCTGCCTGCTTTATCTGATCATCGTCAGGGTAAGCGCCTCTAAGGCTGGAACTGTCAAGACTGCTCACTGTTTCCTTGTCAAGCTTTGCTCTTTTCAAGTACGCTTCGTCAAGATTCGCGTTTTCAAAATCTGCTCCCCTGAGATCCGTCTCTTCTAAGGACGCACCAATTAGGCATGCACGCCCCAGCTGGGCTTTGTGGAGATTCGCCCGGACGAGGGATGCTTCCTTCAGGTTCGCCCAGACCAGATTCACACCCTCCAGCCTTGCGTCTTCCAAATTGGCCTTATGCAGATCTGCTGCGCAAAGATCTGCTCTGTGGGACGGTCCCGGTCTGCTTACGCCCAGTTCATCATTGAAATCCGCACCGCGTAAATAAGCGCCCTTTAAACTTGCCGCAATCAAAATCGAGCTTTCCAGACATGCCTTTCGCAGATCCGCCCTGTCCAGATTCGCTCCTGCCAGAAACGCTCCGTTCAGATGTGCGCCTTTAAGGCTGGCTCCTTCCAGATTAGCTCCTTCCTCTCGTATTCTTGACGCATAATAATCGGTTCCATAAGGTCCAGAAGCGATCGGATCCATCACCTTCCCGACAAAATGCAGTTCGGCCTGCTCCATGTGTGCTTCGTCAAGAACCGCCTTTGCCAGATTTGCCTTTCGCATCTTTGCGTTCTGAAGAAAAGCTCCGCGAAGATCCGCTCCTTCCAGATCCACTCCGTCCAGATTCGTATGATTCAGGCAAACACCGGCAAGATGTGCGCTGCTCAAATGCGCATTCTCCAGGCTGCAGCTGTCCAGATTCACTTCTTCCAGAAAAAGACCGCTGTAATTCCCTCTGCGGATAAGCTCGCAGACATTCGGATAATCAACGTAAGTGATGCGGTCTTTGTGGTACTTGTTTTCTTTGTTGTATTTGTTTTCTTTATTGTCCGCCGACATGTCTATCAACGTCTTCTCATTCACCTCATTTTTCGCCAGACAGCCTTTTTCGATCGCAGTGCAGGCACTGACGAGGTTGAAGATTGCGTTTTCCATATCCTCAAAGCGGTTTCTCTTCCTGCTTATACCATCCTGAGCATCACACCTTTCGTAGGGATCGCCTTTTCGCATAACATGCTCGATCAGATCCTCTCGGTTCAGACAGCCGAGCACATACCGAATGTGCGCCTGCCCGATACGCTTTTTGTGCGAATGGAACAAAAGACAGTCGTTGTCCGCGCCATAACGATTCTCTTCCTGCTCAAACCGGGCTAGCTGCGAAACAAGCTTCCAGAAATCCGGGTCTCCGATCTTTTCAGCTCTCAGGCTTGTGAACAATTTTATAAACTCCTCCGGAAAGGATTTATCATCTGAGGAGGCTGCCTGCTCTGACATGGTGAGCGCAAGTTTTCTCACTGCGGAGACGATGAACCTGGCAAGAAAATACTGATAGAAGGATGTGTGCAGGAAACCAATGTACCCAAGTCCATTGCCATCTCTTGTTGTATAGAAGTAGTACACCAGCTTCTCGTCCAGATCATCCTTTATCTGAAATGGACAGATCCCATTGCCGTAATTGAGGATGCCGATGGCTATTTCTTCATACCTCTCAACCAGTTTTTCCTCTAAGCTCTTCCCCTTATCGTGCTTTTTATCGTGCTTTTCAGTCTCTTCGTATTTCTTGTATTTCAAAAGCGAATGGAACAGATGGCTGTACAGTTCAGCTACGGTATCTGTCTGCTCAAAATCCCTGAACTGCATGGCTGTAATCATTCGGAACAAAATCGGGACTCTCAGAAGCTCTTCTATCTTTTCGTATTTCTGATTGCTGCCGAGCCAGATCTTCTCTAATACATTGTCCCGGTAATCCTCCAGCTGCTTCGCTTTTCTTTCCCATTCCGCAACTTCCTTTTCTTGTTTTTCAGCAGACGAGCAGGAACCCTTTTTATTCCGTCCGATTCTTTCCAGCTCAATCATCCGGTCGATCATAGCCCTTTGCCGATCGATCTTCATCGGAGCAAAAGAAGCCACATTGGTCTCGGATGGATCGTTGAATTTCGTCCCTTTCAGTTCTGCTTCGATGCACATCGTCCGGGACGTGATGATGACATTACAGTGCAGCCTCCCGGCACATTCCTGTACTTCATCGTAGAAGCCTGAGAAGGAAATCGTGCCCGATTCATTTGTCCGACCGCTGACAAACTCATCGAAGCCGTCCAGAATGATGAGGGAACCCCTGAGCACGTCCTTCGTGGCCTTATCACTTAGTGCTACTTCTTCCAATATGCTAAGATCCAGAGGATATCTGTTCTTAAACTTATCAGATATGCAGAAGGCTTTCGCAAGATTCATTTCTTTGCCTTCATAGATCACACTGTCCGCAGTATTGATGCTGAAATAAAAGACCTGTGGGGTCTTTACCAGCCACCCTTCTTTGCAGTGCGCATAGACTGCCTTTTTGCAGAAGGTCGACTTGCCATCACCCGGCTGTCCGTGTAGCACGAGCACCTTTCCAAAAGCATCGTCTCTTGTGTGCCAGTTCTCCACAACGTCCAACAGAACTTCTGACCGTTCATTGCTGTTGCTAGTGTCCGAATAGGCGTTCATGTAAGCTTCAACCATGGTGTAGTCGCCAAAGACTTCCGCTTCACTTTTGCTGCTGTTTCTCGCATTTGTAACCCTGCTTTCGAAGAAGCAGCAGAGATCATTATAGTAACGCCTCAACCATGCCTGTGCATTCTGGCAGTAAGCCTTGCCTCCATTCAGTTCTGTTTTCAGACTATTATAATCTTCTCTTGACGAACAGCCTTCATATTCGGAAAAGAGATCCTCCTCGGAATCATTCCTCTCTTTTTTGAAAGAAGTTGAATAATAAAAACCCTTTCCATCCTCTGCCGACAGAATCACGCCGGAATCGCTGTTGCAAAACTTTGTTAAAACCGTACGAAGTGATTCTGTCTCTTCTTTTGCTATCTCCTCTATCTCTTCCCGGGTCGGTTCCCTCTGAGCTTTCAGAGCTAGGACTGTACTCTTGCCATCTGCACCACTATCATGTGCACTACTATCATCAGCACCCTTGCCATCTGCACTGCTGTCATCTGCACTACTGTCATCTGTGCCCTTGCTATCTAAACTCTTGCCATCTGCATTCTTGCTATCTGCACGACTATCGTCCGCACACTTGTCATCTACAGCATTAATCTCGATGGCATATTTATCCTTCCGTTTCGGAAAAAGTCTGCCTCTCCAGAACAGCTCCTCTAAACTGACAGTGATACCCTCGCCCTGAACAAGGACAGAAAGCAGACGAAGCTGGGTAGGGGAAAGCTTCCCTGCGCCGACTTCCTCGCTCCCTTGCTCTCCCTGATCAAATGATCGTGCCGAGCGAAAATCCTTTGCAAGACGGCCCGTCTCCCAATTGACCCAGAGACCGTCTGCAAGCTTGCGGACCTTGTGGAAATCAAGGGTATCCGCTTGGTCATCATAATTATTTATGTGTTTCTTATTTAGTCCTTTACCTCCACCAATAAAATACTTTTCAATCAGTCCAGTCCCACTATCCCGATCACAGCTCTGCATACGATTTATAATCTCGTTTCCATCGACAAATCGGATCTCTATACCATATGACTTTCTGTCATTTTTAAATTTATCCCACTTCTTAATATCTTCCTTCTGCATTTCCCTAGGCATGCAAAGAAACCAATGAAGCACATTCATTTCTTTGAATTCCATCACTCTGGAAAAAGATTCTTTAATCTGATTCCACCGGCTAGTATTCATGCTTCCCATAAAAAACTTACATTGATAGATATCAATACCCTTCTCTTGATCAACATAAACATCTATTCCGCCATCTCCTTGTACTGCTTTGATATTATGAACATCCCTTCCGGGATTTTCCTCGCGAAGCAGTTCATCAACTAGCTTTTCAAACACATCTCGTGCACCAGGTTCTCCGCCATGCATCCTTGTAAAGCTTTCCCAAGAAAATACTGAAGTCATAATATACCCTCAATTCACATCATTGCCATGTTTTTTGAATTTTTCTCATAATTCTCAACCTCTGGCTGTGAAGTATGAGTAACTTTGGCTTTGTTTACAAATGAATATTTTAACAGTGAGACCTCCCCCACCTATCTCACCTCACCCAAATCTCATACCCCTGCCGCTTCGCAGATTCATACACCGGCTACATGTTTTTCTTAAGTATCCCGACAAACTCTCCCCGGGAATTCCCCGGCCGGTACAGTTCCTGCCCTGCCCAGATCGAATGCAGATTATCTCGCTAGCAGCCTTCAAAAAGCTTATGAAGCCCCAGCTTCTCATACATAAGCCAGTAGAGGATATACTCGTTTCCGGATAACCATTGGAAAAACGGTTCCCACTGCAGCAGCCTGTTGCTCCTCATCGAATTAAGGGAAGAGAGAAGAATCCATCTGCATCAGGTTCCACAGCTCATCATTCATGACAAACGACCACGAAATGAAGTGATCAATGTCATAATTCCTCGGCTGCACGGATTCCTCTATAAAGACATCCTTGACTTCATACAGCTCCAGTATCCCCTTCCCAAGCAGGCGCACTTTGCCGAGTTTGCGCATCTTCTCATCCATCGGCGCCAGCTTGTAAACAAGGTCCGGAACCTCCGGATTGTTATTCTGCAGCCACCTGACCTTCTCGTACTGAATCCATCCAAGAATCGAAACCGTATTATCCTTTATCATGCAAATCCAATCTGGATGAAAATATAGTTCTTTAGACAGCCTGCTACCGATACCGAAAAGATAGGGCAGCGCCGTTTTGTTCTATCATTTTCATGCTGCGTCTTGCCGGGAAATTGATCCATCGCTCCTCCCTTTCCGGACGCATATCATCCGTGATCCATATATTCACGATACTCAGCAACGACACCTCATCCATAAGCTTTCCCAAGGATTCATCCGTGAAATTGATGAAATACCGTTCGCCCCTCATCCCTTCATGATTGCCGTATTTTAACGATGCGTACAACATCCCGCCCGTATTCAGGGCATCGGAAATCTCAAATGGGATATCCACCAATTCGCATCTTGGCAAATGAAGGATAGAGCCACAAGCCCAGATCCCGTCATATTGGTTAGATGCGGAAAGGTCATCGAACAGCATCTGTCACACCGGTTGTCCGATCAGATCATCTGCCATGCGACACAATTCGGGAAAACCGTTGATTGCGTCCACCCAGTATCCCTGATCCAAAAATGCTTTCACATCCCTGCCGGAGCCACAGCCAAAGTCCAAGATATAAGCCTGCAGTTGAAGCATACACAGAAAACATGTCCTCGCGTCATACATGTCTGCGGAGACGGTTCCCTCGAAAAAGAGCTCTGCGTTCTTTTGATAATGATCTAATGTTGTATCTACAGCTTCCATTTTTACCTTTTGGAGAATCGAATCCTCGCCCCTTTTGAAAATCTTCGTATCAGAGCATATCCCACCGATTCTGCCCTTTATAAAGAAATCGTCTGATCTCCATGATCTTATGATCCAAGACCACATAGTAAACAACAAAGTTCTTTACATAAATAGCATAATATGGATTCTCGCGATTTCTTGTTGAAGGATACGGTTCAAATGATTCCGCACATGTCGATCTCTCCAAAATCGCTTTTTCAACAGCATCAAGTAAATCTGCTGCAGCCTTAGGATTACGTAATTTCTCTCCTATATACGTCAGCTTCTGCTGCAAATCATCATAAAACAGCGAAAGATACTGCAACTCATATTGTTTTTTTATCATTCAGCTGTTTCCTCAATCCTGAAAAGACTTCATCGTGTGACATACGTCTTGAACTGGATTTTGCATAATAATCCGCTTCATCAAGCGCATCTTCGGTGCCGTCTACGAGGCTGGAATAGGTATCAATGCTCATCACGACCATACTGCCGTATCCGTTCTTTGTCAGATATACCGGAGAACCTTCTTTCACAATACTTTCAATCTCTGTAAATTTATACCTCAGATCAGAAACCGGTCTAATATTAATCATTTAATCCATCCTTTCAATTTGTCATAATTCCATCATAATTATGATACCATGTATCATTTTTATTGTAAATAGGCGATATATTCCCAAAATGCTTTGCTTTTGCATCCCTGTCGGAGTCACAGCCAAAGTCCAGCATATATGCCTGCGGAGGAAATATATGAAGATAACGCATCCGCGCGTTATACATGTCCGCGGATTCGTTACCTTCTTCAAATAAGACTATTGTTTTATATTTGTCTTTCATATACTACTTTATGCTGGTTTTGTTTTCGTATACTACTTTTTAGTGGTTCTGCTTCGTATCGTATACAATTCTATACAGATTTCCGTTTTCTGGGAACGGTCAATTGCATGAATAATCCATTTTCATCCGATTCCGGCTCCTCAGGAATCGTCTCCGTCAAATCATGCGCATGCAGAGCGGCGGCAACGGCCAAACAGGCTGCATCCATCAGATCATCCGAATTGCATTTATAATCTTTTGCCTTCTCCCATAATCCGGCAACACCATCCTGTTCGAGATACTCGGACAGAATTCGCTCCCGCTCCATAAAACCTTCGAAATCCTTCTTCCTACTTATCACTACAGCCCCATTCAGTCTGGAAAAGACAACTTCAGGGTGGCTCTCAAGAATCCTGTTTTTGTACTCCGGATGGGAGTTCAGGAACACGTCCAGTTCCTTTATCTTCGGAATGATCGCAATGGACTGCTTCGCAAGACTCTTCCCCAGAGTGCGGATATTGGCCTGTTTTTGCGCTTCCTCTCCCTCGGCATATACAGCATCCCGGGATGGGATCGGGAAGACCGAAGAGGCCTTCCGCCCCAATTCCTCTTTTGCGGCATCATCCGGTCTTAGCTGATCCTCATGATTTCGCAGTCCGATTGCCATATCGATCAGGAATGCATCAAAATCCGGATAGTCTGAAATGATGTCCTCAATCCGTGCATATCTCTTGAATAGCAAATCCCCATAATTCAGAATTGCTGCGATCCATCCTCCTCTGCACCCATCCACACCGATATAAAGCCCGTCCTGTGTATGGGTTCTTCTCGGAATCGGATACTGCAGAGCCACATTCATGATATGCGCAATGTTCTGTTCGCCGGCAAACTTATCCTTATCTGCAAAATCCTCATCCAGCGAAAGCCAGAACAGCGGATTCTTCTCCTCTTTCAGAACGATGTCACTTTCCAGCTGTCCGACATACAGCTCCAGATCAAAAGCCTGATGATAATATCGGATGTCCATCAGCCGAAATAACCGGATCTGCTGTCTGCAGATTCCAGTCTCCTCCTGCAGCTCACGGTAAGCAGCTGCTTCGGATTCCTCACCCGGTTCCACTTTGCCACCGACAAAGTTATACCGTCCTTTATATGGCTCATTTTTGCGCATGCAAAAGAGCGAGGCATCTTTTTCCTTATTAAAAACCACAATGCAGTTATAAACTTTAATGCAGTTATAAACCTTCCCCATGTTTCTCATCGCTCTCATGCTTTTCATTGCCCCCACATATTATTCATTGTCCCCATACCTGTAATGTGCTCTTTCCTGCCTGCTTCAAGCACTCCGCTGTCAGGTTTACCCAGCTGAGACAATGATCCAGTATAATAGAATCTGATGTGATCACATATTCCTTCCCGTAAAGTGTTCGATCCACATCTCGCAAAACCTGAATATCCAAATCAAAAGAACAATGTTTTTCTTCTGCAACATCCGCAATGAGCACCTTAAGTCTTCCGGAATTTGATACAGGTTCATCCAACAAAATGTTCACTTTGCTCACGACGGCTTCCTGCAACAAACCGAGTATCATCCGCACAGCATCCGCCGTTTCTGGAATCAGACGGTACGTACCTCTGAGAGCAGCAAGATCCCGTATGGTTTCATCCATACAGCTAAAAAGAAGTGAATCGCTCAAAAGCACTTCCAATGTGATGATGGTGTTGAAGCCATCGATCCATACTTCTTTATTGACAAGATCATGAAACTCCATCTTCTTTCTGCTGCGTTCCGCAAGCTGCTTTCTTGAAGCCACGCTCCTTGCGACTGCGAGACGCTGTCTTTCAGAAAGCAGAAAATGATTGCCGACAAAAACCGCAGCCTGCTTCAGCTCATATCCCTCATCCAACAGGTAACAGATGTGCCGGGATGCTGTCTTCATTATTTTTATGGCTTCCGCAGAGAAGTTTTTTTCATCTTCCGGGACGTAGCCGCGCTTTGAATTCATTTTTTCTCCCTTAAAGAGGACTGACACTCGGTGTTCCACTTTTAGGCTTTATTGGGTACGCTAAGATAGCGCCAGTCTTTTCTTTTATATCAGCTGCAGTGATGATAATTGCGCTAGTAGATATGCGTCTTTGTTCGGATTCTTAACTTCCAGATGTCCAAGTATCGATTGCTCCGTTTCAGGACTCCAGTATATTTTCAGTTTACTCTTTGCGCGTGTAATCGCTGTGTAAAAAATTTTATGCGTAATACGTTCCTCGGTTTCATTCGTAATTATTATCTTCACAGAATTATATTCCAGACCTTGTGCTTTATGGATGGATACCGCATATGCTACCTGAAACGGAACGACCCTTGAATCATTATCATAATCATCCTCATCAGTGCTGCGATATTTGTTAACACCGAAGGATATGATCGAGTTTCCACTCTCAGACTCACCGATAAGTTTGAAGCTATAGTCCGATGCATCGATCTCATTAATTGACTCTTCAAGTTCAATATCGAACCATATCTGCTGTTTTTCCGGTCTAATCCCGACAATCTGCCCCTTAGAATTATTGTGGATAAGCGGTGAGAAAATATTCGATTCATTGAATAAAACAGGATCACCCACCTTATAAATATTAATTCCCCAAACAATCGACTGATTCGGATTGCTATTCTGCAGAAATCGATTTATATTATTAATCCCATATAGTCCATCATAATTGAGACACAGGATTATTTCGTCATCGTCACTGTGTTCAAAAATAGATTCATCAAGTCGTGCGACAAAATCATTTTTTACGAGTGGCTCCAAAATTGAATCATCAAGATTTCTGACTCTGTTCCATACCGTCAGTAATTCATTATTTGTCGTTCGGAATGGATGAGTAAGTTCGAAGATGGATGCAGCAGGGACAAACTTCTGCGCAATGCTGAACCAATTCCCGAAATAAATTGATTCAATCTGGTAGACATCACCAACCAAAACCAGCAACTTGAAGTTCGCTTTTTCAAGCACTTGGCTCATATCGTCATTACTGACTGTACTGCACTCATCAATGAAGAGAACATCGCAGTCGGTATTGTTATTCCGCTGAGAAAGAAATTTCGCAATGGTACTATATTCGCTTTTCCCAGCAGTAACTTTACGACGCATATTGTCTACTGCAGGGTGTGTATTGGATAAAAAGATTTTCTTCTTATCCGCCCAAAAGTTTGAAATATGCCTAATCAATGTAGACTTTCCGGTACGGTATTTGTCAAGGTAGTTGTCAGTAAAAACCATTATTTATAGTGTGGGCGCTTCAGACATTACCCCGGGGCTCTGCCCCGGCCCCCGAGGTTTATCGCTTTGGTTTCCGGAGAGGCAGTATCGGCTCCGCACAACCAAAGAAAAAGGCAGTATCTGTGTGGGATACTGCCTCTGGCAAACC
>CACXUY010000014.1 GCA_902770965.1 uncultured Lachnospiraceae bacterium | reverse complement strand
GCCCCCGCGAAGCGGGTGGCCATATAGGTATGCATTCATACACGCATGTATGCTGCAACGACTTCTACACGTCGTGGCAGCACATGCGTGCTATGAATGTTTACTTTCCTACAGCATTCCAGCCGGTCGTCCGGCGCGATCACGACATCATCCGAACTGATATGGCGCCGAGACATCCGCTGCTTGCCAGAGATTATCTTCCAAGGAAACGGTCGATTCCATTCGCCGTGCCGAGAGCGATCTTGTCCTGATATGAAGGATCCTGCATGATCCTGTCTTCTTCGGCATTTGACATAAATCCCATCTCAAGGATGGTCGTAGGATATTTACACCAGTTGGTGCCCGTCATGGTATCCGTCTCCCAAATACCGGTATTTTTCGCGCCTGTCGACTCTACGACAGATTCCAGAATGATATTCGAGAGCCTGAAATTCGTGTTGTACAGATCTGCTATGTACGGATTGTCCCTAGTCTGGCAGATCGTCATCACGCCTTTGAGACTACTGTTGCCATCAGAATTGGCATGGACGCGGATGTAGACTGCCGTATCATAACTGTTCGCCACCAGAGCCCTCTCCATGTTGGTGATGCGGACATCGTTCGTCTCACGGATCATGACCACGGAATAACCGCGTTTCAGCAAAATATCACGAAGCTTCAAGGACACTTCCAGATTCAGCTTGTACTCGGGAACACCTGTCGCGACTCCCTCGGTTCCTGTGGCCACCTTCGCCTTCATGACAGAAGAGCCGGGTCCGTTTGGTTCCTTGGCACTCATGCCATGCAGCTGATGCCCCGGATCAATGACAACTATCGGACCGCCCTGATCATAGAAGATATTGGTGCCGCTGTGGATGCCCGGCTCCAACATATGCGGCGGCTCGGGCTTTGGGGTTACGTCGATCGCGCCCCTCTCAACACCGAACTTTTTGCATAGAGCAGTGAACTCCTCAGACTGAACGAAGCCCCTGAGTACATAGAGCTTCTCTGTTCCCTCGTCCAATGCCTTCACCCAAGACGCGAAGCCTTCTTCGTCAGGATCGCGGTCAAGTATGGTCCGGTAGAGCCTTGTTGCGTATTCCTCATTTGAAAGATTCGCGTCTTCGATCTCCTGGCTCATGAAAAAGCCCTTGGCGAGCTTGGCTCCGGTCCCGCCGTCCAACAGGATTCCGATCCAGCTCTCCCAGCCATTTAATTCAGGTTCCCTCTTAAGGCACTCGGTATACATGCGCTTAACAAAACCCGTTATGAAGACATTCTTATCAAATATTGAGTCGGATCTGTAGCTGCCGGCATTGAAGCCGGCGCGGCTGCATTCATTGACAAATTCTTCCGAACGGATGAAACCGGCAAAGACTCCATTGCGGGTCGCGCCCCAGCCCAGATTGCGAGTCCATGCCTCAAGCCCCGTCTTGTCAGCCTCACGTCCCAAGATCGCCCGGTAAAGCATATTGACATACTCTTCGTCAGTCGTGTTGCGTGACGTATATTCATCACTGAAAATGAAGCCGTATGCCACTTTCGCCCCTTCAAGGCTGCGGTCCGACAGCCCGGAGATCCAACGGTTATAACCTTCAGGATCCGGATCCCTGCCCAGGACGTTCACATAGAGATCCCTCACAAAGGACGCGACATCAGAGGTGCTGACCACCTCCTGTGAAGCGGAATCATCCTCAACCTCCTCGGCAATAGCCTCTGCAGCCATCGCCACCTCTGTATACACCGGCTTGCCGGAATCCTCAGGAATGACGGCAGCCGAAACCGTAGAGGCTGCCACGCAAAACGCGGTAACAATCCCGATCAATAAAGCACCATGTGATTTCCAGGTCATAATATCTCACCTCGTATGTTTGCCTACTGTTTCATGTACATACTGTTTAGTACTGTTAAGTGCTCCATAATATCTTACTTCACACAATACAGCTAAAGCCATAATCCTCATACAATAAAACTCACCTCATACAGCTCTTACCACACAAATTATCACATTCTTTATGTGATTCGGCTTGTGCCTCATACAATTATGCTGTATTCGTCATAATAGCGTGCGCATACATGTAATTATGGCGTGATGTATGATCGTGCAACACTTATCTCTTATCGCTTAGAGGCCTTATAGGCTGCTTCCGCAAGATGAGACATGAGGACTGCCGTTGTGACTGTACCGACTCCTCCGGGCACGGGGGTTATCGCGGCAACGCTGTCCTGCGCCTTCCTCCAGTCCACGTCTCCTCGCATGCTGCCATCCTTCAGGATATGGATTCCTACGTCAATGACCACCTGTTCCGAATGAAAGCATGCGCTGTCTATGACATCCATCCGTCCTGCGGCCGCCACGAGTATGTCGGCCTGACGGCACACCGACGGAAGCTCCTTAGTGTGCGTGTGGCAGATAGTCACAGTCGCGTTCCCGCCAAGCAGCATGAGGGATACAGGCCGTCCTATCACCAGGCTGCGTCCGACGACAACAGCCCGCTTTCCATCAATCGGTACGTCATAATATCTCAATATCTCCAGAACCGCCTGAGCAGTGCACGGAGGATAACCTATCTCTTCCCCGGTAAATGTTCCCGCCAGAGAACCGTTTGTGATCCCATCTATGTCCTTTTGTGGGGAAATGGCGGCACAGGCGGCTTTTTCGTCAAATCCGGCCGGCAGCGGCCTCAGCATGAGCACACCGTGAATGCGGTCATCCGTATTTATCTTCTCAATCGCCGCCATTAGCTCCTCCTGAGAGGCATTTTTTTCTATATGAAACAAATGATACTCTATGCCCATCCGGACGCAGCGGCGCACCGCGCTGTTCTGATACGCGATATCGTCTTCCTTGTCCCCCACTCTCAAAAAAGCTATGGTAGGCGTAACTCCCCTGTCCTTCAGCTCGGCTATCCGTGTCAATGTCTTCTCGTCTATAGAGGCCGCGACTTCCTTGCCGGTCAACAATCTAGCTGGCATACTTTCTCCCTATACTTACACTCTGCTTGCTGTTATCTTCGTTCCGTACTTTCTGTTATCTTCATTCCGTACTTACTGTTATCTTCATTCCGTACTTACTGTTATCTTCGTTCCGTACTTACTGTTATCTTCGTTCTGTACCTGCTTTTACCTTCGTTCTGTACCTGCTTTTATCTTTGTTCCTTAAGTTTGCCTCGAACATTTATAAATATCTCTTCCGCCATTGGGACATATTTATCCAGCATAGCGTCTGCTCTCTCGTTAAATGATTCCGCGGTCTCGCGGTTCTTCATCGCCTTGGTGTTGATAAAAACATTCAGGCTCGCGCCTTCAAGCGCCCCGCGGCAGCAGGCTGCGGCGACTCCCGCATCGCTGATAGCTATCGCAGAACCCTTTTGAGCAAAACCGGCTATGACCTCTATCGCGCGGCAGCATTTCTCCATGATCTCAAGCGGCACAAGGCATGCATCCGCCAAGGCTTCTTCCATGACCCTGTCTCTCTCAGCCAGCTGCTCTTCTGTATCCTTTGGCAGAGCATAAGCTCTCGAAAGGGGTTCGAAGACCTCGGCATCGCGACCGACCAAATTCAGGAAAGCCTTCCTCAGCTCTTCCGCCTCACCCATCAACACCTCTATATCGTTCTGGACATCAGCGTATTTCTTCTTGCCCAGAGTAAGGCTTCCGACCATGCTGCCCAAGGCTATCCCTATTGCGGCTACCAGCGACGACGCGCCTCCGCCGCCCGGGACCGGTGCTTTCGATGCCAGCGCTTCAGTGAAGGCGGCACAGGAATGATCAATAAAATCCGTAGCTTTCTTTGATGCGTTATCAACCCATACCATTTTCTGCTTCCTCCTCTGCCTTCTGTCACCTGCTCCAGATTCACACTTCCGCCCGAGCATCTGCCGCGCGAACATCTGCCGTCTGTGCATCTGTTGCCCGAACATCTGGCTGACAATCCTCCGCACGGCCATCTGCCGCACGAGCACTCATCGCCTTAGCATCTGCTGTCTGATCATCCGGCACATGATATTATTCCACACGGCTATCTTCCGCCCGGTTCATCTTCTCCCCGGTTCATCTTCTCCCCGGTTCATCTTCTCCCAGGTTCTCTCACTGATGATATATCGAGGCCGGTGTTTGGTCTCCATATATATCTTCCCTATGTACTCGCCTATCACGCCGAGGCTTATAAGCTGCACGCCCGACACAAAACAAATGATACAGGTCATGCTCGCCCAGCCCCACGCTGTGCCTCCGATGAGCCTCTGAAAAAGCGCCCAAATGACGCCGATAAAGCTCAGGATAGCAACGAGGAAGCCAAAGCTGATGATCATTCGCAAAGGGCGCACTGACATGCTTGTGATGCCATCAATAGCCAGCCCCAGCATCTTGGAAAAGGGATAATGGCTTTCTCCGGCGATGCGCTCCCGGCGCTCATAGCTTACCGCCGTACTCTTGAAGCCAACCAGCGGAACCATACCGCGAAGGAAGAGATTCACTTCTTTGAAACCGGCTAATTCCTGCAGGACTCTTGAACTCATCAGCCTGTAGTCCGCGTGGTTGAAAACGACCTCCGCCCCCATTCTGTTGAGCAGCTTATAGAAGGCTTCCGCCGTGAAGCGTTTAAAAAACGTGTCCGTGTCGCGTTTTGACCTGACTCCATAGACCACCTCGCAGCCATCCAGATAGGCATCCACCATCTTGTCCATGGCGTTGATATCGTCCTGACCATCGCAATCTATAGAGATAGTGATGTCGCAGCGATCCTTTGCCTCCATAAGCCCTGCGAGCACCGCGTTCTGATGACCGCGGTTTCTGCTCTGCGCTATCCCCAGGAAGTGCCGGTCTTCCTCCGCCAAGCGGCAAATGATATCCCACGTGCCGTCCTTTGACCCGTCATTGACGAAAAGCACCCGGCTCTCTCCGCTTATCTTGCCGCAAGCTTCCAGCTGCAAGAGTTTATCGAGAAAAAGCCTGCTGGTCATCGGCAGAACCTCCTGCTCGTTATAACAAGGCACGACTATGTACAGAACCGGCTTCATACATTTCCTCCCGGTCAAAATGACAACCTGCCGCCTGTCAAAACCACATGGCATAAAATGCCGGCGATTTCAGACAGCTGCTCCAACCTCAATAAGCATTGCTCCATTCAGCAGCCGTCTTAGCTCCGGTCTGCTGCTCCCTCATACGGCAGCTTTGTTCCGATCTGATTCCTGATATAATCAGCTAATATACGCGAGCAGTCCTTCAAGTTCAATCAGCTTTTTCGGCAGCAAACAGCTTCTCGAACGCCTCTCTCGCAGGAGCGACCAAGGAGAACGAGCCTATCACACAGATAACATCGTCCTTGTCCGCATTCTCCCACGCGTATGCGCAAGCATCCGCGATTACAGGCTCAACCTTGACCGGCATTCTGCCCATGAATTCCACTGTATGCGCGAGTGTCTCCGCGTCAAGGCCCCTCTCTCCGACAGGCTGAGTAGCGACGAAAAACTTCGCGAGAGGCGTAAGCTCCGTCATCATCGTTCGGTAATCCTTGTCAGCAAAAACACCCGTGACAAATATTATCTTCTTGTCTCCATAGACAGATCTCAGCGTGTCCATCGTGACGCGGATGGCCTGAGGGTTGTGCGAACCATCTATGAGCACTGTGGGTTCCCGGTGAATTATATCAAAACGTCCGGGCCACCTCACATTGGCAAGACCCTTGCGCACCGCCTCTTCGGGAATATCCCACCCCTTCTCCTGAAGGATCTGAGCCACGGTGATAGCCAGCGCGGCATTGTCCAACTGATACGTTCCGGCGAGTGGAAGCTCCAGGTCATCATAAGAGGCATATGAGAAAACCTGCTTCTCATCGGTGCGTGTCTTGAATTCTATCGAATCATATCTGGGTCTGTAAATATTGGCACCGACTTTTTCAGCCTTCATCTGGAAGACAAGCATGGCCTCGCGGTTGCGGCCGCAGATGGCGACACTGCCCCCTTCCTTCATGATGCCGGCTTTGGCCATGGCTATCTCAATAACAGATGTACCGAGTATGGCAGTGTGATCAAGTCCGATCGAGGTGATGACCGCGACTTCAGGAGTGCGGATCACGTTCGTGGAGTCAAGCTCGCCGCCAAGCCCCACCTCAAGAACTACGATATCGCAGTGTTTCTTCTTATAATAAAGCATACCGGCAGCGGTGATGAGTTCAAACTGCGTGGGCAGATCCTCCATTGCTTCCGCTATCGGCTTGATCACATCAACCAGTTCCGCAAGCTCCTCATCGCCTATCTCCTGTCCGTCTACCTGTATCCTCTCATTGAAGCAATAGACGTAAGGTGAAATAAAAAGCCCCGTGTGGTATCCCGCCGCGCGAAGTATTGATTCGATCATGGCACAGGTAGAACCCTTGCCGTTCGTCCCCGCCACATGCACGAATTTAAGGTCGTCCTGCGGATTGCCGAGCTTCGACAGAAGTTCACGAATCCTTGTAAGGCCGGGTTTGCTGCCTCGCCAGCCAATGCTGTGAATATAATTAATTGCTTCCCTATAAGTCATCTCACTTCTCTCCTCTATTTCCCTCTTGCATAAGTCCCGGAAAAACTTCTTCTGTCTTTCCGCATCATACGCTGACCGAATGCTGGTGCTTCAGGCATTATTTTAGTATAACATGAAGGCCTATCTCCTGCAAGCAAACCTGTAAATGGATTATGGAGACTGTATTCGCTGTAACATAAGGAAAAACACCGTAACCGATCAGTTATCTGTACAATGTGAATTCAATAGTATCACTGCGGCGAGAATCATAAGTATACCGAGTCCCGAGAGGACAGTCAGCTGCTCAGAAAAGACCAGTATCCCTATCAAAGCAGCCACCATCGGCTCAATAGTCGCGAGGATTCCCGCCCTGCTGGCTTCCACGGTGCGAAGACCTATCGTATATGCGAGAAACGGAACCACGGCGGTTACTAAAGCTGTCATGCAGCAGAGCAGGAACAATGCCGCGTGATCCGGCGCGGCGGCACATTTTCTCATCAAATCCATCGGATCACAGATCAGGCATGCTCCGACTGCCGCGAAAAGAAAGGTGTAGGCAGTGACAGTGTAGGGGGAATACTTACGAAGGGCTACCGTCCCCAGAATACTGTATAGCCCATAACCGATTCCTGAGCCGAGCCCGACAAGCAATCCTCTCAGAGGTATACCTTCCCCTGAAATTCCGGAGACCAGGACGCAGCCGGCGAAGGCAAGCGCAAGAGCCCCCAGCTTTTTACGATTCATTTTCTCATGGAAGAAAAGCATCGACATAAGCATTATCCAGATAGGGGAGGTATAGAGAAGGATAGCCGCCGTGGACAGCGGCATGAGCCTGATCGCGGTAAAATAACATACCGTGAAGAAGAGGATGCTTCCGAAGCCCAGCCCCAAATACAGCGGAATGTCGCGTACCGAGATCCCACAGCCCGAACGATCCTTGATGAGCATCAGCACACAAAAGACCAAGGCAGCCAAAGTGACGCGGATAGCCACTATCTGGATAGATGTAAAGCCGAAGGTGCCAAGCCTTCTGACGAATATACCCATGCTCCCCCAAAAGCACCCGGCAAGAATGATCAGCAGCGTCCCGGCATGTAGGTTTTCTTTCTCCATGATACTGTTTCTCCCTCACTGATAATAAAACAAGCTTCACAGTCCTTTGGGATTGGCCTGTATGCCCGACTTGCGCACGATCTCTTCTATCGTCTCATGGCGGTTCAATGCATAGATATGGAGTCCATCGATGCCCTCGCAGATGAGCTCTCCGATCTGCCTGACGGTGTACTCGATTCCTGCTTCCCTGAAGCCCACAGGATCGTCCCAATAGCGGCTGATGATCTCGGCAAGATGCCTCGGGATGGAGCAGCCGTTTCTCGACAGCGCCATACGTATCACCGAATCCTTGTTTGTGACCGGCATAACTCCAGCATTCACGGGTATTCGGACACCGGCCCGGCGGATGCGGTCCATCCACCTCTTGAAGCCCTCGGTGTCAAAGCAAAGCTGTGTCATAATGAAATCAGCTCCCGCGTCCTGCTTGATGCGAAGATGGGCGATATCCTCCGCCAGGTTTTTCGCCTCTACGTGTTTCTCCGGATAAGCTCCTATGGCTATGGCGAAGCGGTCTCCGTAATGGGCGCGAATAAAGGCGATGAGCTCGTTCGCATAGGAGAAATCGCCGCCTGTCCCCATATTATTTGCCGGAAGGTCACCCCTAAGAGCCAACAGATGATCGACCCCGATAGAAAGATACTCATCGAGCTGGCGTCGAATATCTTCACGGCTGTTGCCCACGCAGGTAAAATGGGTGACAGGTATCGTCTCGCCTCTGTTTTTGATGGAACGCAGGACCTCCAGATTCCGTCCTACATTCGTGCCTCCCGCTCCGTAGGTGCAGCTGATAAAATCCGGATTGAACTTATACAGCTCCTCGAGAGCTGCGAGAAGCGGTTCAAGAGGCTTGTCTTCCTTCGGAGGAAATACTTCAAAGGAAAAGCTCATCCTTCTCTTCATTATGTCTGGAATCCTCATATCCGTTCTCCTCTCATTACATTGAAAGTCGGTCCCCTGCGAAGCGGGTGGCCATATAGGGATGCATTCATACACGCATGTATGCTGCCACTCTCCGAATACCGCGACAGGCTTTATCCTTATTGTATCCTTATCTCTGTCTCTGCCTTCATCCGCCTGACGCGTTTCGGTTAATGGCCGCATGCAGGAATACCGGTTTACAGGTTTACAGGATATGCACCGAAGAGGGGTCGAATTTCACGAACGCCTGATCACCTTCCTTGTAGATCTTCTTGTTCTTGGGGTTGAAATCCGTAATGCGCACGAGGGCATCGCCAACCATGACATGGTAGTTCTGGTAAGAGCCCATGAAGCAGCTGAGCACCACCTTGCAGGGAAGCTGCCCTGAGTCAGCCACCACTGCCGCTTCAGGACGAAGCACCAGGGTGTATTCGCCGCCCGCCGCATGACCGTCTGCCTGTATGTCCGCCGATCCGCCGGCGATATCAAAATGTCCGACTCCTCCGGAGACAGACTTGAGTTTTCCTTTCAGGAAATTCGCCTCGCCTATGAAATCCGCGACGAACTCACTGTTGGGATGATAATAAATCTCCTGCGGAGTGCCCATCTGGGCCATTACGCCCTTTTCCATGATTATGACCTTGTCGGATATCGCCATGGCCTCTGATTGGTCGTGTGTGACATAAACCGCCGTGATTCCGGCCTCCTGCTGGATGCGGCGGATCTCCGTGCGCATGGTGACGCGGAGCTTCGCGTCCAGATTTGACAGAGGCTCATCGAAGAGCAGCACTCCGGGTTCGAGTACCAGAGCGCGAGCCAGAGCCACTCGCTGCTGCTGGCCGCCCGAAAGCTGGTTCGTCATACGGGCCTCCATGCCTTCAAGTCCGACAAGACCCAGGATATCAGTGACCTTCTTCTTGATGGTCTCCTTGTCCATTTTCCGAAGCTTCAGGCCATAGGAGACATTATCGAAAATATTGTAGTGCGGGAGCAAGGCATAGCTTTGGAAGACCATTGCCGTGTCACGCTTGTTTGGGGTAAGGGCGTTGATCGCCTCATCACCCAGATAGATCTCACCTTCGTCCGGAGACTCGAAGCCCGCTATCATGCGAAGTATGGTAGTCTTTCCGCAGCCCGAAGGCCCGAGCAGCGTCGCGAAGCTTCCCGGCTCAATATTCAGGCTCACATCATGAACCGCGTAAAAATCCTGTTTTGTCTTCGGATCTTTATATATCTTGGAAATGTGTTCCAGACGTATCCCTTTCTTTTCCTTTGCCATTCCGTTTTCCTTCTTTCTTAATAATAGTCGCTCTCTGGGAACAGCGTTACTGATATGACCGCAGCTCCCCTTCTGACAGTGTTTTACGCGCAATTATCAGTGCTTCTGCGACCTTCCTGGCCTGATCATCCTTCAATAACGATCAACATTCTGAACAGCATCATAGATAATCAGTCCTCATAGATGAGCAGATTTCTATAGATGGCCAGCCTTCATAGATGACAAAATTTCTATAGATGGCCAGCTGCCATAGATGATCAAATTTCTATAGATGGCCAGCCTTCATAGATGACCAGCCTTCAAAGATAGCCATCCTTCATATAATGTCAGCCCTCAGAGTATCGGCTTGTTCCGAAGAATTTGATGAAAAGGTTCATCAGCAAGACCGCGCCGTAGGTGATGAGTATCAGTATCGTCGCGAACGCGCATGCGATTCCGTATGAACCTTTTTCGGCAAATTCGTTGATCTGCACGGTGATCAGCAGGTACTGAGGCGTGACCAGCAGGATGATCGCGGAAATGGCGGTTATGCTTCTCACAAAGGCAGTCACGAGACCGCTGAGGAAGCTGTCCTTTATCAGTGGAAGAGTGACCGTCATGAAAACCGTAAAGCTGTCCGCGCCCATATCATATGCCGACTCCTCGATTGATTTGTCGATCTGGCGCAAGGCTGAGATTCCCGAACGGGTGCCGGTCGGCAGACTCCTCACGACAAAGACGATCACGAGAATAGCCCCGGTTCCGTATAGTCCCTGCAGGAAGCCGGTGCGGAAAACGCCGGCCGAGAAGCCGCGGATATAACCTATACCAAGGACTGTGCCGGGAACCGCCATCGCCAGCATGGAAACGAACTCGATGAAGCCCTTACCGCGGAAATTTCTCTTCACGACCAGATACGATATGATCATTGAAAGCAGCGCGGTTATCGGAGCGGAAATGAAGGACAGCAGGAAGGAATCCTTGAAAGCCTTCAGCCCCTTGTACCGTTTAAACACCTGCCCGAACCATTTGAAGGTCAGATGAAAATCGTAGCCCCAGGTCCTGAAAAGAGCTCCGAAAGGAACGCAGACATACATGCCGATGACAAAGATGGCAAAGAGACTGCACAGCACCGTCAATGGAATGGTGACGGACTTATCCTCGATGAGCATCCTCATCCGGCTCGCCTTGCCGGACAAAGTAGCCGTGCTCTTTGCTTCCAGCCAGTATTTCTGCACCATAAACATCACCAATGTGATGCACAGCAGGACGACGGCCATGGCTGACGCGCCTTCTTTGTCATAAGCGCCGGTGATCTGCAGATATATAGTGGTCGCGAGAGTGTCGTAGGAACCGCCGATAATCATCGGGTTAGCAAAATCAGCGATGGATTCGATGAAAGTGACCAGGAACGCATTTCCAAGGCCCGGAAGGATCAGCGGCAGCGTCACGGTAGTAAAAACCTTGAACCTGGACGCTCCCATGTCTCTCGCTGCTTCTTCCAAGGAAGGATCGATATTTTTCAAAAGTCCCTTGAGCATCATATAGCACACAGGGAAGAACGTGAGCGTCTGTACGATGGCAATGCCCCAGAATCCATACACGCTGTTATCATAGATCCCCAGAAGGAAACGCGTGATGATTCCCGACTTGCCGAAGAGCATTATCATCGAAAGAGACAGGACGAAGGGCGGCGAGACCACCGGCAGCATGGAGACCACCTGAAAAAGCCCACTCATCAGGCGGGTACGCAGCTTCACGTACACCTCAACATAAGCGAAGAGCAGACCGATGAGAGAGGAGGCGATTCCTGTCAGGAAGCCGACCTTGAGAGTGTTCGTAATCGCCCTTCGGAAGTTCGGCATGGCCATGACCCTGGCGAATATGGACATGGTCGGTCCGTCATCGCCCATGAAGCTGTCTACCAGCAGAATCGCAAGCGGATAAAGAATAAATACAGTCAAAAACGCGATCAGCACCGCGATGGTAGTGACCATGATCGGATCCGCGAAAAACTTCTTGCGATCCAATTCCGTACTTTGAGATTTTGCCATATGTTTGAACCTCGATATAAAAATGATGTCGAAACATAGAAGAAGCCCCATGGACAGGGACGATCTGTCCTCTTGCCCATGGGGGCGAAAAGTGCGAATACCGGTTAGCGTGGCGGGAGTGCGAAGCGCGGAGCCACGCGATGACTTATAAAGTATGGTTGTGCCAAACTTGGCATGTAGGTTTACTCCGTCTTGAAGCGGTCGTCTCCGCCATGAAGCGCCTGCATCACGTCCTCGACATACTTGGAGGTGTTCTGCTTGGCATCTTCAAAATCATATTCCATCACGTTGTCGGGATCAAGGCCGAACTCATCCGCCACTTCAGGCTGCTTGGCGTTGTCGATGACCAGGAACTGGTATGAGCCGTTCTCGGCGGCGAGCTCCACGCATTCAGGAGACAGGGCGTATTCCACCCACAGCTTGGCAGCATTGGGATGCTTGCATCCCTTGAAGATAGCCGTCGCGCCGACCTCAAAGGAGGTGCCGCTCGAAGGGATGATCAGGGAAATGTTGCCATATCCATTGTCAACAATCTGGGTGATGCCATCGTGCAGGAAGCCGATTCCGATAGTGCACTCGCCGGTTCCGATATTCTTGGAAGGACCCGAGCCAGACTTAGTGTAAACTTCGATGTTTTTGTCAAGGTCGACCAGGTACTGTATGCCCTCATCGTGACCCATCTTCTGAATCATGGTGTTTACGACGAGCTTCGCGGTACCGGCTGTATTGTAGTTTGACAGCCAGATAAGGCCTTTGTACTTCTCATCGAGCAAGTCTGCCCAATCCTTGGGAGCATCCAGCCCCTTTCTCTCCAGCTCGTCTGTGTTCACCATGAAGCCAAGGATGCCCTTGTAGATGCCGTACCAGTTGCCATCGGCATCTCTGTACTGGTCGTTGATCAAATGCGACGCGTTGATCGCCTCGTAGGGCTCGAGCAGACCTGCCGAAGCGGCTTCGTTGTAGGGGTCGGTCGTTCCGCCGAACCATACGTCAGCCGAGGGGTTGCCGTTCTCCTCGTCGATCTTGCCCTGAACTTCTCCGGTGGACAATCTCTGATACTGAACCTTGATGCCGTAGGTCTTCTCAAAATTCTCACAGGCGGCGGCAAGATAATCCTCTTCACAGGAGCCGTAAACGACCAGCTCTCCCTCTGCCTTGGCCGCTTCGATCAGCGCGTCGAGACCGTCCGCGGAAGCTTCCTCGCCGGAATCCGACTTGGTTGTCGTCTCGCCGGCATTTCCCTCTTTGCCCGTAGACGGTGACGCGCCGCCGTTGTTGGACGAGCCGTTGCCGGAACCCCCGCAGGCTGCCAGGCTCAAGATCATGATGCCTGAAATCAAAAGTGACAACATTTTCTTTTTCATAGTTTTCCTCCTTTGATAATATTAGCTTTAACCATGAGTAATAAAGGATGAGCTTAAAAACGTAAACTATAAATGCATGCTAAAGCCCTGATCCTATATGTATCGCTAATAAATATTATAGCAAAAGAATCTCAACTTTAAAGCATATTGATATGGAAATTCACACAACTTTAACCGTTTGCAGTGCCTATGCCGAACTCCGCTAAAAGACCGTCCCTGAACTCTATATCCTTGGCCAGACGCTTGGCATCCTCTATCCTGCCCTGATCAAGAAGCACGGATATCAATTCAGCGAGTTCTGCTCTTCCTTCTGCTCTTCCTTCTGCTCTTCCTTCTGCTCTTCCTTCTGCTCTTCCTTCTTCTCTTCCTTCTGCTCTTCCTTCTTTTCTGCCGTCTTCTTTCATTTCCGCCAGAGTTCGTTCCTCGTCATATTCCGTGATACACATGTGCTTTACCTCCGCTCTGTGAAGAATGATGAAAGGCTTGATGACAAAATCATCCGGCATTTCATTTATCGCTACATCAAGAGACTCAGCGTCCACTCTTTGTTGTCCGGATTGCCGAAAACGAACTTAAACAGCCTGTCCTTGATCTTTTCGTTCACCTTGGAACTGCCGCCAACTGCGGCAGTGGTCACGCCCTTATGCGCAATGCTTGTACCTGTGACCGTGGTGCTATTGGCTATGGTGGTTGCGCTGCCAGTCGTGGCAGCGGTTGCGCTGCCGACTGCGGACGTTGTGCCGTTGACCTCGGCTGCTATATCTGCTGGCTTTATCGTGTAGGGTGCGGTATTCGTGGTATTGTGCATGTTCTTTCCTCCGTCCCACGCCTTCGGTGTTAGTATATCGCCGAAGCGCGTCAATTACAATATCGGCTGCGATAACGTCTTATCCATATTACGACAGCATATAAAGACATCGCTAACTGGCAGCCGTGGTGACAAAAGCATAATACCATATAACAATCGCTTTGTAAAACTATTTCTGTAGTGTACTAATCGGGGGCACATGGTACGCTATCCCACGTGATCTTCATACTATCTACAAATGTTTTATTCTTTTTGTTTTCTGTTTTGGTTATCCATAATGATCGTAACTATTCAGCACCCCAGGAAAGGATGGATCAAGCATTCATTTCTTCTTAAACCTCTCATGTGATTTCTTGTGCTCCGGAATCTCTCCGATCTCGCCTGCTTTATCAAGCGCCCACCTGGTCATCGAGGGACCTACCAGCTCGTATATCAGCACTGAAAAAAGGATGACATTTCGGATGAGCGCCCCTGCTTCATCTCCTAGAGTCTGGGCAGAAATGACCATCCCGAGGGCGACTCCGGCCTGAGGGAACAAGGTTATGCCGAGGTATTTCCTCACATTCGCGTCGCATTGCATCATCGTGCTGGACAGGCCCGCGCCTAGGTATTTGCCAATTGCCCTGACTAAGACATAGACGATGCCGATGAGCAGTGCCGTCGGGCGCAGGAAGACGCCAAGATCAAGCTCCGCTCCGGACACGACGAAAAAGACAGCGTACAGCGGAGCCGTCCACTTGTCACAGCGCTCAAATATTTCCTCCGCGTTCTCACCGATATTGCAAAATACCGTCCCGGCGACCATGCACACCAGCAGGCAAGAAAATGACAGCGTGATGTCACCCAGCTCAAATGACAGGGATGCCATTGCTATGGTGAACAATACGAAGCTTATGGTGATGCTGAGCCGGTTGGTGTTGGAAAAAAACATTTTTTCTATGCGCGAGAGCAGCAAGCCCATGACCGCTCCAAGAACGAGGGAGCCGATGATCTCAAGCATGGGTTCGACTAATATAGAGAGTATGCTTACCGCACCGCCTTCAAGCGCCTGCGCTATGCCAAGCGATACGGCAAAAATGACGAGGCCGACGGCATCGTCCAAGGCGACTATGGGCAGGAGGAGCTTCGTCAGCGGGCCATCCGCCTTGTACTGGCGCACCACCATAAGCGTTGCGGCAGGGGCTGTGGCAGCGGCGATGGCTCCCAGGGTCACCACCACGGCGAGCGGAAGGGTGTCTTCTCCCAGCAGAAGATGCAGACCTACAAGAAAGATATCGACGCAAATAGTCGTTGCCACGGCCTGAAATACTCCGATGACGGCGGCAGACTTACCCGTCTTCTTCAGGTCTTTGAGATCGAACTCTTTGCCGATGGAAAATGCGATGAAGCCCAAAGCCGCGAGCTTTATGATGTTCAGTTCATCGACTTCGGCAAAATTCGAAAAACCTATCCCGGGAAGATCCATTTTCCCTATTCCAAAAGGTCCCACAAGCAGTCCCGCCAGCAAAAACGCCGTTACATCGGGGAAGCGCAGATTCATTTTTTTGAACAAACGCGTCATCATCAAGCCGGCGAACAGTGCAATAGCAACAGCAACCATAGATTTCATTAATTTCAGCCTTCTTTCTGCTAAAACTGCCGGGCATTATCAAAAGCCTTCCATGCCAACATACCAAGATCGGCATACTCCACTGAACAGATTCTATAGATGTTCCTGTTCTGCAGATGTTCCTGTGCGGCTTCTTACCCCACCCCCCTGACCATCAGCAGACAATATATCTCAGACCCATTCCAGATAAGCCGTTCGCCTATTATCATGACATACGCAGGCTTTTTCATTTTGTTGATGGAGTCTGCGCTTCTTTGGCAGTACTGGGATATATAATAATTGATTTTGTCAGTGCTTCCTTAACCAAGGTGTGATATTATTGATAATGCAGCCATCCTTTAAATACTACATTTTTATAACCGTGCTATTATAGCACAAATATCGTCAGACGCCACTGTTATTTTTGATGATATTATTCATGTTTTGGTAATTATTCAGCGCCTCAGACTCAGGATGCTGCGCATCCCTCGTTGCAGGGCGGTGATAGGCGCTGAATAATAGCACATTTTGCAAGAAACATATTTGCAAAAAAGGAGGTCATACCTTGAATTACGTATTTATTTCCCCGAACTTCCCGCATACGGGCACATCTTTCTGTGATCGTCTGAGCAAGAACGGCATCAGGGTGTTCGGTATCGGTGACACGCCTTTTGATTCCCTCGACGACCAGCTCAAGGCCGCTCTCACCGAGTATTACTATGTCAGTTCGCTTGAGGATTATGATCAGGTCTTCCGTGCCGTGGCATTCTTCTCATTCAAATACGGCAAGATCGACTTTCTGGAGTCACTGAACGAGTATTGGCTGGAGCTTGATGCCAGGCTGCGCACGGATTTCAATGTCCCCATCGGAATCCGCAGCGACAGGATCGCTTTCATCAAAGAAAAGGCTCTCATGAAGAAGATTTATCACGAGGCAGGCATCCCTACCGCCAGGCAGCATGTGGTGACTACCAGGGAGGCAGGCCGGGCCTTCATTCGTGAGGTTAGATATCCGGTCATAGTGAAGCCGAACATAGGGGTCGGAGCAAATGATACCTGGAAGCTGAAGGACGACGCGGAGCTTGAGGCGTTCTACGATGCCCTGCCTTCCATATCCTATGTCATGGAGGAGTTCATAGAAGGCGATATCTGGACCTACGATGCCGTCATTGACTCACACTGTGAACCGCTTTTTGAGTCGACTGCCACCTATGCGCCCGTCATGGATGCTGTCCTCGACGATCTTGACGTCGCGTTTTACACCTGCCCCGACCTGCCGCCGCAGCTTCGCGACCTCGGGCGCAGGACGGTGAAAGCCTTCGGCGTCCGCCAGTGCTTCGTGCATCTTGAGTTCTTCAAGCTCGCAAGCCCTCGTCAGGGTCTCGGGGAAACAGGCGATTTCGTGGCGCTTGAGGTAAACATGCGTCCCGCCGGCGGACATGACCCGGACATGATGAACTATGCTCACTCGGTCGATGTCTTCAAGATATATGCCGATATGATCGCAGATGACAACCGCTTTGTCCCCAAATCAGACGAGCAGTTCTACTGCGCATATGCGGCGAGAAAAGACGGGCACAGCTACCTGCGCTCTCATGAAGAAATCATGGAGTGCTATGGCGATCAGATCGTGCTATGGGAGGAAATGCCGCCCATCGACTGGCCGCAGATGGGACGCTATGTGTACATGGCACGCTTTAAGACCTATGAGGAAGTCCAGGAATACTTTGAATTTGTTGTCGGAAAGCTATAAGACGATCACTGACAAATCAACGGCCACTGACTGGCCGGTTAACGCTCACTTTTCCGCCCTCATGGGATGAAAATATGAAATGGAAGCAAGGGTTTTTAGTGATTTTGTTCGTAAGTTTAATTTGAAACCTACGGACGCTAATCGCTTATTTGAAAACTATGGCATCTGGAAATATATCGAAGAGTGCTATGATGTTCTTCACATGAACTGTGACGAGTATATTCTCAATGATATCGTTCGCATTCTACAGAAAAAGGGGGCATGTGTATGACCAAGTTAAGAGACGGCATGCTCCTGTTTCACGGAAACTACAATTAAAAGGTTTTTGCCTGATAAGCTTGAAGATCAGTTCTGCTTCTTGACTGAAAAGGCTATCAGTTGTCTGATGTTTGAGGAGGCGAAAAAATATGTCATATGACGCAATGAGCACATGCGCTGCTTTGACATTAACCCTTGCTATTGAAGACATGGCTGCCGAAAGCGGAAAAACAATTGACTAAATCAGAAAAGACGTTCTTGAATCAAAAGCTTACGAATGCCTGCTCGATTTCGATTCAGCGCTTTGGGCAGAAGGACCGGATTATTTTAGAGATTACTATAAGAAGGTATCAGAAAAAACCTCCTGAGATGGATCAGGAGGTTTTTCAGCTTAAAGAAATCTTTCATCGTCTGCCAGGCCAAGATCTCCGCAGACGGCATCATAAAATATCTCGAGGAGGGGTGAGTCACCCCTCTGAATATTCCGGTCTGAACATTCCCGGCCCGATCTAGTATCAAGCTCAATATTCGGTTATCTTTCCCGGTCATTCCTCTTTCGCGGGTTCTTCTCCTAAATTGTCTCCATGCCTTTGGACTTCTTTTGCCGAAGCTGGGCAAGGATGGAAGCTTTATCCGCTTTCTTTTGAAGATTACCGACGATAGCGTCCACATTGGACTCCTTCGTTACGCCCGGATAGTCCTTCTCAAACCGGATCAGAAGTTCCTTCGTTTCCTTCTCACCCTGGGCCGTCTGCACATAAAGCTGTTCAAACCGTCCGTCCGCCATGACATTTTCTATAAACGCCTGAGACACATCCGAAAGAGATGTCCAGTCGCCGTACAGGTCAGTCACGGCTTTTCGTATCTGCTCCATCGTGATAGGCGTTCCTCTTTTTTCATGTTCCGCCAGAATGCCCAGCACATCGGACAGGTCACTCTTATACTGTCTGCCGGATCGCAGTTTCATGGCAATCAGATATTCCGCTTTCACGGTACGGATTGACAGTACGTTGGAATAGGTTCTGTAATAGGAGGAAAACTCTTCGAGCTTCGGGGTGTAGGAGTCCGTGTTCTTGAAGTCGGCGTTCAGCCAGCCGGTGGGAAGGCCAAAACGATCACCAACCCTGCTAATCGCATCCTTCATGCTGGAAGCCGCCCGGATCAAGGCGTCTATATCGGTGGTCATATTTCTGAATCCGTAATTGATCAGGACGGAAGCACCGCCGATCAGGATCAGTTCGGCGGGCATTCCCTTCCCAACCTGTTTCCGGTATTCCTTCGCAACCTCTTTCAAGTAGATGTCAATATTGTCTTTTGTAAACTCAACGCTGCGTTCAGATGACATTTCGCACTTCGCTTTCTATAATGTTAAACCGCATAAACTCCGGGATCGCCGTTTTCTCTGCCTCTTTCAGCGCGGCGTCGCTTCTGGCCGCCGCTGAAACAGCCCGGAGACTGGCCGGATAAACCGGTTTTTCCAGCCTGCACCGCCTGATGTCGTCGTATTCGCTGACAAGGGGAACATCATTTTCCCGGCTGATATAGTCCAGCATGGCAAGGAGGTAAAGGCTTTCAGGATACCATTTCCGCTCATAATAGGTCCGGATGTCATGGCTCTCCAGCGTTTCGATAAGAAAGTCTATATCGCCCAGCTCTTTGACTCGGTGGCAGATATTGCTTTTGAAGTTTTCAAAACTGCTGCGTTTGAGGAAGCAGGGGGCAAGCAGTTCCTCCATGGGAACGTCCAGTGCTTTGGCAATCTTATAGATCGTTTCGGCGCTGCATTTTTCCAGCTGCGCTTTGCCGCTGCAAATATCGTTTACAGTCGCATAGGGAAGCTCGCTAGCTTTGGCAAGCCGGTATACAGACATGTTTTTATCTTTTAATTTCTCTCGGATGGTCATCATTCTTCACCTGCCTTCCATAACATTATAACGGTCAACCGGTATAATGTCAATGCCGGTACATGTGAACTTCCTCTATTTTCAACACTCAATCCTTGATAAGGCGATTCAGGATTGAATGCAGGCACTGATTGCCTGGCATCATTCTATGTCAGGATGGTATCATTGGCGAATAAAAAGTACGCTTAGGCGGACTGAATGTTTTGAATCGCCCGATATCATACTCCGGTATATCGATATCCATTTGCGGATTGCTGGTACCCGGAGCCCGGATTACTCACCCCTCCTCCGAAAATGAAAAAGACCTCTGCTGAGAGGTCTTTTTCTTTAGATAGTCCCTAGGGGAATCGAACCATTGCATTTGCAGAACAATTTTGAATTATTTTGTTCTGTATATCGATTTGTCAAACTATATAGTAATTTCTGCCCATGTTTTGCACGGTCATGCTATACTTTTTCTAACCTGATTAGTTTTTTTATTGATATATTGGCACCATGTTCACCAAGAATCCACCAATATTCTGGTGTTATTTGCGGACATCCTGTATCTTGTATCAGATTTAAAAGCGGACAACAGAACAGTCCCTGCCGTCCGCTCGCCCTTGATTCGCCCAGCTAGTCTCGAGGACTCAGCATGGTATAACGTCCAAATCTAAAGCTGCTATTTTTTCCAATGTGGAGCAACTCGCCTACGGCGAGCAACGCAAGAGCGGTACGGTCAACTCCGGAAAACCGGCAGGATCCTTTGATCCCGCTGAAAACCACCTTTTTTCCCTTCATACCGGAATACCTTCTAGTAAACAGTAAAAATCGTTCTTTATGTTATCAGATAAATATGTTATGCTTTTCTACGGAGGATACGGTCATGGTTAATGAGATACTGTTTATGGAAGCAAGGGTTTTTAGTGATTTCGTTCGTAAATTTAATTTGAAACCTGCGGACGCTAATCGCTTATTTGAAAACTATGGCATCTGGAAATATATCGAAGAGTGCTATGATGTTCTTCACATGAACGGTGACGAGTATATTCTCAATGGTATCGTTCGCATTCTACAGAAAAAGGGGGCATGTGTATGACCAAGTTAAGAGACGGCATGCTCCTGTTTCACGGAAGCTATGCCCCTGTTGAGACAATCGACCTTTCGATGTGCAATAAAGGTAAGGATTTTGGTAAGGGCTTTTATCTGACTTCGAACCTAAATCAAGCCCGGCTTTTTATTAAATCATCCATACGAAAAGCAGTAAATACTGGCGATTTGCCGATGGACCAAGACTTTGGTTTTGTTTTATCCTTTAGATTCAAAGCACCGAAAGAGGGAATAGATTTTTATGAATTTCCTACAACTAATAAAGAATGGCTCTGGTTTATCGCGCAGAACAGACGAGAACATCTTGCCACGCAACTAAAACCAGGAATTGACCCCAGAATATTTAGTGCGGAAATCATTATCGGAAAAGTTGCAAATGATAAAACAAATACAACCATCACAGCTTATCTTGGCGAATTGTATGGAGATATAGAATCTGACGAAGCGATAAATGATACAATCAAAAGGCTTTTGCCTGATAAGCTTGAAGATCAGTTCTGCTTCTTGACTGAAAAAGTTATAAGCTGTCTGATGTTTCAGGAGGCGAGGAAATATGTCATATGAAACAATGAATACATGCGCTGCTCTGACATTAGCCCTTGCTATTGAAGATATGGCCGCCGAAAGTGGAAAACCAATTGACGAAATCAGAAAAGAAGTCCTTGAATCAAAAGCTTACGAATGCCTGCTCGATTTCGATTCAGCACTTTGGGCAGAGGGACCGGATTATTTTAGGGATTATTATAAGAGAGTATCAGAAAAAACCTCCTGAGATGGACCAGGAGGTTTCTACTAAATGATGATTTTAGTTCTTAATCTCTGTGCATTTCTTCCAGATAATAATACTTGTCCGTTTCCTCAGGGTTTTTCGTATCTGTCAACACGCCAAAGCCCACATTTGTCTTTGCACCAGCGCCCAAATCAAGCAGTATCTGTTTAAAAAGATTTAATTTATGATTTGCTGTAATCCTGATTCCATCTTTTAAATCAGTATCATTCAGATAAAACCTAAACAAAAGCACTACTCCCGGCATAATCTTTAGCAGCGTAAGTGGATTGAGTTTTGTTAAGCCATCGAGCTTACGGTTTTTAGCACGGTGAGATGTGATGTTTTCTATACCAATCAGATGACTTTTCCCATCCGGCTGAATTGGATAAACATCAAAAAAAACATCTCTTCCTGTCCCTGCTTCGATATCGGTTTCATAATTATGGCAAGGGTGTTGATGTCCGAAAATATCCAGTTCTAATTCTTCTACCTGTTCGGCGGTCAGCAATAAAGAAGAATCTATATACTGAAGCAAATCTTTAATATAATCAACATTATATAAGAATGCCGAGCGCAATATCCCCTTCAACATGCTTCCAGGTAAAAACGGCAAACCGGTTACTGAGTCTAATAGTATTCCCAGTTTTATTTCTTCTGGTGTATCCTTTTTCTTATCTTTCTTTTTTGTCCTGTCGGTTTTGTCTTTATCTTCAAATTTCTTCCCACTGTCATGAGCGTTTCCTATGCCTACTAACAAGCCAGGATAATTCACCTCCAATCGTAGATGTTTGCAGCCAGAGAAGGGTTCTTCATTGCATCCCGGAAGGATTTCCCGATTTCCTGTTTTCCAAATGCGTTTCGTCAAATTTTCATTATTAATATTAAGCGCTTCAGCAAATGCAGTATCGGATTCTATCAACCTCTCATAGTATTTTACCCAAAATTCATAATGCTGGTTCAAGAATGATCCTCCTCCGCAAAATTAGCCTTTTTTATTCTTTTTCTCTGGTTTCAGTGAGTAAAGATTCATGGCAAGTTTTAAGGCTATGGCACACGAAAGCACTTTTTCTTTAATCTCCCTATCAGAACCATTGTGAGCCTTCATCCATATTTTTACAGTATCAAATAAGGTATTTCCTTGATTTTGTACTAAGCAACCATTCTCCATATCCTTGTAAGCCAACATATTGTTAATGGCCACCATTAGCTTATGGCGTTCACTCTTAGAGCCGCCCTGATCATTAAAGAATGCCGATGCCGCCAGCAAAGACCCTGTGGCTATTGCTGCACCAAAAGAAGCAATCTGGCCACGAAAGCCCTTTGAGATCTCACCGTTCTGAGCAATACCTACTGAATCTAATTCCTGATATGCTAAAGGAATGAGTTCATTCACTAATTTCTTGTTCATGTGTTTATACCTCCAGTTGTTCCATCAAGGTATAACCGTTTCCAGTGGTAGCTCCCGCGCCAAACTGAACCATGCACTTTTTAGTTAACGTCTTACTTAATCTATCGTCGTTTTCCAGTCCTGATATGATCAGCAAGAAAACACTCTCATGAGGAACAACCTGCTCATACCATAGATTCTTGCTGATACCATCCTCCAATACATTGTGAGCTAAAACCGGCAGATCAATATCCCTTAACTGTTGACTGCTCATCAAAACCCAATGGTCAGATCCAAGAAGAGCAGATAAATATGCGCACGTTCCATTTGTAACTTTTTGTCCTTCAACACTTATGATATTTACCGGGGATAGTACAGAACCATCTTGCGGCAGAGCCGGAATATCATTCTCATTATAGCCGATGCAAAACCCAAACGCATGTAATTTACGCAAAAGCGTTTTGAGAATATCTGGCGTTGTAGCAAGCAGATATGCCCCTTCTCCTTCAGATATTCTTATAGGACGAGCCAACATATCTCCGGAAAAAAAATTGTAAAACCCCTGCTGTGTCCCTTGATTATTTCTTTGAGCTCCGTTATCATCATCATTTTTTGCTTTGCCGCCAAATACAAACAGCAAATCATCATCAGACATAGTTTTCTTACAATAATCCCGAAGGGCACCTTTGACACCGCTAGCATTCATTGTTGGCTCCATTAATACCGGATCGCGCTCTACTTCCAAGTCTATCACATCATAGTTTATATCTCCGCTCCCCATATGAAGGTTGGTAAGGCATGTTAACCTATACAGTATATTTGACATAATCATTGTCCTCCATTCTGTTGAATATCGCTATATAGTACATAATTGAAGCCGGCGCGCAAAGCGCTATCCCAATAACGGGTTTTTATCAGCGTATTTCGAAAATGACAAAGCTGATCCTTCGGTTCTTTACCGTTATCGTCTCCCATAAACAAAAACACACTACCGGCAGGTATCAGTTTTAATGCTTCCTTTTTACTATATCGGTTGCCCGCATTTTCTGCCGAGTAATTTGTTTCCATACACCGATGATCCCTGATAGATGAAATCATCAATGAGCACAGCCTTTTTAGTTCTTTTATATGCCCATCAAAGAACATGTCAGAAATTACCGTTGCGCTTTCCCATTTTGCTCCAACTGACGGTCGGCAACAAACCGGTAAATCAATATCCCACTTTTTCTGTGCATCTTCTGCATGAGCAGAAAAAGGCGTTCTTCCCTGTCCTATGTAAACCACTGTATCACGGTGAATAAAAAAACCATCTTCTGTTTCAGCATAAAACATGAAGGAATAGTCTCTATCCAGAACAATATATTCCTTCTTAAAGAAACCACTAGGATTATCGTCCGACAGATTTCCATTTTGCTTTAGCTTTTGACTTTCTCTATTGATTCCCGTACGTATCTGAGTAGAAAAAGGGGATGATATGACGTCACCTGTTTCTAAGCATAGCAGATCTGATGGGTCACAAGCCCTTTTCTCATTATACTCAGATGGTAAATACCGTGTACCATCCATGGTTATTACACGTCGGAAGGCTTCAAAGGAAACAAACGGCATCTTTGGATGCTCTTTATCATAGCAGCATTCAAAATCAGCCTTAACACGATTACACGGAGCAGCTACGTACCGTTTACCTTCCTGATCACATAGAAACACGGGGGAAATACTGCATATGCGACCGTATCCTTGTTGGTTTCGTGTGATGCTAAAGCTTCTGTCTCCTATATTTTTTATATCCTCAGACGACAAACGATAATTAGCATTTGGGCTATGAATACCTAGATATCGTAGTACTCCAAACGCAGCGGACTGTGAAATCATATGATTGGAACGAATAAAATAAGGTCTTCGTTCGGAACGTTGTACCGGATTGTTTTGATAAAATACATTTCGCTCCCCTCCCAGGAAATAAGCATCTAAAGGTTTTAGGGTTATTTTCCAATATTTCATTCTTTCTCTGCTCCCCCCTCTCTCATAAAATGCAATAGTCGAATTATGGCCTGAAGCTGAGACATAACTCCTTCGCCCTGATTTGCTTCATTCTGCCTTCTTTTTGCCTTTGCTTCATTCTCACTATTCTTTCTGATGAGCTGCACTGTCAATTTTTTTATTTCGGTTATATAAGGTTCAAATTGTTTTTGATCCACATTGCTAAAGAGATTAGCGAACAGATTCTCTAAAATCGCATCTGTTCGCTTTGTCTTTTCGATAGCCAGGTAAAACAAATTTTTATATTGTTCCAATGTAAATCCTAGACCAGACAGAAAAAGAACAGCATCGTCATTATTGATATCACCGATTCTCGTATTTGTTAACAACTTGTCCAAAGCGGAAATCAAATTGTCGCCTTCTTCATTAACGTAATTAAGACGTTCTTCGGTAAACAATACAGATTGTCCACTATGTTTTTGCAGATGCAGATAGCATGCATCTTTTAATCCCAATTTAGCACGATACAGTAATCCATCTGCTCGCTCCAGTGCCTCAAACAACGGGCTTTTATAGAATTGTATTGAGATACCAAAAGATATCGTCGGCATGCCATTAAATCTTTCTCTATCCTCTTTAAACACCCCATTAAACAATGTGCGTATATAATTTATTAAGCCAAAAAGGGTACATTTCTCATGATTTTCAGGGTGCGTGCCGGTTAACGGCAAAAGAGCCAACAGGTCGTCACCACCCGCATAAAGAGGCACACCGCCGTATTTATATATCTGCTGAGCAGCCTTTGCGCAGAAACCAAGGCATTTTTTACTATAGGTTCGGACTTCTTCATCGTCAATCAAGTTTTCCAGTATCTTGCTCATACTGTCTCCGTCTGATTTCAGCACAGCATAATACTGAGTGTGTTTCATTACAGGATTTGCACCATTCGCTGCGATATCCTGTAAATCTTTTATCATATGATTATTATCATAAAGCACCCAGGCATCTTCATCACGATGAGAGAGCAGGAATTGCTTCATCAGCTTATTTTTCATCCCCAGCTCCATATGTGAATGATTTTCATCGCAAGGAATTATATTTTCAAAAATACCCAAAAGATGATTATACTTTTCAAGCCCGAAAAAATGAGGTTCCAGTTCCATTGCACTTAGATCAGCACCCAAATCTAGTAGTGGAGATGCGCTCTCCCTTTGAACAGCATAAATCCGTATATAACCATCCAGCCACTCATATATATCCTTCTTATTTGTCGTAGATTCTGTTTTAGATTCTATTCTAGCTATTTCTTCTGTGAGTTCGCAAATGACAGCTTCTCTGGCCTTCGCAACGATTTCAAGTGGGTTTGTTAAACTATCTGAACAGAATATTATACGATCATGAAACAGGCCAATTCCCTTTTTCCACATATCCTCATAATCGATATCATTTTCTTCAGGAAGAAAGATCTCGTTATTCTTCACTGAGAAAAAGGGGGCTACAAATCGACTCTGCTCAACCTTATAATCAACCACTAAATAATGAATCAATCTACGGCTAATCCACGAGAAGAGATAACTTGCACCCCAAAGACCGGCAGGCGAGGAAGTGAGCATCAATGTATCGGTAATGGGGCCTATGGTAACACCTACATACTGTTTATTCATATGGATTCCTCCCATCCATACGCGATCCGGAGATTATCAAGGGTATCATTAAAAAACCGAGTTTGGCTATTATTTTTGCCATAATACAGCTGATAACTTTTATCTTTTAACGCTTCCCAATTATGCGACTTTCTCGATTTATTATCGTGAAACGGAGAAAGGAAATAATGCATAAAAGCCACAAGATCAAAAAATTCTGGTGTATAAAGCGTATATTGCTTGGAACTAAAAGAAAACTCAAAACCATTGTCTTCCGATGCTTGCGACTTGTTTAACATCGCATTCGGTATCCTGTATACAAGTATACGAAAACCTCCAGAACATGGCTTAAAGCGGATAGGATTCGCAAAACGTGTTATTTCACTGTTTTTCGACTTTACCCATATCGTTTTAACTACGCGTTTTTTCAAATTTCTATTGTAGAAAAAATAATCATAGTGATCAGTTAATCCTAACATGGCGCGGAGAAATTGATTGTTTTTATATACCTTTTGAGGTCTATGATTTCTTCCCCCACAAAGATCATTATTATACCAGTCCAATAATGATTCTCCTGTGTTGTTTACCGTCTCATTAGGAAATATCTCTTGCTTTATAAACGATTTTTCTGAACCTATGTTCTCTCTCCATAGATATTTTTGAATATCTCCTTTATAATATGGACGATTAAAACCGCCCTTCATCATACCCGAAAGGACATAAATATCATCCAGACAATTCATGTCCGAATATGAATTTCGACTGGATGACAAACGGTATACTTTCATACAATCTCGTTCTTTATAGTAATCAATCTCCTCATCGCTTATAGTACTTCCTACGATTTCAAAGCTTCCAAAGCCTTTTCCATTTCTTGTTCCAAAACAATGCAGACAGAAGAATGCGGGAAGTAATGCGTCAATCAACTCACAGATAGTGGGATTCTCCAAATATTTATTATTGTAAAGTGGACAGTCTGTTCCCAAACGATCTTTGACCAGAGAAATAATCGTCATCCTGGTATTAGATAAGCTTTCTAAAGCTATTGAAGTACCGTCCATGTTCTGCGCAAAATAAAGAAGATGTTTCTTATCTTCTCTTTTCTTCATATTTCCCATAAACCGCATCTTGTATCGTAAAGCTGGTTCATATGGAGACTCTTCATCCATGTTCTTAAGCTGCCAACTTTCCGGAATGCTGATTTGATTTCTGTTAAGATAATCCCACACGAAACGATCCAGCTTTGGCTTCACTTCTGATGCACGCAAACAAGCTCCCTCTGTATCTCCCTGAAAATGTAATAAAGGAGTATACTGCCGGAGTTCTACTAACCTACAATATGGTGAATTATGATGATCACTCATCCTTCTCTTTCTCCTTCTTCTTTTTATCATGGATCAAGCTTATACTTCTTCCCGCGACAGTTAAAATCAATATAACATCAATAATCATCATTATCCACCATGATGGAAGACATATATCATCATGAGGAGAAACAAACCAGACTATATAATTAAATAAATCAATCAGAACCGAAACTATCGTAACCGCTGCTATCACGTTGAAGAATAAGCCTGTCTTAAATTGTTGTTCTTCAAGATCTTTATCCATTTTTTGCTGTCTTCGTTCCTGCTCATATTGAGCCATTCCAGAAAGACTGCTCATCTGACTGAGTACGTTATTTTGAAGTTTTTCAATAAAGAGCATCCTCTGCAGCTTTCCATAAAGCTCTATACCTTGTATTTGAGGAGTAGCCTCAGGAATCAGGATTTGCCCCTGAAACTTAGCAAAATCTTTGGATAATGTTAACAACTTGTCAGTGATAATCTCTTTCTCGTCATCCCTGGAAATAGCCTCTGTAATTCTGCTATCAAAGGCTATCAAAGATGCCCTCTGAGCAAGAACCAATATACAAAGTTGGATATATTCAATCAAGAAAGGATTAACAACTGGCGCAGTAACATATTTCCTATCTCCGGTCAAACATATCATCGAATGGTTTGTCACCGAATAAATCGTGCTATACCCGATCTCAGTCCACCTAAGATATAGTTGATCTTCAAAGTATTGGTTCAGCATCACCCGATTCTGACAACTGCTATCTTTATAATCAATATTGGTCAATGCATATAATTCCGTACCAACATCCCAGTTATCCAGAAACATAGGCTGCTTATTTTGCATACTAAATTTCTTTTCTTCTTCCGATAATTCGGTCTTCTCTAAAGACGGATCCTGATACGAACGATATAAAAAATGTTCTGTATAATCCGGATCCATTATACAGCAGCAGACAAACATCCTATCATCCACAGCTGGTGTTATAGAGATTGTACTATTGCTATCATAGCCTAAAAGCGTAAATAAAAAACTCTGCTTATGCAACGGATCTCTAAGGTAGCTTTGTTCTCCATGCAACCCCGAACGACAGTACAAATTCTCTTCAAAATGATTCTCATCAACAACAATTTCTATTCTCGTGGCAAAAAGGCTTCCCATGAAAATTTCTGGCTGTTCAGGAAGGAACTCCGGAAAAACTCTTCTACCAAGCTCGTTGATCGCTCTGATATCCTGCCGTGCTTTTTTTACTCCCTCGTTCGGCATAGGGTACTCCAACTCAAACACAAGTATCCCTACACCGGTATTGAAAAGTCTGAGACGGATATGATTTATATTCAAAACATATGGATTATCGCTTCCTTTTTCAAATATCTTATATTCTGCTTTATTATGTACGTCACCCGAACGATACTTCCAACCATGCACTATTTCTCCATCTTCCCGAAAGAGAGCTTTTCTTGCAGCCGGATTAAAATACTGAAATGTCTGATAATCCAGTCGTTGTTCATCTTGGGACTCATTATTGACAACACTGGTCAGATTAATTTCACCATTCTTTTTAGAAACCATATCATCCTGAGACCAGCCTGCACTTTCCAGTTTTAATTTTGTCTCAAAGACATCAATACTGTGATTCCCATCTATGTCATTCCACAAAAAGGGATATAGAAAGGTGTGATAACTGTAAACCGTTTTTTCTTCCATCTTGCCACCCCTATTATTTATTTGACGTTTAATACAACTATCCTGCGCACGGCTATGGTGTCGCGCTGATTCAGATTTTTTCCAAGGTGGAAGTAGTGAGCCAGCGCATCGCCGTACTGTTCCTTCCGCAGCTCCCGGATATATTCGGCGAGGTAGTCCGTAATGAATCCGTAGTCATTCGTGAAATGCTCCGGACAAAACTTTGGAATCTCCCAACCGGGAATATAGCAGTGCATACAGTCAAGGAAAGCTGTATCGGAGTCAGCTTCCGAATCTGAATGGGATTGCCGTTCTTCTTATCCTCTTCGATGTATTCGTAATCCAACTGCACGATGCACCAAATCCGGGTACTCGTCAGAAATCGGCACAGCCTTCAGACCGAGATTGGAGAACTCGGCCTCATAGACATCGCGCTTGATATTCAGACTGACCGTGATCTTGTCGATGACGGTATAGCTGCCACGGGAACGTAGCACAGAGAGATTCTATGTGCCTCCTCAGTTTCTCGATTCCCCTCTTTCCTCGATTTTTCGTCTTTCTTCCTCAATCTCCCGTTGCAATTCCTCTGCTGTGGGCAACGTCAGACGGTACTTAGAAGCAAAGACTTGTTTCGCATCGTTCAACACCGAATACTTAACAATAGCCTCATTTTTCTGAGAACAAAGGATAATCCCAATCGTAGGATTGTCGTCATCGTTTTTGTATAGCGCATCAAACATACGGATGTAACTGTCCATTTGGCCAACGTCGGCATGTGTCAGCTTTCCGATTTTCAGATCGATCAGTACGTGGCATTTCAAAATGCTGTGATAAAAGACAAGATCAAGATAGAAGTCCTCGTCTTCATACCGCATGAGTTTCTGTCTTGCAATAAAGCAGAATCCGCGTCCCAGCTCCAGCAGAAACTCCTGCAATTTGTCGATCAATGCCTGTTCCAGATCGGACTCGCGCAGGGCAGGGTAGTTTTTCAAATCGAGGAAGTCCAACACGTAAGGGTCTTTGATAAAGCTCTCTGCCTCAAGCGGTTTCATCAATTCTCCCGCTTCCGCAATTACAGAAGACTTGTCCCTGCTAGCCAAAAGTCGGTCGTAGTATAACGTGGAAATCTGCCGCTCCAGCTGTCGACTCGACCATCCGGATTTAATGCACTCCTCTATATACCAGTTTCGCGCTATGTCATCCTCCACGCGAAGCAAAGCGCGATAATGTGTCCAGGTCAATTGCGTACGCAGTGCGTTCGCATTTGGAAAAGTAGCGTAGAACTTTTTCATCTGTTGCAGATTCCGAACAGAAAACCCATCGCCAAACTCCTGTTGAAGCCGTTCTGACACATCCTTCAACACACCCTTTCCATATTCGGAACGAAGGCTTCCGTTCTGCTCGTGCTCCACGATGATTCGCCCAATGTGCCAGTATGCCTGAACCATTGCAAAATTGACCGCACTATAGGCCTGGTTACGGGAAAGTAATAGCGCATCTTTGATTTCGGAATAAATATCCTGATATGGAGTGGGTGTTATTTTTGACATCTTCCAAGTCTCCTTGTTCATGATTACTATATAAACTCGCCGCTTGCGGCGAGCTGCGCCGACCGTGCGTCGCATTCAGCCGGCACCTTCCTCTGCGCGGCCGTGTGCATGCCCCGCATGGACATTACCCCCCCAGGCTTATATGCATGGTGGGGCAGCATCCTGCATGGGGGGTTACTGACAAATCAGTCTCGACGTGTCTGACCAAATAAACATAGCAAACAGAGCGTCTAATTACAAGATATATTCATGCGATGTCGTGATTCATACACAATATATCATACTAAAATGATAAGATGCCATGAACCTAATGTAAACATACGCCTTGCAAAGAGCCCGCACTTACGTCTGGGAATAAGTATCAACAAAAACCAAACCGCCGCTTGCAAAACAGTCTATGATCCGCGAATCAGCTTCCATCCTATATTTCTACTACATATGTTCAAAAGAGTCATGTGGACTCGCCTGAGTCCACGTGTCTCACCCTGACTCCCCTGTTTCCCTGATTCACCCCTTCCAAAACAAAAAAAGAAGACCTTCGATGAGAGGTCTTTTTCAATAGTCCCTAGGGGAATCGAACCCCTGTTTCCGCCGTGAGAGGGCGGCGTCTTAACCGCTTGACCAAGGAACCACATGTTATAAATATTAAATTGTCTCGACGCAAGTAGGAAATGCGTCCAAGTCGAGGCGACAGGATTTGAACCTGCGACCTCTGCGTCCCGAACGCAGCGCTCTACCAAGCTGAGCCACACCTCGTTGCGAACTCGATACTTCGCTATTATATACACTCCAATATTGATTGTCAAGCGTTTTATTAAATTCTATATATTTCTTCGTTTTTATGTTTTTATCTGTATTCTTCGTGAGTCATTATATTGGTATTTCTGTAATAGTTCACATTTTGCACGTCATAACACCGAACGATCCATTCTGAACAACCAATTCCGGAACAGCGTTAAAGCAGAGGCTGAAACGATGTAATCCGAACAATACGTTCTGCCATCTGACGACAGCATTCACCATTCTCTTATATAAACCTCCAAAGATCTCCCTTCGTGTCTATATCAAAAAGCTCCTCTGACGGCACGTCAACGTATGACGTTTCCGTCTCGTGCTTCCGTATTATATTTTTTCCACCCATGTCGCCTTCAAGAGCCAACAGATCGCTGCGATAGCGGACCGAGAATATATTCGGGTTTCCTCCGGCTGCCGCCTGTGCATTCACAAATGCCTCCATCGATCTCACTGCCGCGATTGAGCCACTGCCATACTGATATGCTTCTATCAGCCTGTAAAATGTCCTGCTCGTGAGCTTCGGCTGATCGCAGACGGTGAAAAGATATGCCTCCGAAGCTTCAGCCGCATTTATCCCAAGCTTTATGGATGACGATATTCCTTTCCATGGCTGCTGATTGATGACAATTTTGAACCCATCTGCCTCAGCGGCCCTGCGAAGCTCATGCCTGGCTTCCTGCGTCACCAATATCTTCTCATGAATGATCTCGTCTCCGTACCCTGATATGAGTTCTCTCACGGCACGAAGCAAACCCGCATAAATCGGCTCCCCTCTCACACAATATTCCAGCTTGTTTACCGCTTCCTTATCCGGATATCCGATATACCCCGATTCACTCTTACTTATCGTATTCTTATCAGATCGTCTCAAATGTTCCGTTCCGGTCTCATCTATATATCTTTGGTCTCCCACACGGACTACGGCTGTTCCATCACTATCATTTTTATTGTGAGTAAACCGCTTCCCCTGACCGGCCGCAAGGACTATTAAAGCTACCCTGTCTCTCAGAGCCGATACCGCGGAAATGAGACCTCGCGAAGATAACATGCGGCAGATCTCAAACGCGCTTTTTCTTCTCCCCTCATCATCGGCCTTATTGACAAGAACACGAAACTGCCTCGCGGATTGAGATTTACCACGCCCCGCAATGCCCTTCATCTGCCCTATAACAGGATCAGTCAAAAGGTCAGCCAACATCTTTTCCGTGACTGCCATGTCCAAGGGTACGCCAAAACGACCGGCCGCAAGCCACGGTCTATGACATACTTTTTGCAGCGGCTGTCCAATGGCATCTATCCCTGCGACAGCTATTACATAATCAGAATCGGGCATGATGACAGGCTCATGTGCCACAGCTGCCTTTATAGGAAGCTGCCTTGCTCCGTCCGCTTCAACCAGGATAATGTCGGCCTCCCTGCGCAAAACAGCAAACTCTTCAGCTGTGAGCGCAGTGCATTTTCCTTTTATTAAAGGATATTTGTGAGCTGCGCCGTCTTTTATGTGCACGGCATCTTCCGAACCATTATCCATCGATGAAAAGTCATATCTGTTTGACGAAGATGAAGCTGTTCCTGAAGCATCCGAAGAAACCTTATGTGCCACAAGCACCGGTTCTCTCGAAAGCATACGCGCTGCTTCGTCAACACTCTCGGTCCATGGAAATGTCTTCGGGATTATCATGTGCGTGGTCGTAGTCAAGGCAACCCGAAATCCATCTGCCGCAAGCTCCCTGGACATAAGATATAGAAGGCTGGTCTTTCCCCCACCTCCGATGACAGAAATAATGCAGCAGTCCATTTTACTTCTTTTTTTTATGATATCCTTGTTTATACAGAGCGCGTCCGTCAGGCAAGCCGCGCCGCTGCCATCTGATCTCCAGACTCTCATTTTGACTCCTCAGCAATACGGGTTCAGGATTATCCTTATCTGTAATTATTCAGCACCCCTCGCCGCACCACAACGAAGGATGCGCAGCATCCCGAGTCTGGGGTGCTGAATAGTTACCTTTATCTGTAATGGCTATTCAGCACAACCAGGGATACTCAGCATCCCGAGTCCGAGATGCCGAATAGTGGTGCTTAAATTTTACTGCACTTTTTATATGCTCTGCCCGGCTATGCCATCATCCTTCTCTCCCATACAGGTAATGGTCTATGGCTTCGAGTACGCTCCCCCCCAGAGCACGGGCTTTGTCCGATATAGTCCGGCAGTTCTTCTGCTGCTCCCGCCTGGGGTCTATATCAGCGATCTTCATCCCTTCCCACACACAGAAGCCATCCTGGATGATGCCCCGCAGGACACCGGAAAGAGATGCCGGGACCGGGATGCCGTCCGACCGTTCCGCAGCTTCTCTCGGCAGGATTCTCGCAATGACCTGCCCTTCCTCGACTATGTCGCCTATGGCTGACAGATTCCTAATGCTGCCGGCAGCGGGAGCATGAACCACCCTGCGGATGTCCTCCCCGGCGATCAGCCCGGGTACGCCTGTGTTGGGAGCGGCGCTGCCTTCATGTATGAGACGGCCCAGATCATGCCCTCTCATCGTCTCTATGACCACGTCCACGTCAGCGTCCGGGACATCTCTTTTGCCTGCCTTAAATCCGGGACCTAACGCCACAACGAAGGGAGCCATGGCTCGATCTGTGCCTATATTTTTCTTCGCCATAATTGCGTCGACCAGGACCTCCGGACGCAGGACATAGGCGGCTGAAGCCTCTTCATCAACGACAAGAGGTATCTCGCCTTTATCCCAACATTCATCCAACTGGCTGATAACAGCCTTTATCTCATCAGTGCTGATCCTCTGCTGTTCAAAACCATCCTTCATTTGATCTCGAACAGACTCTGTATGTCTGAAGGCAGCACCGCTTTTTTTCATCTGTGCAAAATCTATATCCATGCGCCTCGCCGTCACGCCTTCAACCGTCATGCTTCCGAGGCGAACAGCTTCACAAAAAGCGGCTTCGCGCCTGATCGCAGTCGGCGTGGCAGCTTCAAGAATCAGTACCCTAAAGCCTGCCCGATAGAGCCTGTATATCGTGCCGGTTGCCAGGTCGCCGCCGCCTCGCACTATCACTAACTCTCTCTTCTTTCTCTCCATATTCACACCAAGCCATATTTCATTCGAATTGCATTTTAAACACAGACCGCAGCCAATGCGCCGCACCTTGCGAACACACCGGCTGCGGCCTCCTGCCGCTCACAGCACCTTGCTGAGAAAGCTCTTGAGCCTGTCGCTCTTAGGGTTCGTGAAAAATTCCCGTGGTTCATTCTCCTCCACGAAATCCCCTCCGTCCAGGAACATGATGCGGGACGATACCTCCCTCGCGAAACCCATCTCATGGGTGACCACGACCATCGTCATCCTCTGCTCGGCAAGCGAGCGCATGACGTTCAGGACCTCGCCGACCATCTCAGGGTCAAGAGCCGAGGTCGGCTCATCAAAAAGCATCACGTCAGGCTTCATGCAAAGGGCGCGGACGATAGCCACGCGCTGCTGCTGGCCGCCGGAAAGCTGGCTGGGGTACGAATCACTGCGGTCTGCCAATCCGACCTTCCCCAGCATCTCCATCGCGTAAGCCTCGGCCTCCTCCTTCGATTTGCCCTGAAGCTTCATCGGGGCGACGGTGAGATTCCGCAGGATAGTCATATGCGGGAAGAGGTTGAACTGCTGGAAGACCATCCCCATCTTCTGCCTGTGCTTGTCCACATCCGCTCTCTTGTCGGTGATGTCATTTCCCTCAAAATAAATGTGGCCGCCGGTGGGCTTTTCCAGAAGATTCAGGCAGCGAAGGAAGGTCGATTTGCCTGAACCCGAAGGTCCTATGACGCACACCACATCGCCCTTATAAATATTAGTTGAAATGTCGTTAAGCACGACGTTGTCTCCGAAGGCCTTTACCAGATTCTCCACTTTTATGATGACATTGCTGTTATCGCTCACTTCTCTTCAGCCTCCTCTCAAGCCTCCTGATAAGATAGGTCAGAACCAACACCATTATGAGGTAGATCAGCGCGACCGCGATCAGCGGCATGAACGCCGAATACGTGCGGCTGCGAATGATGTCGCCGCCCTTCGTCAGATCCTGGAGGGCTATATAGCCCGCCACCGATGTCTCCTTGAGCAGGGTGATGAATTCATTGCACAAGGTAGGAAGAATGTTCTTCAAAGCCTGGGGCATAATGATCGTCACCATCGTCTGCGTATAGCTGAAGCCCAGGCTGCGCCCCGCTTCGAACTGACCGCGCGGTACCGACTGGATGCCGGCGCGAAAGATCTCCGCTTGATACGCGCCCGAATTGATGCCGAATGCCAGGACCGCGGCGAGCATCTTGTTCGTGACGCCCATCCACTGGCCGAGCACTACGAAATAGATAAGCATCAGCTGTACGACCACCGGGGTTCCGCGGAAGAATGTCAGGTATGCTCCCGCGATGGCGTTCAGAATCTTGAAGCGCCCGGTCTCCTCGTGAACTGTCCTCACCACGGCGACCAGAAAGCCCATGAGCAAGCCGACCACCACAGAGAACGCGGTGACCTTCAGCGTCACCGCCAAGCCATCCGTGAGAAATTTCCATCTGTTGTCGACAACGAAATTTGTCACAAAATCCTCAACCAAATTCTGCCACCAAGTCATCTCTTCACCTTCCATTCTTCTTTCTGTATTCGCCCGTACATAATAAATCCGCTAAAGCTGCCTTCTTTCAAAAAACGCTGCAGCGAAAATGCTCTTTTGCTGCAGCGTTTCATACGGCTCTTGTTCGGCTTTTTAATCCTGCATCACCGAAACTGCCACATATAGCCCTCTGTCGGCTTATTTTGCGTTGATATACTTATCTACGATGGCATCAAGAGTTCCGTCTGCCTTAAGAACCGCGAGAGCAGCGTTGATGTTGTCAAGCAGCTCGGTATTTCCTTTCTTGACGCAGATGGCATACTCTTCTAATGTGTACTCCTGATCGAGAATCTTAAGTCCGGTTACCTCGCTGACAAAAACCTTGGCGGGTTCAATATCAACGATGACGGCATCGACCATGCCCTGAGAAAGGGACTGGATAGCTTCCATGGCTTTGTTGTAGCGCTCAACGCCTTCGCTGATGTTTTTATCACCGGACGCAAGGATGTCTCCGGTAGTTCCCTGCTGGACGCCGATCCTTTTGCCCGCGAGGTCCTCAACGCCGACAAACTCAGAGTCTTCCTTGACTACGATGACCTGCCTTGATATGGCATAGGTGTCAGAGAAGTCAACATTCTTCTTCCTGTCCTCGGTGACGGTCATGCCTGCCATGCCCATGTCGGCCATGCCTGAGTTGACCTGAGGAACGATTGAGTCAAATGCGATGTCTTCGATCTTCAGCTCGCAGCCCATCTTCTCGGCGATAGCTTTGGCAATCTCAACGTCAATGCCGGCAAAATCACCGATACCGGTGTCGGTAGCGCTGTCATGATACTCATAGGGCGGGAACTCGGCGTTGGTTGACATGACAAGAGTTCCGGCAGTCTTTACGCCCGCGCCGGTGATCACAACCGCATCATCTGAAGATTCCGCGCTGACCTCTTCACCGACTTCGTTGTCTTCGCTTCCGCCCTCTCCTACTTCTGCCGCCTTCTCTGTCTCAGCGTCAGCCGCTTCAGCAGTGACTTCTTCTGTAGTGACTTCTTCGGCAGAAGCCGCCTCGGTAGCAGGCGCCTCGGTAGCAGGTGTGGTGGTGTTCGCGTTGCTGCATGCCATCATGCCAAACGCAAGAGCGGCAGCAAGAAAAACGCTAAGTGTCTTTTTCATAGCTTCCTCCTTTATTGATGATAGTTCTGCCGCATCAATGTCTGACCTGCAGACACAGCCTATGCGGCATCTTTATCATTTCGCAGACATCGATCAACTTTTTCCTGAAATAACTTCCGTTCATACCTATCCGCGAAATACAGCAGTTAAATGCGCCCTGAACCGCATACGAAATCCAACACGATTATGTAAGTCCATATCATATGAGCTAATCCTCCGGACACATTTCTTGACAGTATACAACTATTTTCCAATAACGGCAACATAAAAACGCTTAAATTGCTCCGAGCAAACGCGCCAAACGCCCCAAGGTTCCTTGGCTCATACCCGTTGCCTTTCGGCAAGCATCGCAGCAAGTTCCGGGAAGAGAGACAGGCTCCTCTTCAATATGCCGTGAACCTGGGCGATAGCGATTCCGTAGTTGGTAAATGCCACGCCCTGGTCTTCGGCGCATTTCATCCTATAGAGCATCTCTCTTTCGTTAAGCATACAGCCCCCGCAGTGAAGGACGAGGGCGTAAGGCGACAGATCCTCCGGAAAGCTGCGCCCGGAACTGGACTCAAATACCAGCTCCTTCCCGGTGTATTTTCGCAGCCATCCTGGAAGCTTCACAGTACCGATATCCTCGCATTGCCTGTGATGAGTGCAGCCCTCCGCAACAAGGATGCGGTCGCCGTCCTTAAGCCTCTCAAGCTTCGCCGCGCCTTTGACAGCTGTATCCAGGAATCCCTTATATCTTGCCATCAATATCGAAAATGATGTGAGCAGTATGTCGCCCGGTGTCTCCTTTGAAACCCTTCCGAAGGCCTGACTGTCTGTTATGACAAGCCTCGGCCTCGCCCCAAGCCTGTCCAGCGTGAGCTTCAGCTCCGTGTCCTTCACACAGACAGCGGCAGCACCCGCCTCCAGTATGTCCCTGATGGTCTGTTGCTGAGGAAGTATCAGCCTGCCCTTGGGGGCAGATTCATCTATGGGAATGACCAATATGACGAGATCGCCTGCCTCCAGCATATCGCCGACAAGGCGTTTTTCTTCCTTTTTGACGCCAGTGAGGGCAGCCATGCACTCTTTTAATTCATAAATATTGGTGCCGTGAAGGGCGCTGACATATATAGTGCTGCCTGAGGTGACCTTCGGCGAGGATGCTTCGCCTTGCACTACTGCTTCGCCCCGCACGACTGTCGCATTCTGCACATCCGACTTCTCTTGCGTAGTCTCTTCGCCCTGCGCGGCAGATGCCTCTTGCGCAATTGCATTGTCCTGTCCGGCTGGCGTGGTTTGCACGGCATCCGGGTTTTGCACAATCGTATTGCCCTGCCCTGCTGGCATGCCCTGCGCGGCAGCCGTATATTGCGGGACCGGGACCGCTCCCCCCTCCAGGAGGTCGCATTTATTAGCCGCGACAATATACGGGATCTCCTTTTCTTCAAAGATCCTGACCAGCTGTCGGTCGCTGTCCGTCATCCCCACGGTGGCGTCTATGACAAGCACCGCCATGTCGGCGCGATTCAAGATCTGGCGTGCGCGCCTCACCCGCTGCCCGCCAAGCTCCCCCACATCGTCAAAGCCAGGCGTGTCGATGATGACGACCGGACCTAGCGGCAGAAGCTCCATCGCCTTTGACACGGGATCGGTAGTCGTGCCTAAGGTGTCCGAGACGAGGGACATTTCCTGCCCTGTCACGGCGTTTACCAGGCTGGATTTGCCGGAATTCCTCCTGCCAAAAAAACCTATATGTACTCTTTCGCCCGAAGGCGTATCATTTAATCCCATAATACACACCTCTTTCTCCGATGCCCCATTTGTCTGAGCTCTTGCCCACCGCCTTACGGCAGCCTATGAACAGCCTTGAAGGCCTTCCTAACCGGGACGCTGAACAGAAGCTGAACAGAAACCATATAGAAAAGCAGGACCTGTCAGAACAGGTCCTTGAGCTTATCCATAAATGATTTGTCGGCGTAGCGTGTCTTCTGCCCGATGTGCGTCTCAACATTCGGAAATACTCTGCCGCCGATGCGCACCTTATCAGGATCGACTTCATCTACGGGACGATTCCGCCTTGCCTTTACCTCTGCCTCCTCATGCTCCTCCTGATACTTCTTCACCCACATGCTGTAGAACGAGAAGATGAACATGATATTTATCACGAGGGTTATGAGGCTTCCTTCGATGCGTGCAGCGCCTCCCGTCAGCAGGACGCTCCCGGTAAATGAAGGCACGAGCATGGCAGGATAGTCCGCCGGCAGGCAGACCAGGCCAAGTATCAGCCCTCCAACGCATATCCATATGTAATATGCCGTGATGGACGTGATGAAAGTACCTGAATTCTCTATGGCGGCGCTGAAGAAAACGCTCGCGAAAAGAATGGTCAGAAATGAATAAGGATTGACTACGGCCGTCTCCCAATTCAAAGCAAGGAACACTACCGCGGCATATACGGCGGCGACCGCGAAGTTGAATCTCCTCCGCAGGTCACTGTAAACTATCCCATGGGCAAAAAGCTCAGTCATCAAGGCGCGGGCGAAAAGGGCTATGACCCACAAGACCAGCCCGTCCAAGGACCCAGCTCCCTTCCCGAAGCTCAGTACCTTGTACATGAGCAAAATGGAGGTCACGCCGCCCAGCCAGATAAGGCCGTACAGCAAGCCAAGTCCCATGCCTTTCGCCTGTTTCCGGGTGTCCGCGATCTCAGGCACTGCCTTCTTCACGAAAGAATACACGGCGCTGCATATCCAAATGGCAGCCAGATGCAGCAGCTCAGTGAGCATACGTGACACCGCCTCATTTCCCACCGGAACCAGTGGGATCAGTTTCACAGCAGCGAGCCCGATCGCGGCGAAGACTACCACGACGGGTGCTGCGGATGCCAACTCCTTCTTATCAAGAGCCTTCCAGCCATCAGTAAAAATCGAGACAAACGAACCGAAAACCCCTTTGTCCTTCTTCGCCTTGTAGCTGCCGGGCCCGGTATATACGGTGCTCTTCTTAAAACCCACGTTCGAACGGCCGCCCCTGACGATATTGCCCCTGCCGCCGCTCTTATTACTCTTACTCATAAATATGAAGCTCCCGCGACTCAGCCCTTGAGGCCTCTGGTCTGGCGATCCATGTCCTCCACAACTATATCGTAGATCTCGCCGAGCGAAGCGGCGTACTCAAGCAGCTTCCAAGGCTCATTAGTATGGAAATGAATCTTGATCATGTCCTCATCTCCAACCGCAAGCAGGCTGTCGCCCTTAAAATTCTCCGTGATGTAATCATTGATGGCGTCCTCGTCAAGATCAGTGCCATCGATCAAAAGCTGCGTATCATACCTGAATTCAAGCATATCTGTTTCTCCTTTTTGTATTTCCTTTAGGTCGTCTCTATTAGGTTAACCTTTTTTGTCTCGAAATGCAACCGCAAGATGATCTGCCGCGCCCTCACAGCACCAGCAAGCTCCATAGTGCGACCGATGGCAGCGAGAGCAGCGTCGATGAGATGACAAGCTCCGTGGCGAACTTCGGGTCCTGCCCATAGTTTGAGGCGAGGATGCTGGTGGTAGCTCCGGCCGGCATAGCGGCAAGCAGCACCGACAGGCTGCGCACGGTATCGCTCACCGGAAGGAAATGGCAAACCAGCAGGACAAGTCCCGGGATAATAAGCAGGCGGTGGGCGGCAAAACGCAAAAGGCTGACGTCAAGGAACTGCCTCACATTTATGTCCGCCAGGATCATGCCAATGACCAGCATGGACAGCGCGGTGTTGCACCTTCCAAGCGCCTGTACGGGGTTAACGACCATATCCGGCAGCTTCACCTGCGAGATCATGAGGGCAAGTCCCAGAAAACACGCAATGACGCACGGATGGGAGACGACCTTTTTCGCAGTCGCTTTCACGTCCGATTCTCCTGAAAAGACGGCTATACCCTCCGACCACATCATTATCCTCTGAGGAAGCAAGTAGAAGGACGCGAGCAGCAGTCCCTCCGCTCCGTAAAGCCCCTCCGCGATGGGATTTCCCAAGAAGCCCGCATTGGAACAAATGATGGCATAGCGGATACATTTCGCCCTGTCCTCAGCCTCACCTCTCGCGGCTACGTGCTTGCCGTAGATGACGGCAAAGATCTGGATGCCCAGCGAGATCAGCAGGATCCCGGCGCAGGCATACAGCCGTTCCATGCTGAAATCCACCATAAAGGCGTTCACGATATTGCACGGAAGGACAACGTATATCACCAGGTCAGTGAGATTCTTCTGCCCTGTCGTACCGAATATGCCTTTCTTTTTGAGGAAGAAGCCAACGGCTATCAGGACAAATAATGTCACCTGAAGAATTATCATTTTCTGCATAAAGCTGTCTTCCCTCCTCACCGCTATTAATACTCTGTCTCAGCGAGTCCAGCCTTAGCCGCCCCAGCCGCCTCTGCCTCAGCGCTCATCTCAGTTACAACCGGATATGGGAGATATAATCGAGCCCTGCTCACCGCGCGGCTCCTGCCAGACAAGTCCTGGAGCATTCCCTGCATGTGCCTGAGCATCAAAAGCCGGCTTATGGCAGACAGCCACTCAACGGAAGTATAATTGATTCACTGCACATAGCTGTGCATCAAAAGAGGGGCAAGCATCCCGACCCGCGATCCATGCCCCTTGATAAATATGTAATTATTCAGCACCTCAAGATAACCGTTAGAATGCAGGACGAAGCGACTGCACTTCAGACGTGTTTTTGCCGTTATCCTGCGCCGGTCACCTGACGCGCTCATCGCCCATGAAGAAGAGCGCCACTGTACCGGGTCCCGTGTGCGTGCCGATGGTCGTTCCTATGGAATTGATAACGATCTTGTCCTTGAGCTGAGGAAGCTGTGCTACTATCTTCGCCGCGACAGCCTCCGCGTCCTTGCGGCAGGCAGAATTGCTTATGAAGCATTTTCCCTTATAGGCCTTGCCGTCCTCCACATGCTCCATCATCTCCCTCACCTGTTCATCCATCACCCTCTTCTTCGTGCGGACGTTGCGGCGGGGGATAAGCTTACCCTCATCGTTCACGTTCATCAGCGGGCAGATGTTGAAGGTGTTGCCGAAAAACGCGCTGGCTCTTGAGATGCGTCCTCCCCTCCAGAAGCTCGTCAGATCGGTAGAAAAGAACCAATGGTGCACGCGGTTTCTGTTGTCAAGCACCCACTGGTAGACATCATCGATGCTCCTGCCCTCATCGCGCATGTCAGCCATGTAATCAAGCACCATCCCGAAACCGGAAGAAGCGGATAAAGAATCCACAACCAGGATCCTCCGGTCAGGATATTTCTCCGAAAGCTCGTCACGCGCAATGCAGGCAGAATTATAGGTTCCGGAAATACCGGACGACAGGGTCGCGTGAAGCACGTCTTTTCCCATCTCCAGATACGGAGTCCAAAGATCAGAGTATTGGGCGACGTTCACCTGCGATGAGACAGGCTGTGCGCCCTCAGCGACCATCTCGTAAAATCTGTCGAAAGGTATCGACCTTCCGAAGTTGTCATCATAATTCTTCCCATCTAGAGTAAAATGGAAGAACGCGCAAGGAATTCTGCGTTTTATGAAAAAGCTCTCTTCCATATCGGCGGTCGAGCATCCGCAAATGACATAGGATTCGGGAATGTCATATATCGGCATCTTGAATTCTGTGTTATCGGTTATAGTTGTAGAATCCAGCATTTTTTTCTCCTGAAGTATTAATGATTGATCAATGATTGGAACAGAGGCTCCGACCGGAAAATGATCGGATACCGTAATCAGCAGGATACTCGTAATACAAAACTCATAATACCACCACTTTACCTTACTCGCAACTCAAAAATGAAAATGAGCCTCTGCCATCTTCGATAAAATATACATATACAAATATGCATACTATACCTGTATGCCGGGCTCGTACCACCAAGCGTATAAACCTCGGATTGTCACCGTGCTTCGCGTTCTCGCCTCGCGGCCGGGCGCATCAATAAAAGAACTGCGCCCTGTTTTTACGAGGGCACAGTCCCTGTTTTTGCATTTTCAATCAGCTCAACCAAGACAGCTCTTGTACGCAGCCTCCGCTCCTTCGCTCCTTATCATCTCAAGATCCTTGATGACAAGCTCCTCGAGTCCCGCGATCTGCGTCAAGTCACGATCCCACATCCTGGTATTGGAAAGCACGTCATGCACCAGGGCAGCCGCGTCAGAGTCTTTGCGGTCATAGTAGAAATCGAGCACCCAGGCATCATCCTGTACCTTGTAGATATCCCCGGCAGGCCTCTTACAAAGAAGTCCGTCCTCAGCCCTTTCCTGAATATCAGACGAATAAAAAGCGATATACGCGGCAAGGCTCATGGTGAGAGCCGCGGGCAGCTTGCCGAATTTCTCGATGTACTCCAGGAAGGAGGGCATATTGCGGGCCTTCCACTTCGATGTGGAGTTCAGCGAAATACTCATGAGCTGATGGTCAACGAAAGGATTGTTGAAGCGGTCCGTGACAGCCGCCGCGAACTCCTTGCAGTCGTCCTCATCCAAAGGAAGGATCGGTATGACTTCGTCGTAAAGCATCTTGTTCATGAAACCGCGTATCGTGTCGTTATGCATACAGTCACGCACGATATCCTGACCCGCGAGATAAGCGCCGAGCACGAATCCGGTATGCGCGCCGTTCAGTATACGCACTTTCCTCTTCTTGTAAGGCGCCACCTCGGGTACGACATGGACGTTTACGCTCGCCGCCTTGAAAGGAAGCCTTTCCTCAAGCTCCTTCGGACCCTCGATATACCAAACGCCGAACACCTCGCCCACATCAATAAGCGGATCCTCGTATCCGTTCTCCTCAGTGAGCTTCCTGACTTCTTCGGGGTCGCGGATGCGCCCGGGGACTATGCGGTCAACCAATGTAGAGCAGAAAAGGTTGTCCTCATCGACCCATCTGCGGAAGCCGTCTTCCAGTCCCCAGAGTTCTATGTACTGATCAACACATTTCTGAAGCTCCTTGCCGTTATTGTCAATCAGCTCACAGCTAAGGATCGCCACTCCTTTCCTGCCGGCCTTGTACCTGGCATAAAGCAGCTGTGTCAGCTTCGCGGGGAAGGATGAGGGGGGCGTGTCCTCGAACCTGCACTCAGGATCAAAGACGATACCGGCCTCAGTGGTGTTAGAGGTGACGAACTCAAGCTCCTCGGAACGCGCTTCCTCGAGCATCTTGTCGTAGTCACTGTAGGGGTTCAGGCAGCCGGCAACAGCTGTTATCACGCGCTTGTCATCCACAGCTTTTCCATTCACGCTGCCTCTAAGATATAAGGTGTAGAGACCCTCCTGCTTGTTGAACAACTCGGTCATGCCCTGTGCTATGGGCTGGATCATCATGACCTTACCGTTCCACCCGGTCTTCTCGTTGGCAACATCAAACCAGTAATCGACAAATGCCCTCATAAAATTGCCTTCGCCGAACTGAAGAACCTTGACCGGGGCGTCCTTCAGTACGTAACCATCATAGCCGCTCTCCTCAAGAACCTTGTAATTCAGCAGTTTCATCTCCACAAGTCTCCTTTTTCAGTATTATGATAACAGAATATGCAGTTTTCTACGTTGTTTGATGGACAAGATAACAATAGCACAACCGTTTTTCGGTGTCAAATATCGGATTATCATTGTAATATTTTTTACATATTATTGTCCGTACAGTACATCCCATATGTTGATCACCAGACAGAGTAACCTGCATGCCAAGTTTGGCACAACCATACTTTATAAGTCCCCGCGTGGCTTCGTGCTTCGCAGGGGGCCGACTTCTAAAGTAATTGCGCGGATGCCCCGGATCCGGGTTGCCGGCAATCCTCATCCTGAGATGCCGGGCAAATACCCAAATTGAATTATAGCATCGTATATGTTAACATATGGGGTATAAAAGATTTTTTAAATGATCCGGAAAACCATTTGTACATGTATTTAATAGAAGAAAGGCATGGCATCATATGGCAGAATTTAAGTTGGTCTCTGATTTCGCGCCCACCGGCGACCAGCCGCAGGCAATCGAAGCGTTGACCGAGAGCTTCCGCTCCGGCGCAAAATTCCAGACCCTGCAGGGCGTCACCGGGTCTGGCAAGACCTTCACCATGGCGAATGTCATCAAGAATATCGGCCGCCCGACTCTGGTCCTCTCGCACAACAAGACCCTGGCGGCCCAGCTTTACGGCGAATTCAAGGAGTTTTTCCCCGAAAACGCGGTGGAATATTTCGTCAGCTACTACGACTATTACCAGCCCGAGGCATACGTGCCTTCAAGCGACACCTATATCGCCAAGGATTCAGCGATCAACGACGAGATAGACAGGCTTCGCCACTCGGCGACGGCAGCCCTTTCTGAGCGCGACGACGTGATCATCGTAAGCTCTGTCAGCTGCATTTTCTCCCTCGGAAGCCCCATCGATTACAAGAACATGACCGTCACCCTCAGGCCCGGCATGGTAAAAGACCGCGACGAGGTGATCAAGAGGCTGATAGCCCTCCAGTACATCCGCAATGAGATGGATTTCAAGCGAGGAACCTTCAGAGTGCGAGGCGATGTCGTCGAGGTCATAGCCGCCGGAACCGGAGACACGGTGATCCGCATCGAGTTTTTCGGCGATGAGGTTGACCGCATAACTGAGGTGGACCTCCTGACCGGAGAGATAAAGGCGAGCCTGAAGCATGTGGTCATATTTCCGGCATCCCATTACGTCGTATCCAAGGACAAGATGGACCGCGCCATCGGCGAGATAGAGGCAGAACTGAAGGAACGGATAGATTTCTTCCGTTCAGAGGACAAGCTGCTCGAGGCGCAGCGCATAGAGGAGCGGACGAATTTCGACATAGAGATGCTGCGTGAGACCGGTTTCTGCTCCGGCATCGAAAACTACAGCCGGGTGCTGGAGGGGCGTCCGCCCCACTCCACTCCCCACACCCTGCTCGACTATTTTCCGAAGGATTTCATCCTCATGATAGATGAATCCCACATGACAGTCCCTCAGGTCAGGGGCATGTGGAACGGAGACCACAACCGCAAGCAGATACTCGTGGATTACGGCTTCAGGCTGCCGTCCGCCCTGGACAACCGGCCGCTGAATTTCGCGGAGTTCGAGGACAAGATCCATCAGACGCTCTTCGTCTCCGCCACGCCCGGCATCTATGAGAAAGACCATGAGAGCCTTAGAGTGGAGCAAATACTGCGTCCCACCGGCCTGCTTGATCCCAGGGTTGAGGTCAGGCCGGTCAAGGGACAGATCGACGACCTGATCTCTGAGTGCAACAAGGAGACGGATGCCGGCAACAAGGTCATGATCACAACGCTGACCAAGCGAATGGCCGAAGATCTCACCGAGTACATGCGCGAGATCGGCATAAAGGTCCGATATCTTCACTCGGATGTCAAGACTCTTGAGCGCACCGAGATCATACGGGACATGCGTATGGGCGTCTTCGATGTCCTGGTCGGCATCAACCTCCTCAGAGAGGGCCTCGACATCCCTGAGATCACGCTCGTCGCCATTCTTGACGCGGACAAGGAAGGCTTCCTTCGCTCGGAGACCTCGCTGATCCAGACCATAGGACGCGCGGCCAGAAACGCGGACGGCCACGTCATCATGTATGCCGACACCATCACCGATTCGATGCGCGCCGCGATAGATGAGACGAACCGCCGCCGTGAGATACAGCAGGCCTACAACGATGAACACGGCATCACGCCAACTACCATACGCAAGGCTGTGCGCGACCAGATCTCCATCCTCGCCGAGGTTCAGACTCCTCAGGCGGCCAAGCTTGAAAAAGATCCTGAGTCCATGGACGAAAAGGAGCTCAAGGCGCTCATCAGCAAACTCAAGCAGAGCATGAACACCGCGGCGGCAGAACTCAACTTTGAAGAAGCCGCCGTGCTCCGGGACCGCATGATCGAGATGAAGAAGCTGCTGGAAAGCCGCTGAATCATGCATCAACTATAAAATGGGCCTCTTAACGCATATGATACGTACATCATGCGCCAAGAGGCCCATTGATAAATATCCGAGTCTGCCACATCTACAACGCCTGCAATTGCAGCCTGTTCTGAAAATCTACTGCAGAAAGGACTTCTACAGAATCGTAGAAGTATGCCTTCCCGTTTGCTAAAGCAGGTTTTTTTTCAGGAGAAAAAAGCGAATCAGTTACAGCATCAAAGTTATAAAGTAACTCAGCCCCCATGACCAAAGGAATATGAGTGTGCTCATTTTTTGAAATATCAGAGACCGGCTTTATAAAATCATTCCAGTTTGTCTCTGCATAACTCAATAAATCTCTTTCAAGCATATATCATTCCTCAAAATTATGTAAAAACTTGTTGCGAAGAATCTTTGATTCGGAAAGATACTGCAAAATTTCTTAATGCATCATTCAGGACAGTTTGTTCAAAAACACTTAGGCCTTGCCGACTTTTCAGGTATTTTCTAAGTCGAAAATTGTGCGAAACTACCCTATTGGGATTTAGTAATGTATCCGTTTCAGCCATATCTAATCCAAAAATCATCCGAGACTTCCCAGGCATGGAAATGTCATCCAATACAAAAGGATCATCCACCAGATAAACTCTTTTAAACGGCGAGTAAAAAAAACGGATTGCCGTCATTCGTGACTTTATAATCCTTAATCGTTACATCAAAGAAAACATTCCTAATGTCCTTTAAATACGTACGAATATAGTACAGTCTGTCTTTTTTAGCCTTATCCTGAAGATCGCAGACAGCGTCCAACAAAGCATACAAAGCTTTTCCAACGGTACTCTTGCCTGAATTATTCTTTCCCGTGATCACTGTTAAGCCATCTAACGCAATCGTTGATTCTTTTATGATCCCGATATTTTCCAACTTAATATGCATCATTCACCCTCCTGGATGATTCTTCTAAGACGTTTTTATTATAACAGTATTAGTCCATAGCCCGCAAGCTGTAACAAAGATCCTTTAGGGCTTTCTCGCCTTTCACTTCAGCGCCTTTCACTTTCTCGTCCTCCATAAAGTACATGGTTTCTTTTCCACTGATTATAGTGTATAATGTTTTAAGATTTGTCCACTTACGGAATTACGATATTCAACTTTTTGAAAAAGACAAGGAAGGGGGAGCTTTGCATGATCAATGAAGTAATCGATGAGATGTACCACAAAAAGGAGTACGCAAAGCTCCGAGATTATCTTCGCGAGATGGAGCCCGCTGACGTCGCTGAGCTTTTGACGAACGCGGAGCTTGAGGAAGACGAGCTGATCATCATGTTCCGGATCCTGCCGAAGGAGCTCGCGGCTGACGTCTTCGTCGAGATGGAACCGGACATGCAGGAGACGCTGATCAAGTCCTTCAGCGATAAGGAGCTGGAGGAGGTCATGGACCAGCTCTACCTCGATGATACGGTTGACATCATCGAGGAGATGCCGGCGAATGTGGTGAGGCGTATCCTCCGCCACACCGACCCCGAGCTGCGCCGCAGCATCAACACCGTGCTGCATTACCCGAAGGACTCGGCCGGCAGCATCATGACCATAGAGTACGTCGACCTCCGCAAGGACATGACTGTTCTGGACGCATTTACCAGGATACGCCGCGTCGGCATCGACAAGGAGACGATCTATACCTGCTATGTGATCCAGCCTGACCGCAAGCTTATAGGCATGGTATCCGTCAAGACGCTCCTCTTGTCCAACTATGAGGACAAGATCGAAGACATAATGGAGACGAACGTCATCTACACCACAACCCTGGAAGATCAGGAAGAGGTGGCGGATATGTTCACGAAATACGACTTCATCGCCCTTCCTGTCGTTGACAGCGAGGAGCGGCTGGTCGGCATCATCACGGTCGACGACGTCATGGACGTTATCGAGCAGGAAGCTACGGAGGATATCGAGAAGATGGCGGCTATCGTCCCCTCCGAGCACCCTTACATGAAAAGCTCCACTCTGGAATTGTATAAAAAAAGGATCGTGTGGCTGCTCTTCCTCATGATCTCGGCTACCTTCACAGGACTTATCATAACGAATTTCGAGGAGGCTTTGACAGCATATATGCTGGCGGCCTACATACCTATGCTTATGGATACGGGCGGAAATGCCGGAAGCCAGGCCGTCACAACCGTCATCCGCGCACTGTCCCTTGATGAGATTGAACCCGCGGACGTGCTGAAGGTTGTCTGGAAGGAGATCCGGGTCGCCACCTGCATCGGCTTGACGCTTGCGCCCGTCTGTTTTCTTAAGGTGATCGTCCTCGACCACCGCGGAATGCTGACTGCCGTGGTCGTGGGTCTTTCGATCTTCTTCGCTGTCATCTTCGCCAAGACCTTCGGATGCATGCTGCCTCTCTTCGGTAAGAAGATAGGTCTTGACCCGGCTGTCATGTCAAGCCCTCTGCTCACCACTATAGTCGATGCAGTGACGCTGCTGATCTTCTTCACAATTGCTTCGAATCTGCTTATGTGAGCGCGGCTGAATGTCAATGCGGATCGCGCGTGGACAATAAATCCACACACCGGTTATCCTTCGACAACCGCATGCATCCGAAAACAAGCTCTTGTCTGCGTTCGCCTCAGGGACTTATAAAAATGAAAGACTGCCCCATCTAAGCGGTGAGCTTCTGCGGTTCATGCCACCGCGGCGATCTGTGGGCAGTCTTTTGTCTTATTCCGTAAAACCTACGGTTCATATCCTGTCAAACCTGCATGCTTGGGCTGAAGACATCACCAGGCATGTGAATCCCCGGATTATTTACAGCTGGCTCCTGAATTCTATCCCAGGACCGCCGTGCCCCTCAAGATAAGCCTTGGTGATAATGACACGCCCTATATTGCTGTCCTTTGGAATCTCATACATCAGATCGAGCATGCACTCTTCCAGTATCGAGCGGAGCGCCCTCGCGCCTGTCTTCTTCTCCATGGCCCTCTCGGCGATGACCTCCAAGGCTTCGTCCTCGAACTGAAGATCCACCTCGTCCATCGCCATGAGCTTTTTGTACTGCTTCAGGATGGCGTTCCTCGGCTCTTTCAGGATTCTGACAAGATAATCCTTCGTCATGGCCTCAAGCGTCACTAATACAGGCATGCGCCCCAGAAATTCCGGTATCATGCCGAATTTACGGAGATCCTCCATCGTGACATGCTGCAGGATATTCTCGTCATTGTCGTAGCTGTCCTTGAGTTCCGAATTAAATCCGATAGCGGAACGCTTCTTCAGCCTCTCGCGTACTATGCCCTCCAGATCGGGAAATGCGCCGCCGCAGATGAACAGTATGTTCGAGGTATCTATCTGCGTCGTAGGCGTCATGGCGTTTTTGCTTCCGGAACCCACCGGCACTTCTATACGGCTGCCCTCAAGCATCTTGAGCAGCTCCTGCTGCACCGACTCGCCGCTGACATCCCTGGAGTTCATGTTCTTTTTCTTGGCGATCTTGTCGATCTCATCGATGAACACTATACCATGCTCTGCTTTTTCAACATCATTGTCCGCCACAGCAAGGAGCTTGGTGAGCACGCTCTCGATGTCATCTCCGATATATCCCGCTTCGGTCAGGGAGGTCGCGTCAGCTATGGCGAGCGGCACCTTCAGCAGCCTTGCCAAAGTCTTCACCAGGAAGGTCTTGCCGCTGCCGGTGGGACCGATCATGAGCACGTTCGATTTCTCGATCTCCACGCCATCGTCGCTGTTCGCGGCAAGGCGCTTGTAATGGTTGTAAACCGCCACCGACAGTATCTTCTTAGCCTTCGTCTGACCTACCACATATTCGTCAAGCATCCCTTTTATATGATGGGGCGCGGGGACATCCCGCATCAACGCGGCAGTGTCTTTTACGACCGGCACCTCCGGTTCTTTCCTTTCCTTAACCTTGGGTGCCCGCATTCTGGGGAAGCCGATATTGCTCAGATCTATCATCTGGAAATTAAACGGAAGCTTACCGAGATCTATCTTGGAGAAATCAAGCTGTACGTTCTGGTCGGGAAAACCGTTCAGCGTGTTCTGGATGCAGTCACGGCAGATCCTGAAGCCACTGAACATGTTGATCAAAGGTCCGGTCTCAGACTCAGGCCTCCCGCACACAGTACAATGGTCGCCGGAGGTTTTGTCTTCAGATTTTTTGTTTTCAGATTCTTTATCCTCAACAGCTCCGTCAGGCGCGGACTTGTCTACAGCAGTCTCATCCTCAGTGCTTTTATCATCTGATCTGTCTATGACCTTGTCCTGATCGGTCTTTTGTGCTGCGGCATCATCCTTTTCTGTGACGGCAGACATCTGCGCTTCTTCGGGAATGCCCTCTCCCGCCTTCTCTTTAATACTCATATCATTCTTATTCTCATCATTCATGTTCGTCACGTTCCTATCGTCAGCATAGTTAGCCATGCCTGTTATTGTTCTGTTTGTATGACCTGACCATGCATTCATCCTTCATGCAGTCATGGCGTTCAAATTCTGATATTCTGCTTCATTATATAAAAAAACATAAGATTATTCAATAGCCGTCTGGCTGGCAGACTGAGTCGCCCAAATAAATCCAGCAAGGGTGATGTAGCCGAACCCTGCCCGCCGCGCGGCCATGCCCGGCAAAGCCGGAATAATTTCTCGCTTTAGCCTTTTAAAAAATGGTAACTATTCTGCGCGCCAGACTCGGGATGCTGCGCCCCCTCGTTGCGGGGCGGTCAGAGGCGCTGAATAATAACAAAAAAATGAAGCCACTTATGATTATTAAATGGCTTCATCTCGCGATACCATATACCTGCGGCGGTCGGCTTCCTTGCGTGAAGAACGCACGCCTGATGATCTTTAAGTTTTATTCTGTTCCTTTTTACCCTTCCCGACAAATACTGCCTTTTTCCCCAAAATATAGTTCATGGCTATAACAATGATCTGGATAACGTATTTTGACCATACACGGTCCTGCCGCAATACATCCACCGCGAACATCAGGCCGAAATAGTCAAACACACCCGTCGCGCCGCGCGCAAGGATGAACCTCAGCATCTCCAGCAGCAATTCTTTTAAGCTGCCACATTTTGACCGGAACACAAACAGCTTGTTCGTGACATAAGCAAATATCTTCGCGGCCAGTATCGCTATCAAATTGCTGACGCGGTAATCCATAAACGGAAGCAGGCTTTGATATATGGCAATATTTACCACAGTCGTACCGACTCCGAAGAATATGTATCTTATGACCTCCGCAAGACGTCCATCCTTCAAGAGATGCTTCCTGTCCTTCTTTTCCAATTTCTCATCCATAAGCATTCCCCATACAGCCCGCCATGCTCATCCTTCCGGATATGTCCTTCATTCGAGACCTGCCCTTCTTTCGTGACATGCCCTTCCTTAGAGACATGCCCTTCCTTCAGGACACACACTTCCTTTGCTCCATATCTTGTCATGACGCCGCAGCGCGGCTTGGCGAGGCTCCCCTGTGTGCCTCGCGGAAAGCCATGCAATGGTCCGGGGGCACGGCGCAGCTTACGAGCCTTTCACGTTATATATTTTATATGGCTTTCGTTATATGAGTTCCTGAAATGCCTGTCGACGATCAGATTACAGACAAAGCCTGTGGAAATGAACTGCACGCCCATGATGACCAGCAGCACGCCGAGGGTAAGCAGCGGGCGTGTTCCTATCGACTCTCCGCCCAGCCATTGAATTGACAGCCAAAGGCATATCACAAAACCCAGGCCGCCCGTAAACAGTCCCAGCCTTCCAAAAAAGTACATCGGCCGATCATAGTACTTCAAAAGAAACGTGGTCGTCAGGGAATCAAGAAGCCCCCTCATATACCGCTCGAAGCCATACTTCGATTTACCATGCGTCCTTTTCCTGTGGTTTACCGTTATCTCCGTGATCTTGAAGCCTTTACGGTGAGCCAGCACGGGGATGTAACGATGCAGTTCACCGTATATATCGAGCGCATCGACGACCTCCTTGCGGAAGCACTTAAAGCCGCAGTCAAAGTCATGCAGCCTGACTCCGGATGTCTTTGATGTCACCGTGTTGAAAAGCTTTGACGGAAGGCGTTTCTCTGCCGGATCCAGACGGTTCTGCTTCCAGCCCACGACAAGGTCATACCCTTCATCCAGCTTCTCGATAAAGCGTCTGAACTCAGCCGGATCGTCCTGCAGGTCGGCATCCATAGTGAATACGATATCACCCGCCACATGGTGAAAGCCCGCCTGCATTGCTGTTGATTTACCGAAATTTCTTCGCAATGAGATCAGATGGACTCTTTCATCGCTTTCATGGAGCTTTAACAGCACGCTTTCGGTATTATCTGCGCTACCGTCGTTGATAAACAAGATCTCATAATCACCGATCAGGCCTGCCTCTGTCAGGCTATCGAGATTCTCACATATCTCTTCATAGAGCAGGGGGATCGATTCCGCCTCGTTGTAGGCAGGAACCACAACCGATACCTTCCTTTTTTTACAGTATTTGCTGTTCATATCTTCCATATTCTATGCTGTCCTCACTTAAAAACCATTGTTTAACTGCCATATTCTATGCTGTCTTCACTTAAAACCATTGTTCAACTGCCATTATTATCATTTTTCGCTGTAAATGCGGTCGAGGAATTGTTCGGCTGTCCTCACTCACACAGTCCGTCATTTCATTGCTCATCAAAGAATAGTCTATACATTCGGAACTGATGTTTTCCCTCGGTCAATAGCTCTTCAGATGCTCCCGAAGCCTGAAGAATGTCTTTGACTTCTTCAATAACGATTTCCGGTGAATCATCATTGTAAATATACACCACGATGTTCTCATCGTTCTCTTTTTTAAAGCCGGATAGCTCCGAAATATCATCCGAATATGTCTGATATATATAAGATGATTTTAGCAAACACGGTGCTATATTTGTGCTGAATGTTTTATTCTTATCTATAATGACAATTGCCCTGTCCGGTCTAAGAGTATCCAGACGCTGCAGCTGTTCGTTAAACCCGACAAATAAATAATCCACTCCAGGCGAACGGTATCCTGATATCACAGACAGCAGGATGACGAACAATATAACTCCCCTGAAAATCTTAGCCTCAGTGACGCATGAAGCCAGCAGCACAGCAAAATAACACACTGCCAATACGGCAAAAGGAAATACAACCGCAACATATCGTAATTCCTGGTAAGGAGCAATCAATGCGATACTTGCCGCATACAAAGCCATCGCCAGAGAGATGAGTATGACAAATCTTGTCTCCCATTGGTTTTTCGCTTCAGCCTTTGATTCAGGTTTATTTGCTTCGAACTCATGCTTCCATTCCGATCGGTCTTTTATTCGGTTATCCGCGTCACATGGGGCGGTTTTAGCGATAATGTATTTCCATATTAATATGACCGACATCAACAATATTATAACGACAACCGCACGGCCAAGAATCCCGAATAATGATCTGACTGTCAACTGCAAATACTCTATTCCATTATAGACCCAGCCCTTTAACGACAGGGCTTCACCTATTGTTCCTACTCCCCTATGGCCACGAAAAATATCTTTCATGAAGTTCGGACAAAGTATGATGCTTGCTGATACCGCCGAAATCGCGGTTGCGGTGTATACCCTGAGAGAAGCCCATTTTTTTCTGATGTAAAGGCAGATGAAAAAAACAGCGCAGACAAAAAACGCAAAGAGATAATAGTAATATTGGGTCAACGTACCTAGAAGTATACTGAAGAATATGCCGATTATCACACCGGTACTCTGCCCCGTCGTTTTTCCTTTGATAAATACATTTTCATAAAGGAGACAATGGAGATACAGCAGCAGCATAGCAAAAAAGGACAAAACCATGTACATTCGTATAAATACTGCCATGCTTACTGCCCCGACGCTGATACCATAGAAAAGAACAGTCGCAAGAGCAGGTATTCCATCGTTACGGAACAGCTTTTTGCTCAGGCAATATAACAGGATCAGCGTAAAAATGAAAAAAGGAAGGTTGGCGGCCAGGCCGCTCCACTTTGTGAAATGATTTCTGAAAAAGAGCGATATAAACAGCTCCAGTATCACAAAATACAGTGGGGGATGTGCGTCGTTATCCTTGGCGGTATTCCATGCCCCGACAAGGTCAAACGCCTCATCATCATTGATTGTTAAGAAATCTTCAAACCAGGATACGTCATGCCAGATGTTCAGATACTTGCTATCCTTTTGATTAGTGGTCATCCTTAGATAGGCCGTGTTGCATACCTGTGTATAGGAGAACAGTTCATCAAGATGATAGCCTTCTTTCCGGCTGCCCCAGTAAAGCACATTTGCAGTCGCAAGAAGCAGGAGCAAGACAAGGCAAATGAGCTCGACCGTTCTCTTTGGTTTTTTCTTCAGCTGTACATTATTATTCGATTCAGCCATAGTAATCCCCTCTGATAATGATGATAACGCAGATTTTGCCGCATCAATATAAGGCCTGGATATGCGATATAAATGATTTCTTTCACGTAACCTTTCAACAAAAGCTGATTCAGCACTTGGGATCTGTCGTTCATATATGATCTTCGTGGCTTCTTGAAATAAAGAACTTTATAAAGATATGGTAATACAGTTATGATAATACAATTATGATAGTGCAGTTAGGATAGTACAGTTAGGATAGTACAGACCTGTTAATATAGACATGCATGAAAAAAACGGCCGCATACATGATATATGGGTCGTTCCATATTATATCACCGTATACTTTGCCATTCTACCAAAATGATGCCGATCTATGCCCAATATATACCTGATTTATACGAAATATTCTATATAAATCCCTAAGTGTAAATACCGATGAGCGTAATGTGAGCTCACAGCGCGGAGCAATCCACAGGGTGTTTGCTTTTATATCTGACATACAGCTGCATACTACTATTGCATGCAAAGTGTATCGTCGGACAGTATCATAAGATCGTATCCCATGGCGATAACAGGCATGTTCGAAGTGATTATATCTGACAAATGTGCTATAATCGAAGCACTCAGGAGGGACAAAAACATGAAAGACATACATTCGCGTTCTGTTTTTCTTACACTGTTACTCATCCTTGCCGCAGTTTGCATGAGCGTACTCGGCGCTGCTGCTGGGGAGGCGGAATCGGTCTTCGGAAAAGCCGCAGTAATCTGCATGGAGTGTATCGGCATTGGCTAAACATCTTCGAAAAATAATACAGACCGGCTGGGGTCTGCTTACTAACGCATATGTAAAAGGCTTCCTTCCGGGCGGTCAGACCTTATACACAGGTCCTTTAAAGCACTTCTGCGTACCGGGCATGAACTGCTATTCCTGCCCCGGCGCACTCGGCGCATGCCCTGTCGGCGCGCTTCAGGCTGTACTGAACGAAAGACACAGGAGGTTTCCGGCCTATGTTTTTGGATGTCTTGCTGCTGTCGGGCTTTTTGTGGGGCGATTCATCTGCGGCTGGCTGTGCCTGTTCGGTCTGCTGCAAGAGCTTCTTTACATGATCCCAGTCCCGATACCGAAGCTCGATATCCCCGATAAGATCGACCGTCCTCTGCGCCGCCTAAAATACCTTGTGCTCTCTGTACTGGTCATCGGTCTTCCGCTCCTCTACCGGACCAAATATGGAGCCGGGGTGCCGTTCTTCTGCAAGTATCTGTGTCCGGTCGGCACACTTCAAGGCGGCGTATTCCAAGTACTGTTAAACGACACGCTTCGTCCTGCGCTTGGGTGGCTGTTCAGGTGGAAAATGCTTTTGCTGGCGCTGTGTCTGCTCTCATCCGTGCTGATATACAGGCCTTTTTGCAAATATATCTGCCCTCTCGGCGCGTTTTACTCCTTGTTTCAGCGTATCAGTCTCATCCGAATCCGACTTGATAACAATAAGTGCGTTGACTGCGGCATCTGCCAAAGAGTTTGTGAGATGAAGGTTGACCCGCATAAAGACCCCGACAGCGCGGAGTGCATCCGCTGCGGCGAATGCATGAAAGCCTGTCCTATGCATGCGCTGTCATTTTCCATCATAGGAAAGCACAAGCGGCAAAGCGAAGATTGACTGTTCCCTTCTCCTAAAATGCTAGCAACTATTCAGCACCCCAAACTCGGGATGCTGAATAGTTACGAACATAATATCAACGAAAGGATTAACCTCTGTATGAAGAAGAAAATAACCTCAGCATCTGCTATTTTTCTACTTATGCTCCTCATCGCATCAATGATCTTCATAACTGCATGCTCTTCCACACAATCTGCATCTACATCCGGCTCCGGCAAGAATTCTTCGGAATCAGCTAAAACCACTGAAGGATCTACTGACTCCTCCAACAATGAAAGTATCGTTGATGCCGAGGCAGAGCCTTCCGTCTCCTTTGCGGCGACAGATTTACAAGGGAACACGGTGCGCTCGGAAGATATTTTCAGCAAGAATAAGCTCACTATGGTCAACCTCTGGGGCACGTTCTGCGGACCTTGCATAAGAGAGATGCCTGACCTTGAAGAGCTGAACAGGCGTCTGAAGGACAAAGAATGTGCTGTAATCGGCGTGGTAGTAGATGTCATGGGCGTTAATGACAGTAGGACTATACAGGCTGCCGAGGAGATACTGTCAAATACCGGCGTCACATATTTGAACCTGCTTCCCTGGGATGGCATATTCGACGAATTTCCTGCGCAGTTCATCCCCACCTCTTATCTTGTCGATGCTGAGGGGCGGATCGTAGGTGAACCCGCCGTCGGAGCAAGGGGTTCGGATGATTATGAAGCACTTATAGATGACGCGCTCGCGGCAGAATAAAAATATGCTCCCCCGGCAGGCTTTATCCGGGCTGCTTTCAGACTTCTTTTGGGCTATACTGTACTATATTGATGCCGCATTTCATTTGCCTTGTGCAGCTTACGCCTGAATATTATTATCCAAAACAGCCATCAGTCTTTTCAATCGATGGCGTGGGGAAACGCTGATCAATGTATCCCCAAGATTATGCGCCTTCATTTCAGCGTTTCCCCAATCATTCGATATGAGTGTTTACGTGCACTCGCCGCAAAATGCGCGGTGGCGAAACCGCTTTGCGATGCGTATTTCCGCGATCCGCCGCAGGCACTATAGAAGCATTGATATGCCGTTTAAGGTTCGAGGTCCTGATCTCATTCAAGGACAATTACACCGAACACCTGCTTTTTCTTTGCGTAGCTGTCCGGGAAAAATGTCCCCTTCTTTCTGGCATTTGCCAGATAAGATACCTCTTATGCCGCGACCGTTTTCGCAACCTCGAACGCATACAAGAACCTGGCGTCCTTGATTTTTTCTTCTTATAGACAACATGAACCTCGATACCTATCAGCACTTCATCAAAGAAAAGCATCTCATTATCTGCTATGCGCACATCGTTCCTCTTGATCGGCATCCTTAATATAAAAGATGGCAAACAATGCGGCATTAAGAATCAGTGTTACAATGCTCGCCTCAATCTTATATTCACCGCCTGACAAAAGTGTATTCGCAGAAGCCTGCATTGTAAGCATGTGAGGATAATCATCTGCCAGACTAATTCCTCCAAGGAAAAGTGCGCCAACAATATTCCATATTGCATGAGCCATTATCGGAGCAAGCAATGTCTTTTCTGACTCATACATTGCCGTAGTAAAAAGGCACATAGTGATGACATTAATAACTGGAATAACCCCTGCCTCAAATGCTCCGCCATGCACAACCGTAAATAATACCGTTGTGACTATTACTGCTGCCAGAAGATTGTATCTTTCCTTCAGAAACTGATATATGTAACCTCTCACCAGAAGTTCCTGCATAATGACATTAATACATGCAGATATAATCCAGAGCCAAAGTGTCGGGATTTCATTCTTATTTGTAACAGTTAACTGTTTTGACAATATAAGTACTCCTGCAGCAACCCCAATCCAGATAATACCTGTCATAGCTCCGATTAATGTACCCTTGCCAATGTTATGCAATATAGGAATCTTGATTTCGTTTTTCTCTAGTAGAGCGTAAATTAAATAACTATACTAAATAATGGTTCTGTGCTATACTGAATGCATCCAAATTTAGGAGGTATTCAGTGATGGCAAAATCAATACCTTAGTGCTTTCCGCCGAAGATCATGATCGTCTGGAATCTATCGTTAGGACACGTACGCTTCAGGCTCAAGTCGTTTCCCGCGCAAGGATCCTTCTCCTAAAGGAGAGCGGCGATTCCGTAGATGCGATCGCTGACAAGGTCGATCTTAATCGAAACAGCGTCCTTCTGTGTTTGAAAAAATTCAAAGAAGGCGGTATTGAAAACGCCATATATGATGCTCCAGGCAGAGGCCGGAATGCAGAAATCACCGACGATGAAAAAACCTGGATTATAAATATCGCCTGCCAAAAGCCTGTGGAGTTCGGCTACTCTGCCGAAACATGGACCTATGCGAAACTGACAGCGCATATCAATAAGGCAGCTGAAAGCGCTGGTTATACAAGGCTGTCAACGCTTACCAAAACAAGCGTGAAAAACATTCTGGATGCAGCAAATATAAAACCGTTCCGGATACAGTACTACTGTGAGAACCGCAATCCTGATTTCGATGCAAAGATGCACCAGGTACTGCTGGTTTATAAGCAGATAGAGATGCTTTTTGATGAAAACGGTGAACTGTTTATACCTGCTGGTGAGCAGGATATCCATACCGTATCCTATGATGAAAAGCCCGGTATTCAGGCCATTGCCACAACGTCTCCCGATCTTCCGCCCACAGTAGAGAGCGGTACGATTAAGAGAGATTACGAATACAAACGGTTAGGGACGGTATCACTTCTGGCAGCAATAGATCTGCTTACCGGGGAAGCAATCCCCCTGGTCAGGGACACACATAAAAGCGAGGATTTCATTGATTTCTTGAAGATACTCATATCATCGTGTCATTATGCTCATTTACTTCATCAATAATCATATCAAAAACATTGTAAACTTCCGATAATACATACCATTCTGTCAGGGGATCGCTTTTGTACGATCTCAATTTGTATTCCTTGACATTTAATAACAGAGTCCAAAATATTACTGATTTTTTTGTGGGTCATAAGTACCTACTTGAAATTGGAATAACGGTTACATTTCCAATTTCAAGGTCCGCTCTCGCTACCTCTTGTCATTCAATCAGTAGCGAGAGCGGCCACACATTTTGGGTTCTGTGTCAACCCCTTTGGAGAAATTTTATCAAAAAAATAGGGTTAGACCCCTCATGGAATCTAACCCTTTCAACCTAACTTACTGACATTGATTCAGCTAACCCTAAATATTTTATATCATGAATTAAAAACGCCATTGTAAAACCGCATCCGTCGCATGTAACAGGGAGTATTATCAGGATCATTGGCAGAATATGAACGAATGATCGCCGATAAACGCCTATGAGGATTATAACTGGTATGTTGGCAAACATATAAATCTGCGGCATCCTGTATGTAATTGGTTCCAGAAGTATGGAAAAAAACAGAATGGGTATATGTATTATATGAGACGGTTATTGACTTTGTCCCTTCCTCACTGTTTACGACTCTGTCTGGTGCTTCGGGTTCTGGCTCTATCTTATCAATCTGAACCAGGTCCTTTACATCAAACTTTTTATTGTCGAGAATTAGGTCAATTGCCTCATATTCCCAGTCTTCTCCGGCATAGCTGCATTTTTCCTGCCAAAGAGGCAGCGAATCCCTGATATTTAAAAATTCATCACCTTCCAATGCCTTCACATCCACAACTGATAGCGATTCACCTTCCACCCGTACAGTAAACTGATAATCGTTCCCCCAGTAACTAGCTTCATCCCCGGAAACATAATCGCATTTTATTCGAGCGGTGACGCAAATGTCTCCTTTCTTTTCTTGCTCCATCCCCTTTATGATAACATCTGTGATTTTCACATATGTAAAACCACCGGGCACGTCAATCTGCTCATAATCTCTTTTTGCCTCAAATACCTTTGCGGTAAGGTATCCATCAACAGTCAAAAAATCATCTTTTGAAAAGCTCGTCGAGCTGTCTGCCAACATGCTTCCGTACATTTTTTCACAAAACAATTGAATACATGTCTTTAACGATGCGTTATCAGCTTTCAATTCTGCGTGCGCTCGGGAAGCACTCATCCCGAATATACCAACTGTTAGAATGAATACCACAATAAGTTTATAAGTATTTTTCATTATCTGCCTCCTGTTTATGATAACTAACGGACCTTTGCGAACGCGCAGCAGACAGCGCTATCTACTGCTCCCTTAAGAATCAATTTGATTGCAGAAGGGGCTACATCATGTAAACTATTAGTAGTTTACATGATGTAGCCCCTTCTGTCAATGTCTTTGAGGATAATATTAATAAAAAATCTATACATCCATATCTGTCTATTTGTTATCCATCGGAAGCAAGCCGTCACTTATTACAGCTTCTCTGATATTATTGTCTATAAATACGATTTTTTCATCTCTAGTCATCAAGTTATCATTTAGAAATTCTTCGATTTCATGGCTTCCGATACTGTTAAAGCCGACTATGCGATATGCCGTTTCTCCACTCATTTCCAAGAGAACTTCTATCCGCCTTGTATAGTGTTGAAGCGTCCCCATTACAGGATCCGTATATACGCAGCAGATAGATCCTTCGACTATTTTTTGTCGTTTATTATTGCTATTTTCCAAATCGTATATACTATCTATAATCACACCGGTAGCATGGTGGTCTTTAACCGTATAACCTTTTTCTTGATACCATTCACGCAATGTTTGATAGTACTTTGCAGCCAGGTATCCGTTTACAGTCTCAAATTCGTCTGCCGAATAATCCGTCGGGTTAGCTCCGTTTGCGGACGAAGTGATGGATTCAGCATATTCTAATATCGCCCGCCTCAATGGATACATGGGATTCGCCATTGCTTCTTCGCTTTTAAAGAAATGGTCTACATAAGCCACTTTTTCTTCTTCTTTCAAATCACTGATCTGTTTTTTTGCAAATACAACATTTTCATCATCGTCTGTGTCAATATCTTTACACTGCAATTCGCCATTGGTATTTACAACTGTAACATTATAATGATGCCTTATTTCCCAATTGTGTCCATTAGCGGAATAACGCATGGTTCCTTCTGCCCCCACCAATATAGAATCCTTGTTTTCCACAACATCGGAATCTATCTGGACACTTATGCTCAGATGACGAATGCCTTCGCCATTCTGCTCCATATAAGAAATACGGTCATTAATCAGGCTTTTAGCAACAATATATCCGTTAATTGAGGCAAACTCTTGAGGGCTGAAAGTTCTCATGTTTCCTTCTTCAAAAACATGCAATAGTTCAGAAACATATTCCTCTACTGTCTTATGCAGGTCTTCTGTCGTGAAATCCCCTGTGTTTATTATGATTTCATGCTTGTGGCTGTCATCAGAATCAGCCATAAATCTGTCTGATATCAAGTAGGAGGTATCTTTATGCGCATCTGTGTCTGCATACAATGTGTTATCGTCTATCAATTGATTTCGATTGTGCTTCGGCAAAGTAAATTGTCTTGCGCTCATTGGTTTCGGATTGGTCATAAAACAGAGGACGAACGCAAAAAATGCCAACCACCACGCCATTATATGTTTTCTCTCAGCTTTTTTGTGCTTCAGCACGTTTTTTATGCGTTGCTTTACGCTAACCTCACCAAAGGTCAATGGTAGAGATATTGCTTCCCTGTGTAAAATGCTCAGCTTTAATAATGTAGAGGCATAGTTTGTTTTTTCTTCGGGTTCAAACCCGTTTACAACGTGCTCATCGCAGGCAAACTCAATGTCGCGGCAGAACATAATGAATGCAGCCCAAACTAACGGATTGATCCAATATATAGAGAGCAGCAGGTATCCTATGGGCTTCCATAAATTGTCTTTGTGCCCCAGATGTGCCCGTTCATGTGCAAGAACATAGAAGGCATCATTGTCAGAAATATCCGAAGGCAGATAAATACAAGGATTCAGAATCCCCAAAATGAAAGGGGAATCTACATAATCGCAAACTCGAATACCGTCTCCAATCTTGAAAGATACTTCAACCTTTCTACGTATGAGATAATAGTTGATGAGGGCATATAAATGCATCAATAATACCCCGATTATCCATGTCAATGCGGCAATCTTGGCAATTCTGAATACAGTTTTGGCTTTAGAGTCTGCGTCAGGCATCGAGGCATCAGAATCCTGATCTTCTTTCGGACTGTGTTGATTGGAAAGCTGTTCAGTCTTCGGATTTGAAAGCGCATAGCCATTACGTTTATTGGTTGAATCTGTTGTTCCATCTATAGATGAAGCATCTTCTTTGCTTTCTTCTGGCTCGTCTATAGACGTAAGTAGCCTGTCTGCCAAGGGGTTGAGCGTGTTGTCTACTATGCTAATGCCGCTATTTATCACCGGTTGTCCAGATAACAAAGCATCTTTTGGAATGGTTTGAAAACTAGGGATCATGCTCCATTTGCTAGTCGGAGAAAACGGCAGAATCAGACGCACTCCCACCAGCGCCCATAATATAACAAAGTACTTCTTAGGAGTTCTACGCAATAATATGCGCAAAAATAAAACGACTAATATGAGCCAGCCGGCCGTAACGCTGCGATTAAACACTTCCAGAAAAATGTCTACCATTTATAACACCTTTTTCAGAACAATATAAGGCATACTTTCCCTAATATACCTACTCTTGCGACTTAATGATATCGCGCAATTCAGAAATTTCCTCTTCCGTCAACTTTCGTCCTGCAGTAAAAGCAGCCAGAAAAGCCGGCAGGGATCCACAAAAAGCTTCATTCACAAACTGCGTGCTCTGAGCTGTGGCATATTGGTCAGGCGACAACAATGACGTTACTGTGCCCTTGTTGTTTTGGAAAATCCCCTTATCGCAGAGCCTTCTCAGCACTGTGAACGTGGTCGACTTTTTCCAGTTCAATTCCTGTGCGGCAAGCCCAACCAGCTGTCCAGATGACAAGGGTTCATTTTCCCATATGATTTTCGCAAAGCGTGTTTCCAATACTCCCATCTGATAATGGCTCATATTTTACCTCTGATATTAATCTGTCACAAAAGTTTACCTACTATAGACCGCAAGACAATTTTATCTCTATCCATGATTTTTGTCAATCCATTCGCTTGGTTGCCGGAACGGATGGTGTGGGAACGGATGGTGTGGGAACGGATGGTGTGGGAAGGGATTTGTGCTGAAGCGACCGATGTTACGGCCTGTGCTGTACAGTGCGATCCTGGACACAAATCGGTACAAGATTTCAAAACAAGACAACGCACCGTTGATAGGACTCATGATAAAAAAGATAAGTTATGGAGGAAGGTATCAATTTGCCGTTTTTTGATCCAAGACACGACGGTTTCAATAGTTTTACGTACACTGCCTGGTACACAGTGGCGAGATCGTAACACCCCCACCGTACCAGTCTTTCTTTTGTTAATGCTCTTTTGACCGCTCCTGTGTTGGTCGTCCACCAGTACCCGCAGCGGCCCCCTGCCGTCTGATGCGCAAAATATTCCGAAACGCCCAGACATATCAACTTGCGCTTCTTTGTCTTGAACTATTGAATCGTTCCTTCCCCGCCATCCACCCACCATTTCTACTGCAAACTATTCCGTGTAGTTATCGGGCTTCGACTTGTATGGCAGCCTTGCCTTAGGCTATATCCTTCCCACTACCGGGCAGATTCGGGACTTTCACCCGTTAGAAACGTGCGCCGCCGGGCACCCTATAATAAAAGCATCTGCCATGCATGTTGACAGATGCCTTTAACCAAATCGTTATCAATACTACGCCCACTCGTATCTTGGTCGAGCCTTCCAAGGAATTATTTCTTCCTTCATAAGCCTACCCTGAACAATATAATCTTTCACCTTCTGTGTACTTGCAAATCGTTCAATCTCACTTGCCCGTTTATATCCCTCTGCAGCAACAAACTTCTTATATGCCTTTGAATCAATCAGGAATTCGCCTGCCATACTATCAGCCTTTGATTCAACTTCTCCCGATACTGAATCAAAATCAATGAATACATGCTTTGTATCGCCATTTAAAATATGGGCAATTTCATGAAAAAGCGTGAACCAGAAGATATCAGCAAACTTTTGTCTCAATGTCATGCAAAGAATTAATGCCCCATCTTCTGTTTTCTTAATAAAGCCCTGCACCGGCGCACCAGTAAAGTTCGGAACTATTCTAAAAGCAATTCCACATTCAGAAAAAATAGCAGTCAACTTCTTCTGAATTTGATTTGCCCTCATGAACATTACCTGTTTAATATCAGGTATCATCTCTCTGAGCTTTTCCGTGTCTACCTCATCAGCTATTTCGATGTTCTTTGTAAGAAGCTCACACATTCTTTGCCATGCAAATAGTACATACGGATCTACATTTTTGTTTTGCGCACGGTAAGCAGCTGCATATGAAATTTTCGGAGTATCGAGCAGATTACTAATACCAAAAATCATCCGAAAATCCAGCACCATTGCGGCAGGGTTCGTTTCTTCATCAAGCCATCCAAAAGACGTCCAGACTTCTGTAACTTCCTTAAGATTTTTCAGAACGCCTAATTCGGCTTCAGTGATATTATTCACTTCCTCAAACTCAAGTAATTCACGGTCGTAATTTGCTTGAAGATTCATCCAGAAGGCTGTCTCAATTCCCAAAGCATACTCTAACTTTCTTGCAAAAGCAGCCGATATACCCTTCTGTCCATGAATAACTGTGCTGATATGCTTTTCAGTCATTCCAGTTCTGACAGCAAGCTCCCTTTGCGACATCTCCCTGTCTTCAAGTACTTCCGCTAATGTCTCTCCCGGATGAATAATAAAATCACGGGATAATCCAACTGAATTTTTTCCCTTTACCATGATAATCAATCACCCCTTCGATAATTAGTGTGTCGCAACCCTTAAGGCTTTCTGCGCTTAAATCTTTTGCTTTTGGTTTAACAATCAAACGATAGTTCGCGGAAACTCTTAACGAATATGACCCCTTTCGGTCACCCTCCAGGGATTCCATTTTTCCTATTCCAGATTGTTGAAGTGCTGAAAACGAGGTGAACGCTACGATTTGATTATATCGTTTCTTAACAGCCTTCGTTAATTGAGCACCAATCTCCTTTTTCATTAAGTTCTTAGAATTACCGACATCATTCAAATCGTCAAATAGTTCTTTGACCTCATCGTCCTCATACTCAACGTTCAGAGCAGGATCCCCTCCTTATAAAAACTTACCTTTTAGGTAAGTCAATTATAGCAGTTCTGAAGGAAATGTCAATGCTTTTTGAAGATAATACAAAATCAATAGTCCTCGTTTCTCATAAACACTTTCCTGCGGCTCCGTCTGATTCGGTTTCATAAAATCTCAGACGCGTTACCTCTGAACATATCCGTATATACTCTGTACATTATTCGTCATGTTCTGCTGTACCGTACCGCCATTCGCCTCATTCTGTTCCTCAGCAACAGGCTCATCTGATAGTAATCCTTCGCGACTGCGATTATTCTTTACATATACGATTCTGTGATGATATAATGCAACTATGCTTCAAAGAATGCGATGCCGCCCGTATCGAGCCGGCATTTCCGCGATCTGTCTCAGATTCCTTCATTTCCTGGGAGATTCACCTTGCTTAAACAAGCTGTCATACGAGCATTTAAACAGACCTTTAATTCGGTGATTGATTTTGCCGGGGAGCTGTCGAAGAAGAAAATAAGCGTGTATGCCTCAAGCACCTCCTATTTCCTCTTCTCTTCGATACCTCCCTTCATTATACTAATGTCGATGCTGCTGCCGCGGTTCGGTCTGAGCGTCAGCGAATTGGTCAAGATGGTCACCGACATAACGCCTGATGATCTGGACTACCAAGTCACGCTCATCATACAGGACGCCTTCGCGAGATCGGGAAGCGTGGTCCCTCTGACATTAGTCTTCATGATATGGACTGCCGCGAACAGCATCGCGGCTCTGTCCGAGGGGCTGCGCGTGGCATATGGGGTGAGGAGGCAGCAACGCTTTTTAGCCTTTCGTCTGCTTTCGATAGTTTATACTTTCTCGGTTATCCTCCTGCTGGCTGCCTACATGCTCATCTCCATGTTCGGCGAGAAGATAATGGGGCTCATCGGCTGGAACAAGCTCAAGCTGCCCAAAATACTGATGATGGTGCTGAACTGGCATAACCTTTTCTTCCTGTTGGTCGGCTTTACGATGGTTTTGTTCATGTACGTCTTTCTGTCCGGAAGGAAGCTGTCCATCAGATACCATGTTTTCGGTACCATTTTCACCATAATCGCCTGGGAGCTTTTCTCGGTGATTTTCTCTGCCTATCTCAAGCTCAGCACAAACCGCAGCGTCATCTACGGCAGCTTTTCTGCCCTCGTCGCCCTGCTGCTGTGGATATACATCGCCATATGCATACTGCTCGCGGGAGGTGTTTTGAACCAGCATATTCACAGGGAAGACGACCTGGAGGAGGCGGAACTCAGACGGGCACGCAGACGAGCCAGAACATCGCTCTTAGAAGATCCGCCCTCGGAGAAAACGACTTCGAAGAGACCGACCTCGGAAAGAACGACCTCGGCGAGAACGACTTCGGAGAGACTGCCTTCGAAGAGAAAGACCTCGAAAAGAACGACTTCGGCGAGACTTACTTCAGAAAGAACGACTTCGGCGAGACTGTCTTCGGAAAAACTGACCTCGGGAAGACCGACTTCGGCGAGAAGGCCTTCGGAGAGACCAGCTTCGGAAAGAAATCCCTCGGAAAGACCGACTTCGGAAAGACCTGAAAGAACCGTGACCGCAGACTTGCCCGAGAAGCTTGCAAACGCGCTTACGGGCTTCTGGTTCAACATAATCGTCGCGAATTGGAACCGGATCGTCGTAAAATGGTGGAACGAACCATCCACAAAAGAGCGGCGGGCTTCTATCAAGTATTTCTGGAATAATGTCATAGTCAGGAAATGGAATGATGTCGTCATCAATAAAATAATCCATCCTCTAAGTAATCAGCTTGGACGCTTCATGGAGAACTTCAGGCATTTTGACAACGACGAGTGATAATGCACCATACACAACACGTTATGCAGTAACGCGCCATTCATGCTGTGTAACTGTTCAGCGTCCCAGATTCGGGATGCTGCGCATCCCTCGTTGCGGGATGGCCAGAGGTATAGAATAATTACCATGTTATCATAGGGTAGAGGGAGACTTTCGTCTCGCCCCTCCCATTGCACCGTACGTACCGGTCAGGTATACGGCGCTACATCAACTATAAATCAATATCAAGTAGT
>CACXUY010000013.1 GCA_902770965.1 uncultured Lachnospiraceae bacterium | reverse complement strand
TTTTGTGGATAACTTTCCATCAATTGCGATTGAAATTCCGGCTTTCAAGATTCTGGTGAGAAAATCAAGTTGATTTCATCGCCATGAATATTTCGGGTTTAAATGGTATAATTGATATGTATTATTTGTAACGTTTCATATATATGAAACTTTTTATTTTTTTAAGTACAAAGGAGGTCTTATGAAGATCAAAGTACCCGTCTTGTTACTGGCCGGCATGCTGGCTCTTAGCATGGTCGCTTGCGGTGGATCCGGTGATTCCGGTTCAGGCTCAGGCTCCGGCTCAGGCTCCGGCTCAGGTTCAGGCTCTGACTCCGGTCAGGCTCCCGCTTCATCCGGCAAGGCTGTTGCCATCACCATCTTCAACTCAAAGATGGAGATCCAGAGCCAGATGGAGGAAATGGCTGAGAAGTATTCCAAGGAGAAGGGCGTGGATGTAGAAGTCTACTACTCCTCCGATACTGTCGCCGCCCACCTGTCCACCCGTTATGCTTCCAACGAGCCTTACACCCTCTCCATGGTCGACGCTAAGGATATCTACGCGCTCGCCGCAGAGCACGCAGTTGACCTCTCCGATGAGAAGTGGGTCGGTGACACCACTCAGGAGATCGCCATCGATGGAAAGACCTACGGTTTCCCTGTCTGTGTTGAAGCCCGCGGCATCATGTACAACGCCGATGCTATCAAGGCAGCCACCGGCAGCGATTTTGACCCTGCCACCATCAAGACCACCGATGATTTCAAGGCTCTGATCGATGCTCTCATCGCAGGCGGCATGACCGCTCCTACCGGCGTCATGAAGGAGAACTGGTCCTTGGCAGCTCATTTCCTGGCAGAGGTTTATGAGCAGCACGATGATCCCGATGCCTTCATCGCAGGTATCAAGGACGGCTCCATCGTTCTTGCGGACGACGAGAAGTTTAACGCCCTGATGGACACCTTTGATGTCCTCAAGGACAACAACTATGCGAAGGATGCCGCTATCTCAGCGGAGCGTGAGGTCTCCGAGCAGAAGCTTGCCGAAGGCGAGATCGCTTTCATGTTCGGCGGCAACTGGGATTGGTCCGTCATAAACGCCTATGATTTCACCGAGAACATGGGCATGATGCCTGTTCCGAACAATTCCGACGACGGCACTTCCGAGAAGCTCGTCGGCGGCGGTTCCAAGTATTTCTTCATCGATTCCTCCGACAACACTACTGACGAACAGCGCCAGGCCGCGAAGGATTTCCTGAACTGGCTTGTTTATGACGAAGAAGGACAGGACTTCATCGTCAACCAGTGCGCCCTTGTTCCCGCATATTCCAATATAACCCTTGAGGTCTCTGACCCGCTCTCCGCTTCCGTCAAGAGGTACTCGGATGAGGGCGCCCTTATCGAAAACTACAATTATCTGCCTGATGACCACTACTCCAAGTGCGGCGCCTCCTTCCAGAAATATCTCGCGAATGAGATCGACCGCGCCGGATTCGCCGATGAGATCACTGAGTACTGGAGCACCGCAGAAGTAGGAGCACATTGACGAAACTGTTGAATAGGATGCCGGTTCTTCCGGCATCCCCAAGATTGAGGTGATTGAATGAAAAGCAACACTCCATCTTATAAGGTGAAGCAATACCTTATGTTCGCAGGTCCCGGCACGCTCCTGTTCATGGCCGTCGTCATCGTCCCCTTCATATACGGTCTCTACCTGACCTTGACCAGCTGGGACGGCGTAAGCGCGGTAAAGCCCTTCGTCGGCTTCGACAATTTCGTCGCTGCCTTCGCGGACGGCGACTATTGGAGCGCGATGGGCAGGACTGTTATCTATTCCGCCATTTCCGTGGTTCTGATCAATATCGTCGCGTTTGCCCTCGCATATCTTGTCACTCAGGGAATAAAGGGCCAGAACTTCTTCCGCGCCGGATTCTTCGTTCCCAACCTGATCGGCGGCATTGTTCTGGGTTATATCTGGAAATTCGTATTCAACCGCGCATTCGTCGCCATCGGCAGCGCTATTTCCAGCGGAACAGTTCCTTCACTGCTATCCACGCCAAGGGGAGCCATGTTCTGCCTTATCCTGGTCTCTGTCTGGCAGTATGCCGGATACATGATGCTGATCTACGTCGCGGGCTTCATGAGCGTCTCGGCTGACGTCAAGGAAGCGGCCATGATCGACGGCTGCAATCCTTCCCAGGCTATGATGAACGTGACGATCCCGCTCATGCGTTCTTCCTTCGTGCAGTGCATTTTCCTGAGCATCACCCGCTGCTTCGTGGTCTATGATGTCAACCTGTCCCTCACGAACGGAGAACCTTTCAACTCATCCGTCATGGCTGCCATGCACGTGTACAATCAGGCCTTTACCTACAAGAATTACGGTCTTGGCCAGGCGGAGGCTCTTATCCTGTTTATTGTCTGTGCCGTCGTCGGCGTCACGCAGGTCATGATCGGCAAACGAGGGGAGGTTGAAGCATAATGACTGATAACGAAAAAGCCGCGCGTCAAAAAAGAATATCACATGCCATCATGTGGGTCGTGCTGCTCATAATGTTCATCTGTTTTATCTTCCCCTTTATCATGGTCGTTATCAACGTCTTCAAGACAAAGGGTGATATCACCTCTAACCCACTCGCCCTTATCGGCGCTCATGGGTTCACATTAAAGAACTTCCCTGACGCGATGAAGAAGATGAATTTCTGGCGTGTCTTCGGCAATTCATTTATCATAACCGTGTCTGCGACCATCCTGACCATCCTGGTGTCATCGATGACCGCGTATGTATTCGTCCGCAACAGCAAATGGAAGGTATGCACCATCATCTTCTCTCTTATGATCGCATCCATGGTCATCCCCTTCCAGGTTTTGATGGTTCCCCTCGTCTCTGTGTACGGAGGCCTTCTGGGCGTATTGAACCACAGGCTGACACTGATACTGATGCATGCCGGCTTCTCAGTGTCTATGGCGATGTTCATGTTCCATGGAGCTATCAAGACAAATATACCTCTGGAGCTTGAGGAAGCCGCGACTATCGATGGCTGCAGCAAGTGGCAGACCTACTGGAAGGTCGTCTTCCCGCTCCTCACGCCTACCATAGCTACGGTTGCCATCATCAACGCGATGGCGTACTGGAACGACTACCTTCTGCCGAGCCTCGTGCTCACCAAGAAGGAGCTTTACACCATACCGATCGCTACTCAGGCGTTTTACGGAACCTATTCCACAGACATCGGCCTGGTTATGGCGGCACTGCTTCTTGCCATGCTGCCTATCCTGATCCTGTACGTCTTCCTTCAGAGATTCATCGTTGAAGGCGTGACCTCAGGCGCCGTCAAAGGCTGACAGTTGCATCATGTAAACACGCATAGCACCGCACGCGCTGCCGCGACGTGTGAAGGCCGTGGCAGCTTACGTGCGTGTATGCGTGCATCCCTATTCGGCTACCCGCTTCGCGGGGGCCGACTTTCAATATAACGGTCAAAAGTCCTGGGAAAGCTTTCTCTCTTTCTCAGGCCTTACGATCCGCATAACACAGGCAAAAGGAGCGAGCGTATGCTGGACAGATTTTTCGACATGGAGAATCCGCTGATGCAGGGACTGCAGACAGTTGCTTACCTTATGATCCTCAATGTCATGACGATACTTTTCAGTATTCCGGTCGTAACTGCCGGAGCCGCGCTCACTGCTCTTTTCGATGTATTAAGGGCTATAGCAAGACAAGAGGAGACATACCCGGCACGGATGTTCGTCCGTTCCTTCAAGAAAAATCTGGCGCAGGGCGTGCTCATGGGTCTTATCTTCACTTTCGCGGGGATCTGTATTATGCTCCATTATGTCCTGGCCGCGTCTCTGATGCCGGTGCTGCGGTTCGTGTCGCTCGCGCTGGCTTACCTCCTCATAGCGCTGGCCGCATATGCCTTCCCGCTGCTGGCAAGATTCAAGAATACCATTTTCGGGACATTGAAAAACGCTTTTTTGCTGATGGCAGGATATTTCCCCAGAACGTTCCTGGTGACAGCCTGTGTCGTCGCTTTCTATGTCCTGATCATCAGGTATCCCACGTTCTGCGCCCCTCTTGTCTTCATGTTCGGGATCTCGCTCCCCTGTCACATCGAAGCCGTGGCTCTGGACCCTGTGCTAAGGACGATGGAATCCAACAATCATGCGGAAGGAAAGCAATAAAGCCCGAATAAATAAACAAACAGCGGGGACAAGCTCATTGACTCATTTTGAAAGATGAATCGATGAACCTGTCCCCGCTGTCGGTTATCTGATGGCTTATTTCCAGACATCCGTATTATTCAGCCCGATATTTTTCTCATGGAACGTAGGGTCAAGACCGGCTGCTTTTTGTTTCTCATAATCTCTCAGCGCACGGATGACTATATCTGAGAGCATGATGATCACAATGATATTGATGATGGCTTCAAGTCCCATCGTGATATCCGCCAGGCTCCATGCGACTTCGATATTGTTCTGCGCGCCGAAGAATACCATCGCTGCAGCGGCTATTCGGAAAACAGTCATGACCGTCGGATTCTTGCTGATGAAACGGACATTGGACTCCGCATAGAAATAATTTCCGATGATGGAAGTAAAAGCAAAGAGGATTACAGCGACAGTGATCACGTGGATCGCCACCGGTCCGAACTGCTTCGCGACCGACTGCTGGAGAAGCGGTATGCCGGAAAGCGAGCCGTCTTCCTTGTACACCCCGGTGAGCAAAAGGATGAAAACAGTCGTCGAGCAGATCAGCAGCGTGTCAATATAGACAGAGATGATCTGCGCGAGGCCTTGCTTTACGGGATGAGAGACCTCTGCCGAAGCCGAGGCATTCGGAGCCGAGCCCATGCCGGCTTCATTTGAGAAGAGGCCGCGCTTGATGCCATAGACCATACACGAACCGGTAAAGCCGCCGAATATGGCTTTGAAGTCAAAGGCTGATTTCATGATAGAAACAAGCACCGCAGGGATCTCCCCGATGTTAATGATCATGATCAAAAGGCCGAGGATGATATAGAGGCCGGCCATAAAAGGTACAAGGAGAGAGGATATCCAGCCTATCTTTTCCGTGCCGCCGAAGAAGAGAATGATAGCTACAATGAAAAGTATGATTCCGACTACGACAGGGATGCTGCTGTGCTCGAAATCCGCGGAATAGTACTGGAAGGTGGATACGATGTTGTAAGCCTGCAGTCCATTGAAGCCGAAAGCAAAGGTCGCGATCAATGAAATGGCGAAGAGCACGCCGAGCCAGCGCGCCTTGAGCGCTCTCTCGATGTAATACGCCGGACCGCCTTTAAAAGTATCCCCGTCATTTTTCTTATAGATCTGGGCGAGAGTACTCTCTACAAAGGCAGAAGCGGAACCAAGTATAGCCATGAGCCACATCCAGAAAGCCGCGCCGGGACCGCCAGTGACTATAGCAGTCGCTACTCCGGCCATATTTCCTGTGCCGACACGCGATGCCGTGGCGATCATCAACGCCTGGAAAGCAGAAACGCCTTTGTCCGTCGTCTTCTTCTCATTCATGCAAAGAATGGCGTCCTTGAAGAGACGAAACTGCACGAAGCCTGTGCGGATTGTGAAGAAAATCCCGGCACCGGCAAGAAGGTAGATAAGGCACCATGTGTAAAGAACGTCATCGATCGAGGTGATGATATCACTGATGTTCATGGAAGGATGTCCTTTCTGCTGCATTTTCGTTTATCCAGCCTGATTTTTTCATTTAGCATAAAGTATAAGACTGATTATTTCAAGCTGATTTTGCGCGATGCATGTGGCTTATCGATTTGACATCGCAGCTGTTCGGCACATCAGACTCGGGATGCTGCGCATCCCTTGTTGTGTGGCTGCCAGAGGCGCTGTGCGCCTTGTCCGCCCCAAGATAACTGTTATAATACGTCCGAAGTGCAAGCACTTCGTCCTGTATTCCAACAGTTATCTTGGGGTGCTGAATAATTACAAAAAACCAAGACAAAAATCAACGTTACAGGTTTATAAGAACAGCCAAATCTTATATAATAGCAACTGTATGAGCGAAACTATATCCTGCTCTCGACACCTTAGAATTACAACAAGAGGCACAGCAGAAAGGACAAAATGACAAAGATACCCTTCCTTTTACGCAAGACAAGGACTGTTCACAATCTTAAGTCTTATATGGACTCCGCTTTCAGCGAAGTCCTGCACACGACACTTAATCCCGATGGACCGGGCGCCATCCGCATTCACCTGATCCCTCCAAAAGCAGATGAAAACGCGTTCAATCCAAGCATCGCCATCATCAACGGCACCGATATCGTGCCTGTAAATTTCGTCTGGGCTGTTATTCTGGCGGAGCTCATAAAGGAGACGAACCTGTATGACGGGAGAGAGATCGGTGAAGAGGATATTCAGAGCATCCTGAACCGCACCGCCGATAACGTGCGCCAGATAATACCCTTCTTTTCCCGCAAACGCATACAGAAGGACATACAGACCATCTACACGACGGTCCGCCAGATCGCGTACCGCGAAGAGGTGACCACTGACGTGCATTACATGAGCATCGGCGATTACGCGCCCTTCATGAAAGCGCCTCACCGCATGGATCTGCTGGTCAGCTCCATGACAAAGGACGGAGCCTGGCACTGCAACCAGAAATGCGTGCACTGCTACGCCGCCGGTCAGGCTATGTCCGAAGAAAAAGAGCTTTCCACGGATGACTGGAAAAGGATCCTGGATAAATGCCGCAGCGCAGGCATCCCTCAGGTGACCTTCACCGGCGGCGAACCGACACTGAGAGAAGACCTCTTCGATCTGATAAGCTACGCCCGCTGGTTTATTTCCAGGCTAAACACCAACGGCATCCGGCTGACCCCGGAGTACTGCGCGAAGCTCCGCGAGGCCGAGCTTGACAGCGTGCAGATCACTTTTTATTCCGCAGATCCGGCGATCCATAACCGCCTGGTAGGAGCGGACAGGTACTATGAGACGGCGGCGGGCATAAAGAACGCTCTGGCTCAGGGCTTGTCGGTCAGTGTCAACACTCCGCTTTGCACGCTTAACCGTGATTACGAAAAGACGCTGGAGTACCTGCATGAGCTTGGAGTCATTTACGTAACCTGTTCCGGCCTTATCACCACCGGGAGCGCGGCGCAGCCGGAATCAGAAGCCCTTCAGCTGAAAAGCGAGGAGCTCGAGGAGATTTTGCGCCGTGCTGTCTCTTATTGCGGCAAAAACGGCATGGAGATAGCCTTCACCTCACCGGGATGGCTCGACGGGCAGGTCTTTGAAGAGCTGGGCATCCCCTCGCCTTCCTGCGGAGCCTGTCTCTCCAACATGGCCGTCACCCCCGGCGGAAATGTGGTGCCTTGCCAGAGCTGGCTTTCTGATGAACCGCTGGGAGATATGCTGTCTGATGACTGGGAGAGCATATGGAACAGTGATGCCTGCCAGACCCGCCGGGCTTTTTCCTCCCAGCTCACCGGCGAATGTCCCCTGAGGAGGTATTGCTAATGAAAACGACTATCTGCCCGGCAGACCTGAAATCATCTTATAGAAAAGCACCGCTGATGAGACCTGTGTTAAACAGAATCGGATCGGCGTATAAAAGGCTTTTTCTGACGTTGACCTGCCTTCTTATTTTCTTAAGCTCCTTTACCGGGTTCGCGGCTGATGCCTTGGCTGTAACTCCGACGGATGAGATCGAGCATTTCCTCATCACGGTGGACGTTCAGGATGATGCCTCCCTGCGCATGACCTACCATATCGACTGGAAGGTACTGGACGACCAGATATATGGACCGTTAACCTGGGTTGACATCGGTCTTCCTAACAGCCACCATTCCGAGGTCGCTGCCTTGAGCGACAATATCAGCCATATCGATGACAACGGCTCTTCCCTGGCTGTTTATCTGGATCGCAGCTATTACAAGGATGAGACCGCGAGCTTTGAGTTCTCCTTCATCCAGGATCACATGTACCAGATCGACCGTTACGCCACAGGAGAAACAGTTTTTGCCTACACACCTGCCTGGTTTGATGAGATCGGGATCGATGATCTTACTATCAGATGGAACTCGGACAAGGCCGGCGCCTGGCAGCCGGACTGCATAGTTGATAACGGCTATCTGGTCTTCTCCACAGCTCTTTCGCCGGGCGAGCGTTACTCCATCACCGTAGCCTATCCCAACGATGCCTTCGGCTTCTCCGTGGACCGTCAGTCTGACGGCGGCTATGACGGCTTCGATGACGATTATGATGATGGCTATGACGACGGTTATGGTTATAATATCGGATATGATGACGGTTATGGTTATGATTATGGTCGTGACAGATTCCCTCTTTTTGGCGGTATCTCTACGCTTCTGATCTTCTTCGGACTGCCATTAGTGCTCTTCTTCAAATTTCTTCGCTGGATAAATGATGGCACGGGCTTTGGAAGCGATGACTATGAGAGTTCTGCCCCCAAGAAGAAGATCACCAGAACGAAGATCGAGTACTATGAAAACTGCCCCGGCTGCGGAGCCGTCCGGCAGGAGGGCAAGGACGAATGCCCCTACTGCGGACACAGCATGATCAAAAGCAAGGAGATCATCGAAGAAAAAGATCTGGAAAGGCCGCAGGACTACAGCAAGAACGGCACATATAGATACGGGAGCAGCCCCAATACCTTCATCCACGTAAATGTGGTAAACATCCCTCCCGCCCGTCCTTCAGGGCATCGTCATACGGGAGGGCGGCACGGTTCCGGAGGCGGGTCAAGGCCTCACTCCTCATGCGCCTGCGCTTCAGCCTGCGCTTCTTCCTGTGCCTGTGCCTCCAGCTGCGCCTGCGCCTGTGCCTGCGCTTCTTCCGGGCGGGCAGGCTGCTCGGTCAAGGAATTCTTCAAGGAAAGCATTCACAGAGGAAGGGTCCGGGTGGAGCAACGATAAGCAAGCTTTCGTCTGTATGCGTCTATATATAGCCACCCTCTTCGCAGGGGGCCGACTTCTAAAGTAAGAGGATCGGCATGGAATCCATCGTTGAATTCCATGCCGATCCTATGCTTTTCTTTCTTCCGATTGTAGATCTTTCCGCTCGGCACGCTCCTTGTCACAGGATTCAAATCCCCCCATGTGCGCCGCCTCCCGGAGTAATACTCCCTGCGCTTCTTCTTGCTCAGCTTATCCGGTGAAACATATTTTTTCACTATATTTGCCCCCTTCTTCTTACCGGTCAGGCGTTATCTGCCGCCTTGCATCCGGCATCCATAATAACGGTTGCCGAATATGCCGGTATATCTGACGATCATACGATGTCTGCCGCCTTGCATCCGACTGCATTGATCAAATCCGATGGCGACAGCTCTATCTGGAATCCCACCTTGCCGGCGCTGACAAAGACCTTATCAAATCCGATCGCCGTCTCATGAATAAAAGTCGGATACTGCTTCTTCATACCTATAGGCGAACACCCACCGTGAACATATCCTGTCAATGGAAGGAGTTCTTTCTGCTTTATCATGCTTACAGCCTTCTCGCCGGATGCCTTAGCCGCCTTCTTCAAATCCAGCTCTGCGCACACCGGCACGACAAAGATGTAATATGCGCCTGATCTCCCCTGTGTCACAAGCGTCTTGAATACCTTATCGGGATCCTCTCCCAGAATGTCTGCGATCTCTTCTCCGCCCATAGCGGCATCCGGCTCATAAGTATGTTTCTCGTAAGGTATCTTCTTTCCGTCAAGCAGGCGCATTACATTTGTCTTGTCTTCTTTCTTCATCAGTTCATCCTCAAGTCTATAAAAATTTCGGAAGGCACAGCTCACTGCAGATACTGGCCAGACTCCACCTTTCCTCTGTGCAGTTCAGGAAAAGCCGCGCGCCACAGATTTGGAAAGTGAGCCTGCGGCATGTCAGCCAGAAGATCGCTTTCTGCCGATCCGATTCATCCTTCAGCGGCCTCCTGTTTCAGCACAAATCTCATCACCACCGGATTGTGGTCAGAGTACGCGAAGCCGGTATCTATGTTATGCAGCTCCTTCACCTCCACGTTGCCTGTGACGAGGAAGCCGTCAAGCACAAAGGTCTGGGAATCCGGTCCCGCAGGGACATCACAGTTTCTGGAGCTTGCGACCAACTCAGGGTCGTCATAATCTATACAGCGGCTAATGCCTTCAGGAAGCAGTTCTGCCGGGAAAGGGTGCGCCCATCCGTAGTCCGCGCCCTCCTTGACCCCTAAAACCTCAGCGGAATTGCCTGTAAAATCATGATTGAAATCTCCTCCGCAGACACAGTAGTTCCCCTTTCCATACTCCGACAGCAAATCATTGAAAAGCTGGGTCATCTGCGATGTGCGAATGGCATCATTACCGCCGTAGGCAGACGAATGAATGTTGTACAGTATCAGCTCCTTGCCATCCGAGACAGGAATCCTTGACACGCTGTAACAGCGGTCTAGGTCAAGATATCTGTCAGGACCTTTTGAGATCTCCAGCTGCCTGCGCTCTGCAGACGTGATCCTCGCCCTGCTGAAGGTCTGGATCCCCGCGTTGGACGCGCCATGCGGCTGTGTGAGCGGATACATGATAAATGCAGAATGATAGTTCACTGCGAAAACTTCCGAATAGTCCCCAAAATATGCGATCATCTGCTCCCGCTCGTCCACATGGTAGCTTCTCGTCGAGTCCGTATCTACCTCTTGGAAAAGAATGAAATCCGGTGAGAACGAAGCCGCCATATCTGCCGCGGCATCTATATTTCGGATCACAGTCTCCTTATCGTTTGCCCACGACTGCGTCCCGCCGTCCATGAAGAATGTAAAATCCGGTGAATAAGCACCGAAGCCGCAGTTCTGTGTGACAACCGTATACTCTCCGTCCGCCGGGAGAACTTCAAGTCTCGGACTCCCCCCGACTGTCAGCGGCAGATGATCCTCTATTCTGCTGTATGTGAGGATCAAGTATATGGCATACGCAGCAACAACGGCAAGCATCATAAAAACAATACTAAGAAAAAGCCTTAAAAGCAGCTTTGCTGTTTTCATATTATCAGCCCCCCTGGCATACATCCTCTGTAATATGCCTGCATGTCAAGCCTGGCACCACTAACGGTATAGCTCACAATCTGATATCTTCCTCCGCGCGGCAGTGTGCGGCCATGTCATGACAAGCGCCCCCTAAAGCTTTATATTCCGAAAGCGGCATCCGCCTGAATGCAGCCTGCCGCATCCTGCGCATTGAGCCTCCGGACTTCGTACTCCTGCTCAATCAACAGGTATTCGGACACTGCATCTGATACTTCTCCAGGTCTACCCTGCCGTTAGTTACTTCAATGCCCTCCGCCTCAAGCAGCTTCGCCTGTGCGCCGATGCCTCCAAAAGCAAACTCACCTGACAATTCGCCTTTTGAGTTCACCACGCGGAAGCATGGGATGCTGTCCGGATCCGGATTTTTGTGCAAGGCATTTCCGACTGCCCTGGCCATCTTCCTGTCGCCTGCCATCTCCGCGACCTGCGCGTAGGTCGCCACATGGCCGTAAGGAATCCGCCTCACTGCCTCATAAATCCTCTTCGCCGGGCTGTCAGATACCAGGTCGTAGCTATCCGCGATCATCAATTTGATATCCTTATCCGGGATGCTTCCATCCAGAATGACCGTGTTCCAGTGCTCCTTGTTCTGATGATATCCGGGTATGACTGACTCATACATGTCACGCCAGAAAAATGCTTTGACCGGATCCACCTTCACGTTCAGATTTACATATCCGTCCTTCTCATAAGTCCACAGGAAGGCTTTCTTATTTCCTGTATATCTTACCAACTGCCAATTGTCATCATGAAAAGGCGCGTCCTGATAGGTGTCCGGAAAAGACAGCCCATAGCTCAAAGCCTGCTCTCTTGTCGTTATCATATCAATCCTGCTTCCTCGCAATATCTACCTCACACCGCTGTTGCAGCTCTTTCTCGAACTCTTGTTTCGCTTACGTCATCTCTGAGGCGGAGAACAAATATTATGTTATCCCGATAATAACACAAAAGGTGCTTCCTCTCAAGCAGCCCCTCATCTTAATCACCTGACTTATCCTTTTTGCGCCGCGGTCTTCTGTAAAAAGCGTGAGGATCTGGACTATGATTCGCAAGGCTTTGCAGTTTTTCATGATGATTTTGACTATGAACGCTATAATTAGATTGCGGTGTTGAAATAATCGTTGTAGAATATAGAATACTTCTGCTGCCATGCCCTGTCTGTGTCTTGCATGGTTAGAAAATAGAGTTTTAGAATGGAGGTTTCTCTGATGGAGTACAGGGAAAATAAGATGGGCATCATGCCGGTTAAGAAGCTTATCATCAACATGGCGCTTCCGATGATGATCTCTATGCTGGTCCAGGCTCTTTACAATGTCGTGGACAGCATATTTGTCGCTAAGATAGAGGAGGACGCGCTCACCGCCGTCACCCTCGCCTTCCCTATGCAGTCCCTGATGATCGCGGTGGGAACCGGAACCGGAGTCGGCGTCAACGCCCTGCTGTCAAAGGCTCTTGGCGAGAAGGATTTCAAACGTGCGTCCAAGGCAGCCAACAACGGCCTTTTCCTGACTTTGGCAAGCTTCATCCTCTTTCTGATGATCGGCCTTTTTATCGCGGGTCCCTTCATATCTTCACAGACCAGTTCATCGGTCATCAGCAGATATGGCACTGACTATCTCCGCATCGTCTGCTGCCTGTCCTTCGGTCTCTTCTTCCAGGTCATGTTCGAACGTCTGCTCCAATCGACCGGACGTACCGTTCAAAGCATGATCTCTCAGGGAACGGGAGCCATCGTCAACATAATCCTTGACCCTATCATGATCTTCGGTCTTCTAGGATTTCCAAGGCTCGGGGTCGCCGGCGCTGCCTACGCCACTGTTATCGGTCAGATGTGCGCAGCCTGTATGGGATTATACATGAACCTCAAGCACAATCCTGAGATCAGGCTGTCAACGGCTGACATCATGCATCCCGATAAGGAAATAGTAAAAAGAGTATACTATGTGGGCATTCCTTCCATATTGATGGTCTCCATCGGTTCGATCATGACCTATATGATGAACCGCATTCTGATCGCGTTCTCGACTACGGCGACTGCGGTCTTCGGCGTTTATTTCAAGCTTCAAAGCTTCATCTTCATGCCGGTTTTCGGACTTAATAACGGTCTCATCCCTGTGCTCGCATATAATTACGGCGCACGGAATAAGGGCAGGATCGTGGAAGCCCTAAAATTCTCCCTCTGCCTCGCGGTCGGGATCATGATCACAGGCATGCTGATCTTCCATCTCATACCTGAGACGCTGCTTGGACTCTTCAACGCATCTGAAGAGATGATATCCATCGGAAGGCCTGCGCTTCGCATCATCAGCCTCTCATTTCCGGTCGCCGGTGCCTGTATAGCTATGGGTTCTGTCTTTCAGGCATTCTCCCAGAGCATTTACTCGCTGATCGTCTCGGTAGGAAGACAGCTCGTGGTACTCATCCCGGTCGCCTGGCTGCTCTCAAAGACCGGTCAGGTGACCAATGTCTGGTGGGCATTCCCCATTGCCGAGGTCATGTCCTTCATACTCTCGGTCACATTCTTCCGGCTGCTTTATTCAAGGATCATAAAAGTATTGTGAGTTTCAATACGGCGCTGCCGGAACCGTCACCGCGACAGATAATAATGCCGCTCTTCTATGCCGCAAAAAAGCGAGGGAAACGTAAACTCCACGTTATCCCTCGCTTTTTCTGCGTGGTGGCATCTGCAAAGTGAACCTGCAGTTTTAATCAGTAAAGAGCGCCGTTGAATAGTATCTGTCGCCGCTGTCGGGCAATAGCGCGACGATGACCTTTCCTTTGTTCTCCGGTCTCTTCGCCAGTTCAATAGCTCCAAAGAGAGCTGCTCCGGATGAAATACCCACGGAGATGCCTTCTTTTTTCGCCAGAAGCTTTGCCGTCTCAAAAGACTCCTTCGCCGGTGCTTTAAATACCTCATCATATATGGAAGTATTCAGAACCTCGGGGATGAAGCCCGCGCCGATACCCTGTATCTTGTGCGCGCCTGCCCTGCCTTCTGACAGCACCGGCGAATCCTCCGGTTCGAGTGCGATGACCTTGATGGCCGGATTCTGCTCCTTCAGATACTCGCCGGTACCGGTCACCGTTCCGCCAGTCCCGACGCCCGCTATAAACAGGTCGACCTTCCCGTCGGTATCCTTCCAGATCTCAGGTCCCGTGGTCGCCTTATGTATCGCAGGATTTGCGGGATTCACGAACTGTCCGGGAATAAAGCCGCCGGGAATCTCCTTCGCCAGCTCTTCTGCCTTCTCTATTGCTCCCTTCATGCCCTTCGTTCCGTCTGTAAGGACGATTTCCGCTCCATAGCTCTTCAAAATACTCCTTCTCTCAACACTCATCGTCTCGGGCATGGTCAGGATGACACGGTAACCCTTCGACGCGGCGATCGCGGCAAGGCCTATTCCCGTATTTCCGCTGGTAGGTTCAATTATCACAGAGCCTTCCTTCAGCAGGCCCTTCTCTTCCGCGTCCTCGATCATTGCTTTCGCGATACGATCCTTCACACTCCCCGCGGGATTAAAATACTCTAATTTCACAAGTATGGTCGCCTCAAGCCCCAATTCCTTCTCAATATTCACTACTTCCACGAGAGGCGTATTCCCAACAAGTCCCAGTGTCCCCTTATAGATATTAGCCATAATTCCATTCCTCCTATATTGATGCCGGTTCTGCTGCGTCTGCTGTCTGACCTGCAGGCACAGCCTAATCGGCTTATTTATTGATCTGATGCCGGTTCTGCCGCGTCTGCTGTCTGGCCTGCATGCACAGCCCAATCTGCTTATTTATTGATCTGATGCCGGTTCTGCCGCGTCTGCTGTCTGAGCTATGTCTTTCGCGTCTGCGCCCTTTGCGGCTTCTCCGATGGGTTCAGGCTTTTATCGCCGCGAATCCATTCTCAAGGTCCGCGATGATATCATCAATGTGCTCCGTGCCGATGGAAAGGCGGATGGTGTTCGGCTTGATACCCTGATCCAGAAGCTCCTCTTCCGTGAGCTGTGAGTGCGTGGTAGACGCCGGATGGATAACCAGGCTCTTTACGTCGGCCACATTTGCGAGAAGAGAGAAAATCCTCAGGTTATCTATGAACCTCCAGGCTTCCTCTTGCCCGCCCCTGATATCAAAGGTAAATATAGAGCCTCCGCCGTTCGGGAAATATCTCTTGTACACCTCATGATCCGGGTGATCCGCAAGAGACGGATGATTTACCTTCTCCACCTGCGGATGGCTGTTCAGAAACTCAACGACCTTCTTCGTGTTCTCAGCGTGCCGCTCAAGACGCAGCGAAAGCGTCTCGACTCCCTGTAGCAGCAAAAAGGCATTGAAAGGCGATATGGCAGCTCCGGTGTCCCTTAGCAGGATAGCGCGGATATAGGTGACAAATGCTGCCGCTCCCACGGCATCGTAGAACGACACCCCATGATAGCTCTGATTGGGCGACGCGATATTCGGATATTTGCCGCTGGCCTTCCAATCAAACCTCCCCGACTCTACAATGATACCACCAAGCGTCGTGCCATGTCCACCGATGAATTTTGTCGCCGAATGAACAACGATATCAGCCCCATGCTCTATCGGCCTGATGAGGTATGGCGTACCGAAGGTATTGTCGATCACGACAGGGATTCCGTATTTGTGCGCTATCTCCGACACCGCGTCGATATCCGGGATATCGCTGTTCGGATTTCCCAAGGTTTCAAGGAATACAGCCCTGGTGTCTTCCTCTATAGCCGCCTCGACCTCACTCAGATCATGGATATCCACGAAGCTCGTCCTGATTCCGTACTGTGGCAGCGTATGCGCCAGCAGGTTGAAGGTTCCGCCATAGATCGTCTTCTGAGCCACAACATGTCCGCCATTCGCGGCAAGCGCCTCTATCGTATACGTAATTGCCGCCGCGCCGGATGCCAGGGCAAGCGCCGCGCTGCCTCCTTCAAGAGCTGCCAGTCTTTTCTCCAGCACCTCCTGGGTGGAATTCGTGAGTCTGCCGTAAATATTGCCGGGATCGGCCAGACCGAATCTGTCGGCCGCATGCTTGCTGTTATGGAACACATAAGAGGTCGTCTGATAAATAGGAACTGCCCTCGCGTCTGTCGCGGGATCGGCCTGTTCCTGCCCGACATGCAACTGAAGTGTTTCAAATCTGTATTCGCTCATAATTTCAATCTCCCTTTGTTTTTAATCAGTATTAATCAGTAAACCTGCATGCTTGCGTTGCAAGTGCCACCACGCATATAAAGCCCTGCGGATTGGCATCACCAACTATATAAGTCTCGGCGTGGCTTCGTGCTTCGCACACTCGCTCCGCCGCCAGGTATTCGCACTCCCCTTGCTTTACATGAGATCCCTCAGCGTATGGGAGTCAAGATAGTCTTTTATCACCCGATCCATCCCCTCCCAGAAAGCGATTGTCTTACATACCGATCTTCTCGTACATTCAGGCCTTCCCTTTACAAGACAGCTCACCGGCTCAAGCTCCTTCTCTGTCAGTGCCAGTATCTCGCTGATCTTATATTCCTCCGGCTCTCTCGTCAGGCGGTATCCGCCGCCTTTCCCCTGAAGCCCCGTAACAAGACCGTTTTTCGAGAGCGGCGGCAATATCTGCTCGAGATATTTCAATGAAAGATCCTGCCTTGCCGCTACTTCCTTCATCGGCACATAACCGTCATTTTGATTCAGCGCGATATCCACCATGACCCTCAGGGCATACCGTCCTCGAGTTGATATCATTCGAATCCTCCCTCACCTAAGCCCGTATGCCAGGATCAGCTCGGACAGCTTTATAAGCCCAGGCGAGGCTTCGTGCTTCGCGCTCTCGCCCCGCCGCCTGGCATTCTCAGTTGTTATCCGGCATACGGACTCCAATCTAAACCTACATGACCCACATGATACCTCCATGAATATAAGCCCAAGGACATGGGCTTACAGAACCATTGACAGCTTATTCCCCTTGTGTCTGGTAGAATTCTTCAGTCTCATCAATGTCGTTCACAGGCGGTTTCAGTCCATCTATCCTGATATTGTTTTTCTCCGCGTAATCCCACAAGGCGGCGTGTATGGCCTGCTCAGCCAGAAGCGAACAATGCACCTTTATGGGGGGCAGGCCGTCCAAAGCCTCCATCACGGCTTTATTTGTGATTTCCAGAGCTTCCCTCACGCTCTTTCCCTTCACAAGCTCCGTCGCCATGGAGCTCGTCGCGATTGCGGCTCCGCAGCCAAAGGTCTTAAATTTCGCTTCCCTTATGATCTGGTTCTCATCTATATCAAGGTACATTCGCATGATGTCCCCGCATTTTGCGTTTCCCACCGTGCCGACTCCGGACGCTCCTTCGATCTCCCCGACATTGCGCGGATTACAAAAATGATCCATGACCTTTTCACTATATTCAGTAACCTGACTCATGCTTCTTCCTCCTCTTGTCACAGTGTTAGTCTTGCTCTTGATGAATTAACATCTGACTTGAAAATGCAGTCTATGCTGCTTCTCTCCTATATCAGTGTCGCTTTTTCCACAGTTATTGACGTCTTATTCCCGATTCTTCTTAACAAAATCCTCGTACAGCGGCGACATCATCCGAAGCCTCTGAACCACCTGTTTAATGGTTTCCGCAACGTAATCTATCTCCTCCTCGGTATTCTCAGCCGACAAAGTGAGCCTCAATGAGCCGTGGGCAATCTCATGAGGCAGGCCTATCGCCAACAGGACGTGCGACGGATCAAGGCTTCCCGATGTACACGCCGAGCCTGACGAGGCACATATCCCCTTGTTGTCAAGCATGATTAGCAATGACTCTCCCTCGACAAAACGGAAACAGAAGCTCACATTGTTCGAAAGCCTGTTCTCAAGATCTCCGTTCACTCGGGCATAAGGAACTTCCGATAAGACCTTGTGCATCAACCGGTCTCTCAATGTTTTCTCGCGGGAAATGGTGTCCTCCATATCCCTTGCAGCCAGCTCCGCGGCCTTCGCAAACCCAATGATGCCCGCTGCATTCGTGGTCCCCGCGCGTCTTCCTGATTCCTGCGCACCGCCGTGAATAAGGTTCGACAGCCTGACGCCCGACCTTATATACAGGAAGCCTACGCCTTTTGGTCCATGTATCTTATGGGCGCTCGCGGACATAAGGTCGATATTCATCTCGTTAACGTCTATAGGGACATGTCCGAAGGCCTGCACCGCATCGGTATGGAACAGCACTCCGTGTTCATGAGCTATTCTTCCGATCTCCTTGATCGGCTCTATAGTGCCGATCTCGTTGTTTGCAAACATGACCGATACAAGAATAGTCGACGGCCTGATAGCCGCCTTGAGCTCATCAATATTGACCAGACCCTTTTCATCCACCGGCAGATATGTGACCTCGAAGCCTCTTTTCTCCAAGAATTCACATGTATGAAGCACTGCGTGATGCTCTATCTTCGTCGTGATGATATGGTTTCCCTTATCTCTTCGGGCATCCGCAATGCCCTTGATCGCCCAGTTGTCCGACTCACTGCCGCCGCTTGTAAAGAAAATCTCCTTCTCCTTTGCGCCGATAACCTTGCCGATAGTATTTCTCGCCTCGGCTACCTTCTCCGCAATTCTCCCGGAAAACTTATATGCGCTCGACGGATTGCCGTATTCCTCGCGAAGGTACGGCAGCATCGCATCAAGAACCTCCGGCGCAATTCTCGTGGTGGCAGCATTATCCATATAAATGAAGTCTGACATAATTTATCTCTCTCCTATGCTATATGTAAATGTAATCTGTAATCTGCAATTATTCAGCATCCCGAATCCCGGGCATTGAATAGCTGCACCAATGCGTGATGAACAGATAACTGTCTGAAATGGAAATTCGCCTGTTATCGGCCCGGTTTATGGCATCAGTCTGTCCGTTATAACCGTTATGACTTCCGATATTAATATATACAGACACTTACTGATGCAAAATGAGCCGCACAACCTCAAGCCTTCCACTTACTGACATGGTAGGTATTATACGGCTTAATACCTATCATGTCAATAGGTTTTATGCGCCGATTCCAGAAAAATATATTCAAAATATATTCAACAATTTAATCCCCGATAAACCTATATGCAACGTTTCGTGATACCACCAACTGCATAAGTATCGGCGTGGCTTCGCGCTCTGCGCTCCCGCCCCGCCGCGCAGCCCGTGCCCGACAAAGCGGGAATAACTCCTTGCATGGGCCTGTGCTAAGAAAAAACAGCCCACCTGACAGTGAGCTGTTTTTCGTAATCGAAACCATTCGTTGTAATTATTGATTGCCCCACTATAGATCGCCCCACAAAAAGGGGATGCGCAGCATCCCGAATCTGAGACACTGGTCAGACTTACTATTATTATTTATCCCTACCCAGCAGCTTAATCAGTCTTCTTGCGGCTTCCTCCGTATCCTCCCGACTTCCGAAGGTTGAAAAACGCATATATCCTTCTCCGCATGTGCCGAAGCCTGCTCCGGGAGTTCCGACGACCTGGATTTCATTTAATAGATATTCGAAGAAACCCCAGCTGTCCATGCCGTCCGGGCATCTCAGCCATATATAGGGTGCGTTCTTTCCTCCGCAGTACCAGATGCCGAGCCGGTCTAAAGCGGACATCAGGATTCTCGCATTTTCCTTGTAGAAGCTTATGCTCTCCTTTATCTGCCTCTGTCCCTCCTCTGTAAAGACCGCCGCGCCGCCCTTCTGGATGATATAAGAGACGCCGTTCGTTTTAGTCGTGCGGTTTCGGATCCACATGGCATTAAAGCTCATGCCGTTGCGAATCAAAGCTTTTGGGATTATAGTATATCCGAGCCTGGTTCCGGTAAAGCCGGCTGTTTTTGACAGTGAGCAGATCTCTATGACGCAGGTCCTCGCGCCCTCCAGCTCAAAGATGCTTCGGGGCAGCGTTCCGTCTTCGATATAAGCCTCATAAGCCGCGTCAAACAAAATCACCGAGCCGTTGGCGTTGGCATAATCCACCCATTCCTGAAGCTGTTCGCGGTTAAAGACAGCCCCTGTAGGATTGTTCGGTGAACAAATATATAAGAGATCCGCCTTAGTCGCTTCACATGAGCCTGAAAGATTACAAGGTCCTGGAAGATCACATTGACCGGCATATTCACATGATTCCGAAATGTCACAGGGATGGGGAAGGTCACAAGGCCTCGGCAAAAAACCGTTCTCTCGCCCCGAAGCCAGATGGATGATCTTCCTCCCTGCGATAATATTGGCATCCACATAAGCCGGATAAGCAGGTTCGATGACCAGGGAGCTTCCTGAGCGGTCAAACAGATCCAGGATATCTCCCAGTTCATCGCTGGCCCCGCTCGATACGAAGACTTCCTCGGCAGATATCTCTATCCCGCGGCGGCGATAATGTTCGGCTATGCCCTCTCTCAGGAAGGGTGCGCCGCATTCTGGCATATAACCATGAAACCGCTCCTTCAGAGCCTGGTCGTCCACCGCCTCGTGAAGCGCACGTATCACGGCGTCACACAGAGGCAGGGACACGTCTCCGATACCCAGACGGTACAGATGCGCTCCCGGATGAGCCTTCAGATATGCTCCCGTCTTCTGCGCTATATGATAAAACAGGTAAGATTCCTTCAATTCAGCATAGTGCATATTCGGCATAATCATTTGCGCATATCTCCCTCCGCATCCATCTTTGATTCCTCTGCGATTCTTTCATTCACTTACTCCGCACCTGCCCTGCAGCGCAGCGCCGATGAAGTCCTTAAACAGCGGATGAGGCCTATTCGGTCGGCTCTTAAATTCCGGGTGGTACTGAACGCCTATAAAGAAGGGATGCCCGGTCAATTCTATCGTCTCCACCAGCTTCCCATCCGGCGAAATCCCGCTCATCGTCAGGCCCCTATCTTCCAGAACTTCCCGGTAGTCATTATTGAACTCATAGCGGTGACGATGGCGCTCGCTGATCATGTGCGTTCCATAGCACCGTTCCATTGCCGTCCCCGGCAAGATCTCGCAGGGATACGAACCCAGCCTCAAGGTTCCGCCTTTGTCGATGTCGTCGCTCTGCCCCGGCATGAAATCTATGACCTTGTTCGCGCATTGTTCGTTGAATTCACCCGAATCCGCATCGGCGATACCGGCGGCATTCCTTGCGTACTCAATCACCGCAATCTGCATGCCAAGACAGATTCCAAGATACGGTACCTTATTTGTTCTCGCATATTCCGCTGCCAGGATCATGCCCTCTATCCCCCGGCTTCCAAAACCGCCCGGGACAATGATCCCATCCATTTTAGAAAGCAATGAAGCTACGGTCTCAGGCTTTATCCCCTCCGAATCGATCCAGTGGATCTTCACGCAGCTCCGATGATGGTAGCCTGCGTGGTGAAGCGCTTCAGCCACTGAGAGATAGGCATCATGCAGACCTACGTATTTTCCCACCAGTCCTATATTAACGGTCTCCGAATCAGAACCGTCAATCCTGGCGGCCATTTCCTCCCACTCCCGCATGTCGGGAGCCGGAGCCTCTATTGAGAGTTCCCTGCATACCACCTCTGAGAAATGCGATTTCTCCAGCATCAACGGCGCCTGATATATATTGGGGAGAGTTATGTTTTCGATTACGCAATCAGGCTTCACATTGCAGAACAGGGATATTTTCTGAAAAATAGAGGCTTCCAGCGGCCTGTCGCATCTTAGTACGATGATGTTCGGATTGATTCCCATGCCCTGCAGCTCTTTCACCGAATGCTGCGTGGGCTTTGACTTATGCTCATCGGAACCATGCAGATAGGGCACCAAGGTAACATGGATGAACAGGCTGTTTTCCCGACCGACTTCGAGTGATATCTGCCTCACCGCTTCGATAAACGGCTGCGATTCGATGTCGCCGATAGTGCCACCTATCTCGGTGATCACAACATCCGCATCCGTCTTCTTTCCCACACGGTAGACAAATTCTTTTATCTCATTCGTAATATGCGGGATCACCTGAACGGTCGAACCCAGGTATTCGCCGCGCCGCTCTTTATTCAAAACGTTCCAATACACTTTTCCGGTCGTAAGGTTTGAATATTTGTTCAGATCTTCGTCTATGAACCGCTCGTAATGGCCAAGATCCAAGTCAGTCTCCGCACCGTCCTCCGTTACATAAACTTCTCCGTGCTGGTACGGACTCATCGTGCCGGGATCCACATTGATATAAGGATCGAGTTTCTGAGCGGCCACCTTCAGCCCACGTTCCTTCAAAAGCCTTCCCAGCGATGCCGCCGTGATTCCTTTACCAAGACCGGACACAACACCCCCTGTCACGAAAATATATTTTGTCATTTTTATAACCCCGATTTACCATTGGCCGATGCATCATGAACATGAGCTTTTAAGCTTTCTCCTCCTGTTCAGATATACTGTCATGTCGGCACTTTCGCTTCCAACCGCATGGTTCCCGATAATCTATAAAAGCATGAATGAAGCAGTAAGCCGATTCTTCACTCAACCGTGACGGACTTCGCAAGATTCTTGGGTTTATCAATGTCGCACCCGTTCTCCTTGGCAACATAATATGCCAGAAGCTGCAGCGGCACGATTTCTATTACTCCCGAGAACAGTGCGTCCACGTCAGGGATAAAGAGCAGGTCGTCGGCGACGGAGAGGATTTTCTGGTTGTGGCGGAAGGTCAGTGCGAGCACCTCGGCGCCCCTGGACTTCACCTCGACTATATTGCTCAATGTCTTTTCCATGATGGACGGATTGCAGCAAAGCGCTATCACCGGCTGATGCTCTTCGATAAGGGCAATCGTGCCGTGCTTCAGCTCCCCGGCGGCGTAGGCCTCCGCATGCAGATACGATATCTCCTTCATCTTCAATGCGCCCTCCAGGGCGACGGCGTAATCCGTGTTCCTTCCGATAAAGAAGAGCGCATGGCTTTCATGGTATTTTTTTGCCAGGAGCGGAACAGACGGATTCATGTCGATGGCCTGCTGAATCATTCTCGGAAGAGCCTGAAGGGTCTCAATAAACTTGTCCTCGTCCTTGTCGATTCTCTTCAGACAATCGGCAAAAAACAACGAGAGCATATACAGAACCGTGATCTGAGTGGTGAAGCCCTTCGTCGTAGCTACCGCGATCTCCGGTCCCGCCCAGGTATAGACCGTGTAGTCGGCAAGCGAAGCTATGGAGCTTCCCACAACATTCACGATGGCGAGCGTGACCGCTCCTCTGGACTTGCATTCTCTCATCGCGGCAATCGTGTCCGCCGTCTCTCCTGACTGAGAGATCACTATCAGCAGCGTGTGTTCATCTATGAGCGGGTCGCTGTACCTTAGCTCGCTGGCCAGCTCCACCTCGACCGGGATCCTGCTAAGACGCTCCAAGGCATATTTCCCATTGCACCCGGCATAGTAAGCCGAACCGCAGGCCGTGATGACAATCTTGCGTATATTCGGAAGCTCTGCCGCAAGGCCCTCCAACTCCTCGAATACAACCTTTCCGTCCCTTAGCCTGGGGGCGATCGTGGCCTTAACCGCTCCGGGCTGTTCCATGATTTCCTTCAGCATAAAGTGTTCATAGCCGCCCTTTTCAGCTGCCTGGACATCCCACATGATACGTGTGGCTTTCTTGCGGAACTCCGTGCCGGAGCAGTCGAAGATCTTTATGCTTTGCGCGGAAAGCTCCGCAAACTCTCCGTCCTCCAGATAAATAACGTTCCTCGTGTGGTTTACCAGAGCCGTCACGTCAGAGGCGAAGAAATTCTCTCCGATTCCTATTCCGAGAATCAGCGGGCTGGCTTCCCTGACAGCGTAAATCTTTCCCTCTTCCTCGGAGCAGATCACCCCGATTGCATATGATCCCCGCAGACGGTTCACGGTTTTTATCAGGGCATCCCTCATATTTCCCCTGTAATACATCTCAATCAGGTGGACAATTACCTCTGTGTCTGTCTCGCTCAGGAAATGATAGCCATCCTTTATAAGCTCCTCTCTCAAGGAGATGTAATTCTCTATGATCCCATTATGAACGACCGCAAACCGTCCGTCGTTGCTCAGATGCGGATGGGCATTCTCCTCGGTAGGCGCACCGTGGGTCGCCCACCTTGTGTGGCCTATTCCCACGACGCCCGGCATCAGGGAACCGTCCTGCGTTTTTTCACACAGATTCGCGATCCTTCCCCTGACCTTGCTTATGGATATGACCTGCTGATCCATGACAGCGATTCCGGCAGAATCATAGCCTCGGTATTCCAGCTTTTTCAGTCCATCGAGCAGGATTGGCGCAGCTTTCTGCATGCCAACAAATCCGACTATACCGCACATAAAAAACCTCCTAAATTAAATTTCTCAATCTAATATCAAAACTATACTGCAGCTGGAATATATTATAAACAATTCTGGCAGGATCTCGCTACTGCTCTTATGTAGGTTTTTAAAAAACATGGTAATTATTCAGTGCCCAACGATGAGAGGAATGCCCCTTCTCTCCTATTTCCCGCTCTCGCCGTAATTCGACAGCACCCTCGCCGACGGATCATCGACGTCGCAGCCTTCCCATTCCTTGTTCGGCATCCAGAAATCCGCTACCATCTCCGCCTGACCGGGATAGTACTTCTCAAAAATCTCCCGGTAAAGAAGAGATTCCTTCGTAAAGGGCCGCGCATGAGCATATCGACATCTTTTCTCCTCGTACTCTGCGTCAGTATACTGTTTTTGGGCGTGTTCCTTCAGATAATCCACCATTGAATGCCCGACCGCATCGGAAAATGCCGCCTTTTCCCTCCAAAGGATGCTGTCCGGCAGCAGCCCCTCCCCATCAAATGCATGGCGGAGGAGGTATTTTCCTTTGTTGTACCGGTTCAGCTTCAGCTCCGGATCCAGACTCATCACATAAGACACAAAATCAAGATCCCCGAAGGGTACCCTCGCTTCCAATGAGTTGACGGAAATGCAGCGGTCCGCCCGCAGCACATCGTACATATGCAGCTCGCGGAGACGTTTCTCCGCCTCCTTCTGGAAAGCCTCCGCAGACGGCGCAAAATCCGTGTACTTATACCCGAAAAGCTCGTCCGATATTTCCCCGGTGAGGAGCACGCGGATGTCCGTCCTCTCGTGGACTGCCTTGCATACCAGGTACATGCCCATGCTCGCTCGGATTGTCGTGATGTCGTAGGTTCCGAGAAGATGTATCACCTCCTCCAGGGATGAGATGACCTCCTCAGGCGTCATGTACACTTCCGTGTGATGGCTGCCGATAAAGTCCGCAGTCTGGCGGGCATATTTCAGGTCGATGGCGTCCTCGCTCATTCCTATTGCGAAGGTCTCAATCGGCATCTCGCTTTCGCGCGCGGCGATTGCGCATACGAGCGAGGAATCAAGACCGCCGGACAGCAGAAAGCCCACCTTCGCATCGGACACCAGGCGTTTTCTGACGCCGGCCACCAGCTTTTCGCGGATTTTACCGCAGGCAGCTTCGAGGTCGTCGTAGCAGATCTCCTCAACCCTCGAGATATCCCGATAGCAGATAAAGCTGCCGTTCCTGTAATAATGTCCGGGCGGAAACGGCATGATCTTCTCCGCAAGCCCCACAAGGTTCTTTGCCTCGCTTGCGAACAGAATCGCGCCGTTTCTATCATATCCATAATAAAGAGGTCGGATGCCTATGGGATCTCGGGCGGCTATGAATTCATGCGTCCTTGCGTCGTAGATGATGCAGGCAAATTCAGCGTCCAGCATGGCAAACACGTCCGTTCCATATTCAAAGTACAGAGGAAGGATGATCTCACAGTCGCTGTCCGAGCGGAAGGCGTAACCTTTTTTCCGAAGAAGCTCCCGATCCTTCTCAAAGCCGTACAGCTCGCCGTTGCATATCGCATAGCTCCCGTCAAGCTCAAATGGCTGCATGCCGGACGGCGTCAGCCCCATGATGGAAAGCCGGTGGAAGCCCAGGATGCCGTCTCCAGTATCAACTAGCCTGCTGTCGTCCGGTCCGCGTGACTTCGTCTGATAAAAACCTTTTTGAAATGCTTCGATATCGACTTCGCTGCCGCAATAACCCATGATAGAACACATATCTCATCATCTCCATCATTTGTAATTATTCAGCACCCCGCAACGAGGGATGCACAGCATTCCGAGTCTGGGGTGCTGAATAGTTACCATCACTTTAATCCGGTCTGTCCCCTGTCATTTCACGCTGAACTGTCATTTCACGCTGAACAGTATGTCTCCGTAGGTCGGGAACGGCCAGTAGCTCTTGGCAGTCAGAAGCTCTGCGCAGTCACAGGGAATCCTAAGCTCGCTCATCTTGGGGAGTACCGTATCACGGATAAGTTCTGCTTCAGATACTATGTCCTCCGCATCGCTGAGTCCCATGACGGCCTTCTCCAGCTCTTCGGTCCTTTCCGTGATGCTGTTCGTCAGCGAAGTAAGCCTGGTGACCAGATCCGTCTCATAACTGCAGGAAATCTCCGGCAAAAAGGCTCTCTTCTCGGATGCCTGCTTGGCAAGATCTGCGGCAAAACGGACAATGGCGGGGGCGACCCTCTTGTGCACCATGTTGATCATTGTGTTCGCCTCAATCACTACGCTCTTGCAGTAGTTCTCCAGCATGATGTCGTGCCTTGACCTCAGCTCGTCCGCTGTGAAAACCCCAAGGGATGTGAGCATCTTAACGTTCTTCTCATCAAGAAGATGCGGCATGCAATCAGCGGTGGTCCTGTAGTTCAGCAGTCCGCGCTCCTCGGTGGCTTCCTTTATCCAAGCATCATCGTATCCGTTTCCGTTGAAAATGATCCGCTTATGATCCTTGATTGTCTCTTTGATCATCTCGTGCAGGGCGGTTTCAAAATCCTCTGTCTTCTCAAGGCAGTCCGCATATTCTCTCAGGCTCTCAGCGACCGCGCTGTTGAGCATGATGTTGGCACAGGCGATGCTGTTGGATGAGCCCAGCATACGGAACTCGAACTTATTGCCCGTGAATGCGAAGGGCGATGTCCTGTTTCTGTCCGTCGTGTCGCGGTTAAACTTCGGCAGCACGTCCACTCCGAGCTTCATCTGCGTCTTAGCGGTTCCCATATAAGGCGTATCTGTTTCGATCGCGTCAAGAATCGCGGTCAGCTCATCGCCGAGGAAAATGGAAATCACAGCGGGCGGCGCCTCGTTGGCTCCCAGCCGATGGTCGTTGCCGGCAGTCGCCACCGAGATACGGAGCAGATCCTGATAATCATCGACAGCCTTGATTATTGCGCAAAGGAAAAGCAGGAACTGCGCATTCTCATAAGGTGTATCACCCGGAGAAAGCAGGTTCTGGCCGCTGTCTGTCGCAATGGACCAGTTATTGTGCTTGCCGCTGCCGTTCACTCCGGCAAAGGGCTTCTCATGAAGCAGGCAGACCAGACCATGCTTTGCCGCGACCTTCTGCATTATTTCCATTGTAAGCTGGTTGTGGTCGGTGGCGATGTTAGTAGTGGTGTAGATAGGAGCCAGCTCATGCTGTGCGGGAGCCACCTCGTTGTGTTCAGTCTTCGCAAGGATTCCCAGCTTCCACAGCTCTTCGTTGAGTTCTTCCATATAAGCCGCGACGCCCGGCTTGATCACGCCGAAATAGTGGTCGTCCATCTCCTGCCCCTTGGGCGGCTTCGCCCCGAACAGGGTGCGGCCGGTGAAGCGGAGGTCCGGACGCTGCTCGTACATTTCCTTAGTTATAAGGAAATACTCCTGCTCCGGTCCGACTGAAGAGACGACCCTCTTGGCTGCATCGTTGCCGAAAAGCCTCAGGATACGGAGCGCCTGCTTGTTAAGCACCTCCATTGAGCGCAGAAGAGGGGTTTTCTTGTCCAGGGCGTGGCCGCCGTAGGAGCAAAACGCCGTCGGGATGCAGAGCGTCTTTCCCTTAATAAAAGCATAGGAGGTCGGATCCCAGGCCGTGTAGCCGCGCGCCTCAAAGGTTGCGCGAAGACCTCCCGACGGGAATGACGACGCATCCGGCTCGCCCTTTATCAGCTCCTTGCCGGAGAACTCCATGATAACGCTTCCGTCCGGCGAAGGCGTGATGAAGCTGTCATGCTTCTCGGCGGTGATGCCTGTCAGCGGCTGGAACCAGTGCGTGAAATGCGTCGCGCCATGCGCCACCGCCCATACCTTCATAGCCTGGGCGACGGCATTGGCAACGCTTATGTCAAGCTCTCTTCCCTCATCTATAGTCTTCCTCATGGAATCATATACATCCGCCGACAGACTCGCCCTCATTGCACGGTCATCGAAGACCAGGCTTCCAAAATAATCAGATACGGTACCCATATTTCCTTCTCCTTTCTTTTCTTAAAAAATCGAGCATGAGAAATGTTTTCGAGCCCTGCTCACTAAACGGCCCAGGACCGGCAAATCATAAAACATAATACGCTTAATAATCTGCATTGCAGTCATCTGCTCGCTGCATGGCCCGTGCCCGGCAAAGCCGGGCAAATCCGGGATAATTCCCTGTACAGCCTGTGCACAGATCCTGTGCATAAATAAAGAGGCAAAGGCACCTTTTGCGTGAATACAAAAGACGCCTTTGCCTTTTTAGAATCTTTATTAGATTCATTTTTAGATTCTTTTTTGAATCTTTTATTCTCTTTTTATGTCTTCTTAAACCGTTCTGTCCCTAAGAAAGAGAAGAAGCGTCTTCAAGCTGTACTACTTTAAGACGCCCTTGCCTCATGGAAAGCGATTGTACAACATCGCCCCATCCTTGTCAACATTTTTTTTGTCATTATTCTCACAATCATTATTTCCGCCCGGAAATCCATGGATTTTTCGTGTTATAAAATATTGCGTTCGTAACAGTCAGATAGCGATAAGGAACGACCAGGCGACAGTCAGATTATGGTCGGGTGACGGTCAGACAGCAGTCAGGTTACGAGGTCAGGTTACGACCGGGTGACAGTCAGATATTTGTCATTTTCTCTTGACAAATATCAGGAAAGCTCCTATAATGCCCACATATGAGCAAAGGCGTTCATTTTCGCACAGGATTACTACGCGAAAGTGGGCGCTTTCTTTTTTTATTATTTCCTGCCCGAACTCACCCCAAGCGAGTCAAGTCTTGACGCTGTTGTACATTCGCCTCAAGCGAGCCGAGCCTTGACGCTGTTGTACATTTGCCTCTAGCAAGCCGGCTTATGACACCGCTGATCATTTGCCCCAGGCGAGACTAAAAGACAATCCGCAAGGCTTGACTAAAAAAGGGGAACGAGGAAAAAGAAAAAGGAACTTAGTTCCAGATCTGCCTAGATGAGGCATGAACGCATGTCCAAGGAAAGAGGTTAACATGAAAAAAGAAGGACAGATTCGCATTCCCTCCGGCTGCGCCATCGCTGCCGTTATCTCCAAGGATGGTAAAAAGATGTCCGGCGATCTTATCACCCAGGCCATGAAGCCGATGCACGTTCGTTCCAACGGCCTCGGCGGAGGCTTTGCCGGATACGGCATCTATCCCGAATACAAGGATTTCTATGCTCTTCATATGTTCTTTGACGACAGGAGTTCTCGTATCAGCTGTGAGGCCTTCCTGAAAGAATACTTCGAAATCGTCCACTGTGAGCGCATTCCCACGCGCAAGATGCCGCAGATAACGGACGAGCCTATCGTCTGGAGGTACTTTATCGCGCCGCTGAAATCCATGCTCGCCAATCTGCAGCTCGATGAGAAGGAGCTTGTCTCGCGCATAGTGATGAAGATCAACAAAGAGCAAAACGGCACCTACGTGTTCTCAAGCGGTAAAAACATGGGAACCTTCAAAGCGGTCGGTTATCCGGAGGACGTCGGAGTCTTCTATAAGCTGGAGGAATACGAGGGATATTCCTGGACCGGACACGGCCGCTATCCGACGAATACTCCCGGCTGGTGGGGCGGGGCGCACCCATTCACCCTGCTCGATTACTCCGTAGTCCACAACGGCGAAATCTCATCCTACGACGCAAACCGCCGTTTCATCGAGATGTTCGGATATAAATGCACCCTGCAGACAGACACCGAGGTCATCACCTATATCATGGATTATCTGGTCCGGGTTCAAGGGCTGACCCTCACTGAGGCCGCAAACGTCGTGGCAGCCCCCTTCTGGAGCACGATTGAGGGTAATCCCGATTACGCAAGCCGCCGCCAGTTCACGTACCTGCGCACCGTATTTCCCAGCCTGCTGGTCACTGGACCCTTCTCCATCGTTTTGGGCTATACGGGAGGACTCATGGTACTAAACGACCGCCTGAAGCTTCGTTCCATGGTCATCGCAGAAAAGGACGACCGCGTCTTCATTGCCAGCGAGGAGGCTGCGATACGCACGATGGAGCCGAACGCCGGGAAGCTGCGGGCTCCTAAGGGCGGCGAGCCGGTCATTATTCAAGTGAAGGAAGGTGCTTATTGATGGGCGTAGATTTCATTTATCCTGAATTCGAAGTTATCAGAAACGAGAGCCGCTGCATAGCCTGCCGCGTATGCGAAAGGCAATGCGCGAACGAGGTTCATTTCTTCAGCCCCGAACGGGGGATCATGATGAGCGATGAAACCAAGTGCGTGGACTGCCAGCGATGCGTATCGCTCTGCCCGACGAGGGCTCTCAAGATTATCAGGAGCGACTGCGCACTGCGCGAGAACGCCAACTGGCCGGACAGCACTATCAAGGAAATATACAGGCAGGCCTCCAGCGGAGGAGTGCTTCTGTCCTCCATGGGTACCCCCAAGGCTTATCCGGTCTACTGGGACAAAATCGTGATCAACGCCTCGCAGGTGACAAATCCCTCTATAGATCCTCTCCGCGAGCCCATGGAGACCCGGGTGACGCTCGGCAAGAAACCGGACAAGATCAGGCGCGGGGAAGACGGACGCATCGTCTACGAGCTTCCTCCACAGATCAGCCTGTCCATGCCTATACTCTTTTCCGCCATGAGCTATGGGTCTCTTAGCTACAACGCTCATGCGTCGCTGGCAAGGGCCGCAGAGGAGCTGGGCATCCTCTACAATACCGGCGAGGGCGGGCTTCACGAGGATTTTTACTGCTACGGACCAAACACCATCGTCCAGGTGGCGAGCGGACGCTTCGGAGTCCACATGGATTACCTGAAGGCCGGCAGCGCCATTGAGATAAAGATAGGCCAGGGAGCGAAGCCGGGCATAGGCGGACACCTTCCCGGCACGAAAATCGTAGGCGACATCTCCCGCACCAGGATGATTCCCGAGGGCACCGATGCCATATCGCCGGCTCCTCACCATGACATCTATTCCATAGAGGATCTCAGGCAGCTGGTCTTCTCGCTCAAGGAAGCCATAAATTACAGCAAGCCGATCATCGTCAAGGTTGCGGCCGTCCACAATATCGCCGCCATCGCCAGCGGCATCGCCCGCAGCGGAGCGGACATCATCGCCATCGACGGCATCCGAGGCGGAACTGGAGCCGCTCCCACCCGCATCCGCGACAACGTAGGCATACCGATCGAGCTGGCCCTTGCGGCCGTGGATCAGCGCCTTCGCGAGGAAGGTATCCGCAACAACGTATCCCTGGTCATAGGAGGCTCTGTCCGCAGTTCGACCGACGTGGTCAAGGCCATAGCCCTCGGTGCGGATGCCTGCTACATCGCTACGTCCGCCCTGCTTGCGCTGGGCTGCCACCTGTGCCGCACCTGCCACACCGGGAAGTGCAACTGGGGCATAGCGACCCAGAATCCCGAGCTGGTAAAACGCCTGAATCCTGACATCGGCAGCAAACGCCTGGTCAACCTGATGACGGCCTGGAGGCACGAGATCATGGAGCTGATGGGCGGTATGGGCATCAACTCCATCGAGGCGCTCCGCGGAAACCGCCTGATGCTCCGCGGCGTCGGGCTGACGGAGAAGGAGCTGGAGATTCTCGGCATATCACACGCCGGGGAGTAACTTAAAATACTCTACATGTACGGTTGGATGACTTAAATGCCAAACAACCATACAGTTGAAAAATACTATACGCCGCCAGATTTAAGCGGCGTAATGTAAATAATAAACGAAAATAATAAATAGAAATAATGTTACTCTTCAGCACCCCATACTCGGGATGCCGAAGAGTTACGAAATGATAAATGGAGATAATATATGAAACGTGTCTACGTCGACGAACAATGGTGTCTTGGATGCCATCTGTGCGAATATAACTGTGCCTTCGCAAATTCAGGACTGCCGGACATGGTACTGGCCCTCAAAGGCAAACCCATCTATCCGCGCATCCACATTGAAGGACATGACAAGATAACCTATGCCGTATCATGCAGACACTGCGAGGATCCGATCTGCGTCAAAAGCTGCATAGCAGGAGCCATCTCAAAAGACGGCGAGGTAGTCAAGATTGACCGCAGCCGCTGCGTCAGCTGCTACACCTGCATCCTCGTATGTCCCTACGGTGCCCTGACGCCTGATGAGAACGGCGTTATGCAAAAATGCGAATTATGTCTTGAAAATGCCTGCGGCGAACCTGCCTGCGTTAAGGGCTGCCCTAACCGGGCCATAATTTACGAGGAGCGAGGTGAAGCCTGATGAAAAAATATGTCATTGCCGGAAACGGGGCCGCCGCTGCCAACTGTATCGAAGGCATAAGAAGTATTGACTCCGATGGCTCCATCACCGTAATTTCAGAGGAAAAGCATGAGGCCTATTGCCGGCCTCTCATCTCATATTATCTGGAAAACAAAACCGTTCCCGAGAATATGGGCTACCGCAAGGACGGTTTTTATCAGCGGATGAAGGCAGCCGTGCTGTATGGGCAGAAGGCTGTCCATATCCATAAAGACAAAAAGACAGTCGGACTGGACAACGGCGAAATACTCCCCTACGACGCGCTGTGCCTTGCGGTCGGCTCCTCTCCCTTCATACCTAAGATGGAAGGGCTGGATAATGTTTCCCGGAAGCACACCTTCATGACGCTCGATGACGCCCTGTCGTTGGAGCAGGACGTTGATGAGAATACAAAGGTCCTTATCATAGGGGCGGGCCTCATCGGCCTGAAATGTGCCGAAGGCATTAGCGGACGAACGAAAAGCATCACTGTCTGCGATCTGGCGGACCGCATCCTCTCCAGTATCCTTGATGCGGAGTGTGCATCAATGATGCAAAGGCATCTTGAGAAACATGGCATGCGCTTCCTTTTGGGAGACAGCGTAAGCCGTTTCGATAAAGATACAGCGATTATGAAAAGCGGCACCATCGTTGATTTTGATGTGCTGGTACTGGCGGTCGGCGTCCGTCCCAACACAGCTCTGCTGAAGGAGATCGGCGGCGAGGTCAACCGGGGGATGCTCGTGAACTCCAGTATGGAGACTTCCATCGAAGGAATATATGCGGCGGGAGATTGCACCGAGTCCGAGGATCTTTCCTCAGGAACAGGAAAGGTTTTGGCTATCCTTCCGAACGCGGCATTCCAAGGCTTCGTCGCCGGGGTAAATATGGCAGGGGGCAACGCTGTATTTGACAAAGCGATCCCCATGAACTCCATCGGCTTTTTCGGCCTTCACGCCATGACCGCAGGCACATACGCCGGTAAAATGTATGAGGAAAAGAATGATCGTTCCATCAAGCGCCTCTATACGGAGGATGACAGGCTGAAGGGCTTCGTGCTGATAGGATGTGACGAACGAGCCGGCATCTACACTTCTATGATCCGCGAGCAAACGCCCTTGTCTTCGGTCGACTTCGAACTCATGAAGAAAAATGCTACGACCGCCGCTTTTTCTCGCAAGACGCGGACGGAAAAATTCGGAAGGACGGTGTAAGTATATGCTTATCAACGCAGGAGAAATGGACCACAAGAAACTCAACGATGCTATCAGGCACTGTTCCTCCGGCTGCACTATCACCGACTGCTGCGGACAGCGCTTTATCGCCGCGGGCATGGATGGAAAGGATATCAAGATTCACGGAGTTCCCGGCAATGCCCTCGGGGCATATCTGAACGGCGGAACCATTGAAGTCATGGGAAGTGCGCAGGACGCAGTGGGCGACACCATGAACGATGGTGCCATCCTGATACATGGCAATATCGGCGACGTCGCGGGCTATGCCATGCGCGGTGGGAAGATATTCGTGAATGGCGATGCGGGCTACCGCACCGGAATAAATATGAAGGCCTATCAGGACAAGAAGCCGCTCATGGTCATCGGCGGTAAAGCGGGGAGCTTTCTGGGGGAATACCAGGCCGGCGGGGTGATCATCGTGCTGAACCTGTTCACTCCTCAGGAAAAAATCGTGGGGTATTTCCCCGGCACCGGGATGCACGGGGGAAAGATGTTCCTGCGCTCGGAATGCAGGGACGTCGTATTTCCGAAGCAGGTCGTCGTAAGATCGGCGGACGAAGCGGACAAAAAGGAACTTCGGTCTTATCTTGTAGAGTTTTGCGATATTTTCGGGTATGATATAGAATATATTTTATCCCATCATTTTACCGTGCTGACGCCGGACACCAACAATCCCTACCGTCAGCTGTATGTCGCAAACTGATATTTACAGGAGGATGACATGAATTATACAAAGGAAGAGATCATTCAGTATATTCAAGAGGAGGACGTAAAATTCATCCGCCTTGCTTTCTGTGACGTTTTCGGAAAGCAGAAAAATATATCGATCATGCCTGATGAGCTTCCCCGGGCTTTCGAGACCGGCATAGCGTTCGACGCTTCCGCTATCAAGGGCTTCGGCGATGAGGCACACAGCGACCTGCTGCTGCATCCCGAGACCGACAGCCTGATGCCCCTGCCCTGGCATCCTGAGCATGGGCGTGTGGTTCAGATGTTTTCTTCTATCACATATCCGAACGGCTCCCCCTTTGAATGCGACACGCGGCAATTGCTTAAGGACGCCATGAATAAAGCGGAACAGTCAGGCTTATCCTTCACCTTCGGAGCAGAGCTTGAATTCTATCTCTTCCTGCTCGACGACAACGGCAAGGCCACAAAAATACCTTGTGACAGGGCGGGATACATGGACATCGCCCCGGATGACCAGGGCGAGAGCATCCGCCGCGACATATGCCTTACCCTGGAGCAGATGGGAATCCGCACCGAAAGCTCTCATCACGAAGAAGGTCCGGGTCAAAACGAGATAGATTTCCGCTACTCAAACGCCTTGGCCGCGGCCGACCATGCGCAGACCTTCCAGAGAGTCGTAAAAACTATCGCCAGCCGCTATGGGTTATGCGCTGATTTCTCGCCGAAGCCGTTGGAAAACGCTGCCGGAAACGGCTTCCACATCAACATCTCCATGAAGCCGTTCCGGGATGATCTGTTCTCTTATATGATTGCCGGAATACTTGCCAACGTGAGGCCGATGACGGTTTTCATGAATCCGCAGTATGCTTCTTATAATCGTCTGGGAAGCCAGAAGGCTCCGGGCTATGTATCCTGGTCCGCAGAAAACCGTTCCCAGCTGGTACGCATCCCAGCTGCAATCGGAGAATACCGCAGAGCCGAACTCCGCTCGCCGGATCCTTGCGCGAATCCTTATCTGGCTTTTGCCCTTATGATATATGCGGCGCTCGACGGCATAGAGAATCAACGGACCTTGCCTGAACCGGCGGACATCAACCTTTATCTGGCGGAGCCTCAGGTCCTGTCCCGGTTTGAGAAGCTTCCCGCAAGCTATGCAGAGGCCTGTGCCGCCGCTACCGCCAGCGATTTTATCAAGACGCATATTCCTGAAAGGATATTGTCTATATACTGCAATGCCTGACCGCATATTTTATGTAACCGGCCGTATTGCCGCTGTGACTGACCGCACGATGCCATGCCTGACCGCATGCCGCTGTTACCGACTGTGCGATGCCGTGTCTGGTCTAACCGCTGTCTGCGCATTTACCTGTATCCAGTCAGTTTATGAAAGGGATCAGCCTATGAGTCTGGAAGAACGAAGCTACAGCGTTCTCGTCGTATCCTCGGCAGAAAAACTGAATACCGCTCTTTCATCATTCCTGAACGAATCACATTATCATCCGATCAAGATCGTCAGCAGCGTCAGCACTGCGAAACGTCTGTGGAACGATCAGAAATACGATTTTCTCATCATCAATTCTCCTCTTCCTGATGATACGGGCATTCGTTTCGCAATTGATGCGGCAGGCCATATCGGCGCCGTTGTTCTTCTCATCATCCGGACAGAGCTGTACGAGGATACCTTCTATCGTATTGTCACCCATGGCGTGTTTGCGCTTCCCAAGCCGATTTCCAGGCAGATTCTGGCATTGGCACTGGGATGGATGGAAAGCGCCCGCGAGCGAACTAAACAGATGGAGAAAAAGAATCTGTCCGTGGAAGAGAAAATGGAGGAGATCCGCATCGTCAACCGCGCCAAGTGGGTACTGATCTCCGAGCTGAAGATGGACGAGCCACACGCCCACCGCTACATCGAAAAACAAGCCATGGACCGATGTATTTCCCGGCGCAAGGTCGCCGAAGAAATCATAGGGACATACATAGGGAGACGTGGCTGCTAGCAAGCTTGCCCCACAGCTCTTGGCTCGTAGCCTTAAACAAAAAAGGCATAGCAGATGACTGTCCATATGCTATACCCTTTTGTTTATAATGTACTTTTGGTCTGCCGCACATAATCATATGTGCGGCAGACCCACTTCTTTTTTAGATCAAATTAGAAAGGCTGAGATCATACCAAATATCAATTCTGATGCCGGTCAAAAAACGAAAATATCCTTTCCTTTTATTTTTCTTCTTACTCCTTCGGATGCGCTGCGAGATACTCCGTCAATCCGGGGACAAATTTCGTCTTTCTTCCCAGTCCTTTGGGGAAGACAAACGCCGTCTCGCCGTACATCTCATGCTGAGGGAACGCCTCTTCCAATACCTGCCTTGACATTTCATCGTATGGCACAACGTAGTCTATCTTCTCTCCATTCTCCCTGATACCGACCAAGGCATACATAAGGCTTACATCCCTCGTTTTAAAGCCATCCTGCATAGCCGTCTTCATCCGTCCGGCGAGCTCTTCTGCCGTCTTCTCGTCAATAGCACCTACTGAGCCGATCCCGAATTTTACCCCGCTCACTTCGTATTCCTTGTAATCGGAGAACAGTATGTCTTCATCGGTCATGCCCTCGTAGGACAAGCTCATCTCATGAAGCTTCCTTGCCAAGCCATCGACATCCTCCACTCCCGCGATATCGGCTAGTGTCGATACGGCCTGCTTATCCGCGTATGTCACAGTCGAACCGGCCAGATTGTCAGTATCAGACAAGACCGCGCCCAACAGCACAAAAGCAGTCGTCTTATCGACTTCGAGTCCATAATTCAAGTAATCCAGCCACACAATAGTTGCCGTCGCTCCTATAGGCCGCGCTTCATAGACGATCTGGTATCCTGTTGTAACACTGCCGACCCCGTGATGATCCAGTATTCCGACTATGTGCGCATCCTCCATCCCCTCGGCAGCCTGTGCATATTCGCTGTGGTCAACCAGGAAAATGTCTTTCCCTGAGGCATCTTCCAACACAGGCGGTGCTTTCACACCCGCTTCCCTCAGAATAAAAGCCGTCTCATTGTTTAGTTTATCTGTGACTGCCGCTTCAGCATTCACCCCAAGCATGGTCAGCAGCCGAGCGTAAGCTATGGCGCTGCATACTGTATCCGAATCAGGACTCTGATGGCCGATAACGTAAACCGTGCCTCCCTCCACATCTATATTCTCAATACTGCTGCGGTTGAGGTTGAAGAGCAGCTCTTGAGCTTCACTCACCTGCGGTCCGCCCACGCGGGACTGACCATCCTGCTCCTGACCCGGCTGAAGCTGATCCTCCTGCTCCTGACCCGGCCGCGTTTGACCATGCTCGGAGACGCTGCCTTGCCCTGCTTCCATCCCGGCGCGATATCCGAATTCCCTGCCCATGCGGTATCCGATCACTGTCATAACAAGCGCCGCAAGGATCATAACCCCAAAGATAATATAGCTGTTTTTCTTACTCACCCTGATTCCTTTCTTCTGTAATCTTTTTCTATAGTTATGGAAGCCATGTTGTTAAGTCACCAATCACCGGTTGAACTGGTGGTTGGTGATTTCTGAATAACGGTTCGCGTAATCAAGCAGAACCGGCAGCAAGCTTAAATAGATAAATAAACGTCAGAATTGAGTAAATATCGATTCATCTGAACTATACAGTTTCATCTCCGTCGATTCACGCATCTGGAATTCATTATATCGTTTGACTGTTGCCTTATCAAGCCCCGAACTCATTTTGTAATATTTATGTCATTTTATGATTATAACGGCAAAAAATCCGAGATGAGCTTACACTTTTCTTGCGAGATATCACACACGATAGTATAATAAGTCATATATGATTTTTTGTTATGCACCGTTTTTGTAACGTATCGCTCAGTTAATAATACGATCTACCTGTTGCTCGAATTGATAGTATCCCTATAATTTATTTGCCTGTTTTTCCTGTTATTGCCCAATATCACTGTTTTCTACATTATTTATTTATTCAGACTATACCTATTATTAAAAAGGAGGCCGATTTATGAAGTACAAATGCAGGATATGTGGATATGTCTTTGATGAAGAAGCTGAAGGGATGTCTTTCTCCGATTTGGAGAAATGTCCTGTCTGCCAGCAGTCTCCCCATTTGTTTCTTCCTATTATAGAAGAACCACCGGTTAAAGAAGCACCACCGGTTAAAGAAGAGCCGCTTTCTAAAGAAGACGCGCCTGTTGCTGAAGATGTACCAGCTGATGAAGAAACGACTGTTGCTGAAGATGTACCAGCTGATGAAGAAACGCCTGTTGCTGAGGATGTACCAGCTGATGAAGAAACGCCTGTTGCTGAGGATATGCCTGTTAATGAGGGTGCGCCTGTTTCTGAAGAGGCCTCTGTCACAGAGAGATCTGATATCAAAGAGGAATACGGCCTTGAAGAGATCCCCGCTGTAGATGATAGCTCTGATGTTGACGAAAATACTGTCCTTGATGAGACCCCTGTTATAGATGAAAAATCTGACGTTGAGGAGAGTTCAGATACTGGTGAGACTTCTGATACTGGTGAGACTTCTGATACTGGTGAGACTTCTGATACTGATGATTTCACGGATATTGACGAGCATCCTGACACCGACGAGTTCACGGATATTGCTGAACATCCCGAAACCGACGAGTTCACGGATATTGCTGAACATCCCGAAACCGATGAACTCACTGATATTGTTGAAAACTCCGATATGGAAAAAACTATA